>NZ_JBGSQY010000049.1:0-140193 GCF_041737835.1 Bythopirellula sp. | reverse complement strand
CCGTCAACAGCATGATCAAACGCTCGATGGGATCCGCCCTGCGGGCGAGAACCTTCTGGTCTCAGTCACGCGAAATCACACTTCGAGTCCTGACACACAACATCATGATTATCCCGTGCGACTAGGTTTTCGACAGAGCAGTCTTAACCAAATTTACATAAACTCCTGCAAGCTAGGCCATACAAAAACAGCATTAACACGAGTCCGCTCGGCTCGGGAACGGGAATGTTAAGCCGACATTTCCCATAAGAATTGAGCCTGGAACTGTATCAAGCTCATTGGCGTACTCCGCGGATATTCCGCCGTCACCCAACTACGTAAGGTGGGCATGTCCTAAGCTGCAGCAACCAAGCCTAAAACTTAATACCGCGGCCCTTCACGCCACTGGCCGACTGGCATCCCTTGGCGAGAGCGTTCGACTTGGTTGATCGGGACCATGTCATCGGGAGGACGACACGGGCGCTCACATCGAAAGGGACATGCACTAGCGACAACATCACCGCTGAGTGGCCCTTTGACTGCGAGCGCGATGCGCTAGGGCGGGCATGGCCATCAGCATGAGCAGCACACCTGTGGAAGGCTCGGGAATGACAGCCCCGACACTCACGGTGAACTGCAGGGTATTACCGTTGTAGGCGAAGATGCCGTCGAAGCCGTTGCCGTTGGTGTACTTGAATTGTTCGATAGGGATCGTCGAAGCGTCGAACGTGATGAGGTCGTAGGTCGTGCCAACACTCCAACCGTTGTTCACGAAGGTGAACTCGTAGGTGGAGGTGGTGGAGAGTCCTTCGAGCTCGATGGCGTTGAGCAGGTCGGACTCGGCAGGGGTGGGTCCAAGGTCGAAGAGCAGAGTGCCAGATGTCCAGAGAAGATCGGCGATTGTGAGTGTTCCGGCCGAGTTGCCGGGGGAAAGCGTGCCGCCGTTGAGTGCCACATCACCCACCATGCCGCTGCCACCCAGCGTGCCGCCGGTGTTGACCCACGCCGATCCCAAGCCGAACGAAAGCGAGCCATCGACGATAAGCGTCCCCGCGTTGACGGTCGTCCCGCCGATGAAGGCAGTTTGCCCGGTGAGCGTCAGGATGCCGGTCGAATCTTTCACAAGGCCGCCGTTGCCTGCGATGTTACCAGCGAAGTTGCCGGAATCGACGATCAGCATGGTCGAAGAAGAGGTGCCCATGTTGACGGTCCCCTCACCATACAGGGCCCGGATGCCGCCGGTGGAAAGGTGGTCCTGGAAATCGAGCGTGGAACCGGAATCCACCGTGGTTGAGGTCGCCACGGAGGTGATGAATTCGAGACCGCTGTTCGCGGCGACCATTGTACCCGCGGCGACATTGAGCGACGCATCACCGGGAAGCGCCACCGCACCGGAGGGCGCGAAGACCACGGTGCCGGTTTGCCCGCTGCTGCCAACTTGCATCGTCGAGCCATCGACAAGCAGGAAATCGAGAGGCGCGAGCGTGAATGTCTGGTTCGTGACCGCCGAGAAAACTCCCATCTGACCGCCGGACACGGAGATGAGTTGAATGCCCCCGTTGAGATCACCGGCGAGTGTCACGCTGTTGTAAGCACGGAGTTCACCGGATCCCACGGCGACATTTCCGGTTCCGAGTGCGCCGCTGTTGGTGAGCTCGAGTAAGCCGCCTGCGATCGTCGTGCCACCCTCGTAGCTATTCGCCGCCGTGAGCCTGAGTCGACCGGCACCCCCTTTGGTCAGGCCACCCGTTCCACTCAGGATGGTGGGGATCTGTGCGTTGCCACCTTGCGTGTCGACCGTCAGGCCCCCAGTTCCTAAAACCACTGCGTCCGCTGCGAAGCCATTGATGAGAAGTGAGTCGATAACCGACGAGCCCCCCAGCAGTTTCAATTGAGCTCCCGAGAAAGAGAGCGACCCACTCCCTCCACCTTGCAGAATAGTCTCTGTGGTGAGGGTCGAATCGACAACTTCGAGCAAGCCGGTGACGTTCGCGCTGGCTGCCAGTTCGATCGCACCCGCAGTTACGTTCGCGCCATTGCTTGCGTAGAACTCGCCGCCATTGCCATCGACACCGATCGTCAGCGTCTGGCCGGTGGTCCAAGTTGCATTGTCGACTTGAACAACGCCCAACGAATGTCCGGAGAGCCCGACCTGCGCCCATTGGGAAGAGATCTCGCCACCGGTCATGTTGAGTTCCGCATTCCCATTGACGCCGACCGCCAGCGTGTTGGACATGATCCAGGAACCTCCGGTGAAATTGACTTTGCCCTCGCCGATGGCTTCCTGACTGATGTAACCGCTCTCGCTGTGGATGACGCCTTGCGCGCCAATGTTCAGAGTTCCTTCACCGGATACCCCCACAAAAATGGCCTGCGTATTGGTCCAGGTGCCATCGAGGACGTCGATGGTTCCCGTCGAACCTGCTGCAAAGCCCATGTTGCCTTTGTCGGTGTTGAGAGCTGCTCCACCTTCAAGCGTGAACGTGCCAGTGCCACCCGCGCCGACGTGAAGTTCACCCGTCAGAGTCATGGTGCCGCCCGACACGGTCACCGAACCCGTCGATCCGCCGTTCTGTGCGACAAACAGCTCTGGGGCATGAAAGTCTGCGTCGGTCGTGTCGAGGGTTCCGTTGCCATCCATGCCGATCGATACTGTTCCACCGATCTGGGCGGACGCCGCGTTCGTAAGCGTAAGCGTGCCGGTACCAGCGCTACCGACGGTGAGTTCCTGCTCGATGGTGAGGGTGCCGCCACTGGCGGATACGTCGCCGACTGAACCGGTGTTGGCAGCAACAACAAGGTTGTCGACCGATAGCTGCGAGGTGATGGCCTGGACTTCGCCCCAGCCACTCAGCCCAACCGTGATATCACGGGGATTGCCTTGATTCTCGGCCTTCCAGGTACTGTCCGTGAGATTCACGACACCATGCGAACCGGACGAGTAGCCGACATAGCCGGTCGTACTCTGTAACGTGGAACCATTCTCCAGAGTCACGGTGGCATCGCCCTCGTAGCCGAGATAGACGGTGAAGGGAGACAAGTAAGCACCGCTTGCATTCACAATTCCCGTGGCTCCCGAAGCATAGCCGGCCCAGAAATCGCCCGCCCCCAGCAATGCCTCCGATCCGATGGTGAACGTTCCCAATCCCTGGTACCCGACGTAGAACTCATTGGCGTCCAACTCGGTGTTAATGCCGCTGCCAACTTCCAGCGTGCCGGCGCCACCCGATCCTAGAGTGACGTTGCCTACTGAGTACGAATTGGTACCAGCGATCTGCGCGGTACCTCCGTTGTTGATCAGAATCGCCTCGCTATTCATTGGCACGGCTCCCCCGCTCCAATTGGCGCCGTCACCGTAATTGCCGACGCCACCAGTCCAGGTAATCTGTGCCCGCACCTGAGTGAGCGTCATCGAGAAAATTGCCATCAAAGCCAGCAAGCGAAACAGTGAGCTGGCGAGTGGGCAACGAAGTTCAAAGCATGTGGAGGAATGTCGGGGCATAAGTTGAGGCATCTAAGGTTGCAATGGGCTAATAGGTGGAATGCATGGTCAGCCCGCTCGCTCGACGCGCTTCTGCAGGACGTTCCCACGCGCTGAGCTTAACTTCAGCGGTGAGCATGCATGGGCTTCGATCTCAAGCGCCTGGCGGCAGGGGGTGGGGCAGGACGAGAGGAGCTCAAATCCTTTAGGAGTACAGAATAATCGGCCCAAATCCGTGGTCAACTTCCGGCGGCCACCGTCCGATTATTCCGGCCCTATTTTGCGCTTTATTATCGCAACCCGCGCACCGGCGCTTTGTTGCCGAAGGATCGCGGTTGAGATTTTTTGAGGGAACAATCCGTCAAGGATAGGATTTCAGAGAATGACGACTGATTCGCTGCCAGAGGGCATGCCATGTGTTAGCGGAGCATGCTGCCAAGTGCATTCGTTTTGAAAAGAATTTGGTAGATATCACAGAGGACAGCTGAATGCTTGCTCCCAAGGGAAACATAATGATATACCCATTGTCGGTTCGACATGAGTTACGAACTCATAGCTTCGCAGACCATCAAGCGCTACCACTTTGACTACGGTTTTGCCCACGTCGTAGAGCGGTCGGTGAAAACGACCTCTGCGGCGAACGAATCTTTCTATCTCCGCGAAGTCGATGCAACCTATCGCAGATCGTGCTCACTAAAACGGCGGGCGGCGTTGACCCCCGCCGCGAGTCTGGAGACCCGGATTTGTCAGCCGAATCGCCCAAGAAACGCCCTAATTGGGCATTTTGACCAGCTGAATTTACGGCTCAGCTCGATGTAGCCGAGGTCGCGTTGGAGGATCAAGAACTCTCGGACGTGTGTCTCGCCTCAATGTCGCTCGGCGTTTATCATTGCTAATCGTTAACGGCCCCTCTACAATATGTGGGTTCTCACACACATTCAGATGAACGAAAGATCCTAGAACGAAAGTTGGGGCTGATGAACTGGCGCTTAATCGGGTTCGCTGCTGTTCTCTGTGGCATCTCCGTGCCATCCAATACTGCATACGCGGTTGGCCCCGTCGTAATTGGGCCGGGACCTCATTCTCTTTTGTACGTGACGCAGGACATTGACTACCACGTCTTGGATGGAACAGAAATCATCAGCCCTTCTCGCACTGGGCCACCGGAAGATTTTGTTGTTGTAACTGACGCGATTGAATTTCGCGGCGGCGGTCACATCCGCATCGATGGCGGGTACTTTCGAGGCGGAGATGCCAGTTACACAGGTAATAACGGAGACTTAGCGACAGTTTCGGCTGGTGAAGCGTTGCATCTCCGGCAGTCGTCGGGAGAAATTTATGGCGGAACTTTCATTGGTGGCGAATCAAGGTCGACAACTTGGTTATGGAGTACCACTGGAGGTGACGGACTAGTACTTGTAGAAAGCGATATAACAATCTACGACGGCTATTTCGAAGGCGGGATCTCGACCGAACCAGAGTACCCGGGTAGCGGTTACGTGATCCATCAGGCACCGGGGATCATCGCCTATTCGGGTAGCACCGTCCTCATGCACGGCGGGCAAGTGAATGGCGATATCTTAATACAGGGAGGTGCCACTCTCTCCGTATTCGGTTTCGATCTTCAGTACGAAGGCAGTCTGCTGAGTGGCAGGTACACCGATGGAACCTCGTTTACCCACACTGTTCCTCGACTTGGCGGTGTGGTATTACTCAATACTACAGTTCCGGAACCGTCTTCTGGTGCACTCTTCCTTGGCGCAATCTGTGTCGCGTTCCGGCGGATTGGCTCACGCACACCTGCACACGGATAACCGACGCACAGGCATGACAGTCCTTGCTTCACTCGCATAGCGACCTTGCCAGCCCATGACCAATCGTCCTGAGTAGCGCAAGGCAGTTTACTTCGCAACACCGGAGTGACGCTCAAGGGGTGCTAACAGCATGTCGCCAAGTTGCATCGGTGGCCACACCGATGTGTATTCGCTGGTTTACCAAGATGCATCGTTTCGACCATCCGTTGGGAGTTATGTCTCAAAGAAACTGCGGGCGGTGAGAAAGACCTCCGCAATTGTTGAATCACTTTGACGACGCCATCGCATTGGCATCGAAGCCCCGACCTGCCGGTCTCGATGCGCGGAATGTCGGCGTGTCCGGAGTTACTTGCACACTTCATTGGCGAATAGCGGAAGGGCGTACCAAATAAAGTCCTGGTGGTAGAACTTGAAATCCGCACCTTAATACCGCAGCCCCTCACGCCACTGGCCGACGGGCATGCCTTGGCGAGAGCGTTCGACTTGGTTGATCGGGACCATGTAATCGGGAGGACGACTACCGACGATCGCCGGGGCCATGTCGTTTTGCGGATAGGGATCGAACTGCACGCGGGGCAGAAAAGGGGGGGATGGAAGTAGTGAACCTGCCCCCGTTTTATCTTAAGCGACTAACTCAAGTATCCAGATTAACGACCTCGAAAATCCAGAAGTTCCGCAGAATTGGACGAACTTCCGTTGACGTTACCAACCGCGATGGCTGGGGGAGCTGTTTGCAGACTTCCACGTAACAAGAGTCCTTCGATTTCTACTTCGGCAACGCGGAGTGTCCGCACGGCATCGAGATAATTGATTTGTGTTTGCGAATAAGTTCTTTGGGCCGTCAACAATGCTGTGTAGTTCGCTTCCCCGGCTTCATACATTTGCCGTGTCAGGTCCAGGGACTCTTGGGCAGCCGGTAAAATAATCGCATTGTATCGCTCGACTTGGTTGCGGGCATTCGAGTATTGCTCAAAAATAGGCGCGAGGCGATTCTGGAGATCAAGACTCAGTTGAGAGAGTGCTTGCTTGGCCGCGACAACTTCATGCTCGGCACGAGCGATTGCTCCCTGGTTTCGATTGAAGAAGGGGATGGGGAGGCTGACGGCTACCCCGCCATCGGGCTTGCCACCGATGCCGTTGTCTTGCCAGTTCACCAATCCTTGAAAGTTGACATTGGGCACGGGTTCAGCACGGGCTCGTTGCAGGGCTAGACTTGCTCGCTCCACTTCTATGGCTGCGGCTGAAATCTCTGGACTCAATTCCAACAGCCGTGCCAGTGATTCCTCAAACCCATACTCTCGGGGCGGTTGTTCGGCATCGCCTTCGAGTGGCTGGGGTGCCAACTCGGGAGTTCCCACAACCGCGGCGAGACTTCGCCAAGCCGCGTCGTGGCGGTTCTGGGCATTCTGCGCAAGTATGCGGGCGTTCTCGATTTCCAGCTGTGCTTGGAGGATATCAACACGGCCCACTTCCTTGGCTTGAAACAATGCGTCAACAGACTGTGAACCCTCACCGCTAATGCGAATCAAATTGTCGGTAAGAATGATTTGTCGTTGAGCAAGCACAACTTCATAGTAGGCAATTCTCACATCGGTCAGGACGCGCTGCTCTTGGGCGGCAAGTTCTTGCTCAACTTGCATCCGCTCACGCTCGGCCACGGCCCGGTTAAGTCGCAACTTACCGCCGCGAACAAATTCCTGACTGAATAAGACACCATGTTGTTCCGCAAGTCCGCCGCTCCCCAACTGCTGGCCTTCATAACCAACGCTTGGATTGGGAGGCAGTCCCACTTGTACTAAGTTACCCCGAGCCGCACCGACCAACGCCCACATTCTTCGCACCGAGGGATTCGCTGCGAGTGCCATTTGCTCTAGTTCTTCCAGAGTCAGTACGGCAGGTTCCTCTGTTGCAGGCAATGGCACTGGCTTTGGTATGGGCAGAGCTTCGCCCTTGGCGACAATGCTCTCGGGATACTGTAGTGTGATGATCTCATCAGCTAAGCTGACGGATGCTATGCTGAATGCCAGTGCAAGGCCTAGACCTGACCGGATTAAGGTAGGCCATTGGCATGGCTTATAGCAGCGGTGATCATGGAATTGGTTCATGCTGGGAATCCTTCCCGCGCGATGGCGAGTCCTTGCCATATCGTGATTTCGTCCAGTTTCTTCTGTTTGGATAACCTATTTAGATGATTCCAATTTTCTTTGCCATTCTTTCCAGATTTCGGCTTATTACGGCTGTAATGACGCTGGCTCTGCTATCACGGCACGAAGGTCACGCTGGCTAACTATTGGGTCCCAGCATGAACCAAGCGCCAATTGTCGCCGCAGCCAATCCATTCCCCAGTGCCATCGCCAGCCAAAATCCAATCCCTAATTCGTTGGCAAATGCAAACGGCACAAAGAACGGTAGGCCTAAGGGAACCAGAATCAAAGTTTCTCTTGCGAGCTTGGAGATCGCCACCATATCGTGATGCTGATGCCAACTCATGGCGAATGCCAAGATGCTCACAATCGGCAACGACAACAGCAGGGCACCATAGCGCGGATAGCGTTTGGATAACTCCGCCACTGCGACGATGGTGACTGCTGCAATCGCCACGCGGAATATGTTCCACATGGTTTCGTCCTTAGTGCTCGTGGCCGTGGTCGCCAGCAACTTCGACAAAGTCACCAGCGTAAGGCGTACCGTCAACTTCTCCCGTGATCGAGCCTGCGAACTCACGAACAATGCCAAGGTTGTCGTGCTCACCAACGAACCGCGATGATGTTCCCGCTGCTTCGCCAGCCAACGGATCGGCCTTTAGTTCAACTTGAGTTGCAGGTTCGGTGATGCTCAGCATTATCTTGTCGGCCTTAATGGGCTGTGGCGACTTACCATCGCTGCCGAGAATGTAAACCGCTGTTGATTTCTTACCGTGATCGACAGTGAACTCCACGTGGTACACGCCACCGCCCCAGTCCGCGATTGTGCCGCCGTGAGGGCCTGTGCCGTGGTGATGATCTTCCTCGGCGGCTGGCGCTTGTGCCGTTTGATTGGGGGCAGGCGGGGTGGCTTTCTCACCGCAACCGACGACAGGGAGAGTCGCAGCAACAACCATCATCGCTAGTAAATACTTGGTCATCTTTCATTCTCCTAGTGTTGAAAAAGGAAGTCAGGTTAGATCGTCACTTTCATCCTGGTAAGCAATTAGTCGTTCAGCGTCATGCCCGCTGTATTTCCAAAACAAGCCCGGATGAATCAGAAACTCGCAAAAGGTTGACGTAATTAAGCCGCCAAGAATCACCGTGGCGACGGGATAGAGGATTTCACGGCCTGGCTCTTGCCCACCTACTACCAGCGGCAGCAGCCCAATGCCTGCCGTAAGTGCCGTCATCAAAACCGGGGCCAGTCTTTCCAAGCTGCCACGCAAGATCATCGCCTTACTGAACGGCTCGTATTCCTCGCGCATCAGGTGAAAGTAGTGTGTGACAAGCAAGATGCCATTTCGCACTGCGATACCGCCAAGGGAAATGAACCCCACAAGGCTGGCGACAGTAAGACTCTGACCCGTCAAAACGAGTCCCAACACACCGCCTATAAACGCCGTCGGCAAAGCGTTGAGGATTTGCAAAACGATCCGCACGGACGGATAGAGGATCATTAAGACAACGAACATGCCGACTACGGATACGCCCGCTAGTATCACAATCAAGGTGGTAGCCCGTTGCTGGCTTTCAAACTGCCCCCCGTACTCAATAAAATAGCCTGTTGGCAGCTTCACCCGTTCGTTCACGCGGTCCTGAATCTCAGTTACCGCGCTGGCCAAGTCGCGATCTTGGGTATTGCAACGTATCACGATGCGTCGTCGGGCATTCTCACGGTTGATCGCATTCGGCCCGACTCCTTCACCAATCTGCGCAATCTTCGATAGCTCCACTTGTCCACGGTTGTCCGGCAAATCAATCCGCAAACGCCCAAGATTCGCAAAGTCCGTGCGGTAGGCTTCCTCAAGCCGCACGAGCAAGTCAAAGCGTCGTTGCCCTTCAAGAACCTGTGACGTGACTCGCCCTTGTAAGGCTGTCTGCAATATCTCCGCGACATAAGCACGAGTCAGGCCATAGCGTGCCAATTCTTCGCCTCGCAATTCAATTTGCAGTTCAGGCGTTTGGCGGATTGGCTCGATGACGGGGGGCGTCAAACCAGGAATGTCAGTAATCGCAGCTTTAATTTGTTCGGCAGCGCCAAGCAACGTATCCAGATCGTCGCCGTGGACCTTAATGGCGATCTGAGCATAGACCCCTGAAACCATGTGACTGATTAGGTGGGCAAGTGGTTGCTCCACTTCAATATCAACGCCCGGCACTTCCTCGCGTAATTCTTTGAGCAATCCATCTATGATTTCATCGCGGTCATGCTGGGCAGCAGGATTGATGCTCAAGATGTATTCGCCAGCGTTCACCGGTGCGGCGTGCTCGTCCATTTCCGCCCGTCCCGTTCGACGAACGAAGTGTAATATCTCACCGTCTGGATTCTCAGCAGATTGCTGTCGCTCACGAAACTTAGCGTCGATCAGACTCGAAACCTGGTTGGAAGCGTCCAGCGACGATCCAGGTGGAAGCGTGACGTTGACGAGAATACTTCCTTCATCGAACTGAGGGAGGAAGTCACGGCCTAAGTGAGCAAGCTGCCAACCAGCAATGCCCACAGTGGCCCATGTCACAAGCAGCAGGACACCCGGTATAGCCATGCTCAATCGAATTAGTGGGCTAGCAAGAACTTTGAGCAGAGCGAGCAATGGTCCGTCGCCTTCACGATGAGTCGCTTTCGACTGAGGCAACAGATAATAGCTGAGAACAGGCGTAAGCGTGAGCGACACGACAAGCGAAGCGAGAATTGAAACGATATAGGCGATCCCCAGTGGTGCAAACAAGCGTCCTTCAACACCCGACAAGGCGAACAGAGGAAGAAATACCAGAATGACGACTAGAGTTCCAAAGACGATTGCATTGCGAATCTCTTTGCTGGCTTCGTAAACAACAACAATTGCTGGTTTGGGTTCAGCCGCAGCATTATTTTCCTTCAAGCGACGGAAGATGTTTTCCACGTCCACAATCGCATCGTCCACAAGTTCGCCCATTGCGACGGCAATACCGCCAAGAGTCATCACATTGATGGAAAGCTGCGTGCCGGTGGCCAAACTGAGCAGACGGAATACTAATGTCGTGATAACAAGCGACATGGGGATCGCGGTGAGAGTGATGAACGTCGTTCTGAAATTCAGTAGGAACAAGAACAAAATGATGGTTACTAGCACGGCTCCAATGACCAGCGCTTCGCCCACGTTGAAAATGCCACGATCGATGAAATTCTTGAGGCGAAACAGTTCACTGTTAATAATTATGTCTGCGGAAAGCGAAGATTCAGCCTCGCGTAATGCAACTGAAATCTGTTCGGTCAGAGCACGGGTATCGACGTGGGGTTGTTTCGCAAGTGTAAAGACAACGCCCGAACTTCCGTTGATGCTCCCATCCCCGCGTTTGAATTGTGGCCCCTCAACAATGCGAGCGACGTTTTCGAGCAACACTGGACGCCCGTTGTTCTCGCTAATGGGAGCTTTCTCTAAATCTTGAATGACACGATCCGCAGCGGGGCCAAGGCGTCCTAGGATACGAATGGGCCGTTCAGTTTCGCCCTGCACGGCGAACCCACCACTGGTGTTGATATTGCTTTCTTCAATCGCAGCTTCCACTTGTTGAAGCGTGACGCCGTAATCGAGCAGGGCCGTGGGATCGACGAGTACTTGATATTGTTTCCTGTCCCCACCTTGCACAAACACTTCTGCGATGCCGGGAATCTTGAGCAAGCGTGGTCGCACGACCCAATCGGCGGTGGTTCTCAAGTCCATCAACTGTTGCTGGGGAGATGGAAAAACAACTTCGTGAGAAATCCCAGCAACGGATACAACTGCTTTGTTGCCGCTACCGTTCTCCCATTTCACAGATTCAACTTGCACGGGCTTCCAACTGCTCGGCTGGCGACGATCCGCCACGGTCCAGACGTTGATTGAAGGCTCGCCATTTGTGGTAACGAGTTCGGCTAAATCAGCCGTCTTACCCAGCGGAGCAAGCAGCCCGCCTTTGGGTCCGCGCTGCCGATACATTCCGGCAATCACAATCTGACCCATGATCGACGCTGTTGGTGTCATCTGAGGCCGAATATCGGGCGGGAGTATGCCCGATAATGTGGCCAATCGCTCCTGCACGATCTGCCGCGATGCCCGCACGTCAGTCGTCCAATCGAACTCGATATAAATGACGTTCAATCCAGCAGTCGTTTGGCTGCGGACGGCTTGCACACCGTTAGCACCTAGCAGGGCCACTTCGATGGGCTGTGTAACAAGTGTTTCGACTTCCTCTGTTGCGAGACCGGGGCATTCCGTGATGATAACCACACGCGGACGGTCCAAGTCTGGGAACACATCAATAGGCAGCGTTGTTGCAAGGTAGGACCCGTACACCAACATCGTTAAGCTGATGACGACGACCAACAGCCGATAGCGAAGCGAAAATCGTATTATTGCATTGAGCATGGTATTGGTTCGCTAGTGGGCAGCATGGACTGTGCCATCGGCATGGACGTGAACATTAGCAGGCGTGCCACTGGTACTTTGCGCTTTGAGCACGCGATTCAATGAAGCCGCGCCGTTTTGAGCAATGAAGAATCCCGGAGTAATACTGCCATCATTGGCAATCACCGCGTACAGGCGATCTTCAAGCAGCACGCGGACGGGGCGACGATCAAACAACTCGCCATTTTGCCGAAATACGTAAGCCTCTGGTCCTTCCTGCACAACGGCATCGCGTGGCAGCACAAACACGTTGTCCAGTTTCTCAACTGGCACACGTAGATTCAGTCGCCCCCCCGGTCTGAATCTCCACAGCAGCCGCGATGATCCTTCCGGCGTCGTGTAGCTCTGCGACTGATTGGCAAGCGTTAGAAAAAAAGCAAATGTGCGGGTGTCGGGATCAATCGTATTGGCGACGTGATGAATTGGCAGATGGGATGGCGGCTCGCCCCAATCTTTATCCGTCTCGGAACCAAAATCGGCCTCCACTTCCCAGCGGTTCTTCGCTGCTGTTTGGACCAGCGGCATATCATCCTTAAACGCCCTGCCTTCAACAAACAGCGCCCGATGGTCGGCGAGACTACACAGCAGTTGACCAGCTTCGACTTGCGTACCAAGTTCAACCTTCAACGACTGAATCTCGTAGGCGAAGTAGGAGTCAGGAGTTCTATCGTCGGGATTTTCGTGGAATGCTCGCACAACCACTTCGGTGACAAACTTACCTTGGGCCGCTTGCTGGATTCCTTCGCGCGGCAAGCCGCGCGCCTGCAAGTCTTGCTCATACGCCTTCACTGAAACATTCAATCGCTTGATCTCATTGTCAATTTCAATCATCCGCGATTGCGGTATGGCACCACTTTGAGCAGCTTCGGCTAGACGGGTACGTTGTTGCTCGGCAATGGCAATGTCTTGCGTGGCTTTGTATAGCTGCATTTGCGATTCGTGCAGTGATTCACTGACGAGACGAATCGTGAACAGCGGATCGTCCGGCGCGACTGTGTCCCCCGGAAAGGCGTTGATTTTGGTCACGACGCCGCTGACTGGTGATACGACGCCCCTATCACTCACACCCGGTCTATTCACTATGACTCCAGGCAGTTCAATCGTCCGCCAGAAGGTTGTCGACTGGAGAGGCTTCGATACCAAACTAAGATTGTCACGGGCCTGCTTGCTGAGCCGCACTGGTATCGCTGCGTTCGTGGGCGCGGATGCCATTGGCTTGTTGCCGTTCGGCAGTTGGCGCTGGTTAGCTCGCCATTGTTGATAGCCCCACACGCCAGTTAGCGCAGCGGCAACAACCAAACTTGTCGCGATGAATACTCGCATGGAATCAATCCGTGTCAGCACGTGAAGTGCTCAAAGGAAATGGATGGCCAAAAACGCCGCATCAATCCCTACGACAATCGTAGAGATATGGCAGAGGGCCGAATCAGATGCGCAATGCGCGCAGCACTAGATAGAGAGGGCAGTGGGTTCTGCAATTCTTCGAGGAAACTACGTCAGCGCCGTTAACACTAGTTCCACTGGCCTGGAACAATGGGACCGCCGCAATCGGGCAAACTGTCAATTCGTCAACTGCATCTAAAGTCTTTCCGACAACCACGATACTGGGATCGTTGGAAAGGTAAACAGCATCGCTGTCGTGTTCTGAATCAGCGGAACGGTCAGGCGTGTGAGAATAATTCGCATGGTCATGGGAATGGCCGTGATGCGTATGGCTCGATTCCGACTCGCCTGCAAACCACGAAACGTGTACGTGCGATCCATGGTGCTCAGAAGCTGCAACTGCTTCGTGCGCGTGCGGCACCGTCGCCAACTGAAAGGCGAGGTACGCGATGGCAAGTGCAGCGGTGAGACAACGACGTTTCATAGGGTTCCTAAAAGAACTATAAGGCCGATAGCTTACCGCGACAATCAAAACCCCGCAACGTTGAACCGCTTGGACTGATTTTGCGACGATTGTCACAGCGACTCTCGAGCCGTCGTACCCCTTATTCAACTCGCCCTCGCAGCCCAAGAGGGGGTATCCTCAGCTGTAGCAACCAAGCCAAAACTTAATACCGCGGCCCTTCGCGCCATTGGCCGACGGGCATCCCTTGGCGAGAGCGTTCGACTTGGTTGATCGGGACCATGTAATCGGGAGGTCGCCCACCGACGATGGCCGGGGCCATGTCGTTTTGCGGATAGGGATCGAACTGCTCGGCATTGTGGCGCTGAAAGGGGGCCGTGCCGGGACTGGCCAGCCGTGGCCAACGTATCGTCGGCGAACAGGCGGTGAGTTCCGCCAGTAAAATTCCAACGATTGTCAGTTTGAAGACTTTGCACCACATAATGTTGGCTCGCGGCAGACACTGATATAACCGTCCAGCGGTCAGAATGCGGCGAATTGTAGTGCTGGGCCAAAATTCACGGAAGATAGATATCGAGCACCACAGCGCTCGTTTGTGGCACGATCTCGACGGCACCCGCGGCGGCGGGAATTAAGCACGTATTGCCCAGGGCGAGCGGTTCCTGCACCGCATCCCCCGCCACGGTGATAGCACCCGTCAGAGGCACGAGCCAATGAAACCGCTCGTCGCCACCGACCACTGCCGTTTGTGGCTCAGAAAACGCAGCCGGGTCGCTAATCGTGAGTCGATCGAGCACAAACTTGTCGCACTCGACCAATCGCTGCCGCTCGGGCGAATCGGTCTGCGCTGGCTGTTGCGGTGCGACCGGGCCGCGCTGGTAATCCGTCACGTCGAGCGACTCGGTGATATGCAACTGCCGTGGCTTCCCCTCGGTATCGACGCGGTTCCAATCGAACAAGCGAAAGGTTGTGTCGCTCGCCTGTTGAATTTCAGCGATCACGAGTCCCGCCCCCAAGGCGTGAATGGTTCCCGCCTTGATGAAAATACAATCCCCGACGGCCGGTTCAAATTCGTGCAAACAAGTTTCGCAATGACCGGCTTCAATTGCCGCGGCCAATAGTCGGCGCGAGACCCCCGGCTTGAGCCCCGCGTAAATTTTGCTGCCGGGCTCGGTGGCCAGCACCACCCAGGCCTCGGTCTTACCCAAGTCGGGCGGATCGAGCAAAGCCCCTTGGTCGTCGTTGGGATGAACTTGAACGGAAAGCGTCCGATTGCAATCCAAAAATTTGAACAAGAGCGGAAACTGTGATTGGCCAGCATGGCGACCAAGCAACTGCTCGCCATGCTGCGTGACCAACTCATGGAGCGTGAGTCCCTGAAGTGCCCCGGCACTCACCACGCTTTGATCGTTGCCGTGATCGACGAGTTCCCAGCTCTCGGCGTAGTCGTCGCCCGCACCAATGGCTTTGCCGAGCATGGTCCCCAGTCGGCGGCCCCCCCACAAATAGCGGCGGAACAAGGGTTCAAAGCGGAGGGGATAGTCACATGATTTCGTCATTCGATTCGCTCCAGAAAACTCGAATCCCCCATCATCGCGATTGTCGTTTTCTGAGCAAGCGAGTTTCGTTAACCACAAAGACTCAAAGGACTCAAAGATAAGAAAAATATTGCTTACAAGGCGAAATAGGTGACGCACCAGCCGTTCGTATCGGAGTTCATATGAATAGACACTTTGTAACCTTTGTGTCTTGGTGGTAAGTTATTTCCCTGCGTTGTCGACGCTCCAATCCCTTGTTAACATGGAACTTAGGACGATTGGTGGCGGGCCCCTCCGGCGGCGTGTCTCTGTCGTATTCTTTAGCATCTGAAGAAGATGCCGCTGCTGGCCTGGCCGACAGTGCCGAACTTGCTCCACGACCGCCCTAACCGTTCATCGCCGCCATGCCCGCTGCCCCCGAGGACGAAGATCTTCTCGAGAAAACGAAAATGTCGTTTTCCGAGCATCTTGAAGAGCTGCGCACTGCGCTCTTCAAGTCGCTCGCGGCTTGGATGATCGGCACGCTTGTGGGGCTCGGTATCGGTTGGCATGTCGTGGATTACATGCAAACGCCGCTCCGCCGGGCTCTCGATAATTTTTACCGCGAACAATCCGAGGGAGAGATTTACTCCAGGCTCGAGGCACAACAAGCCCTGGGTGAGTCGGTGCCAGAAGACATTGGCACCGCGGCCGAGGAAATCGCCGCCGACGGACTCATGCCCGAGGATTTGTACGTCGATCGCCAGGACCTTTCTAAAGCCCTGGGAATTGATATTCCAGCACCAGCGGAAGGGGAGGGCTTTGCCGTTCGGCGTGAGGATATGATTCAGCTCAGGCTTTATCGCCCGCTGGAAGACGATCCGCGCGTTGCCGTGATCAGCCTCAGCGGCCAAGAGCCGTTTATGATCTACATGAAGGCTTCGCTGGTGGTGGGGGCGATTCTCGCCAGCCCGTTCATCTTTTATTTCATCTGGAACTTCGTCGCCGCGGGACTTTATAAACGGGAACGCAATCTTGTTTATCTGTATATGCCGATGAGCTTGGGCTTGTTCTTCGCGGGGGCTGCGCTCGCTTTCTTTGCGGTCTTCGACTTTGTGCTTGATTTTCTGTTTTGGTTCAACGCCAAGATGGGTATCACCCCCACGCCGCGGATTAGCGACTGGATGAGCTTTGTGTTGTTCCTGCCACTCGGTTTTGGTTTGAGCTTCCAGTTGCCGCTGGTGATGGTCGCGCTCGAACGGATGGGCATCTTTACGGTGCAGTCGTATTTGAGCAGCTGGCGAATCTCGGTGGTGGTGATCTTCATCATCGCGATGATTCTCACCCCCGCGGACCCAGGCAGTATGCTGATGATGGCCTTACCGCTGACGGCGCTCTATTTCTTGGGCATCTGGCTGTGCAAAAAGCTGCCGCGGGGCGACGTGTTCGGGCCCGGCCGTTTTGATCCGAAATAAGCCCAGCAACCCGAATGATTGCAGGGGGTTTCGGCATTTCCTAAACTCACACTTGCAATCGATTGAGCATTGCTTTTGCCCAATTTGCTTTTCATCTGGACAACATGACTCATTGCTGGGCCATACAAAAGGAAAGAACGATGCGCACTGAAGGCAGCCGCGAAAGCACCAATGTCGAAGATCGTCGTCGTTTAACGCCCGGTGCCGTCGTCGGTGGTGGCGGGCTCGTGACGCTGGTCATCTTTCTTGTTGTGCTGCTCCTGGGTGGCGACCCTCGGCAGGCCGCTAAGGTCGCGGAAGTGCTCAATCAGGGTCAACAGCAAGCCCCCGTGGAGCAAGGGCCCATCGATCCGGCGCAAGAAGAATCGGCACGATTTATTAAGATCGTATTGGGACAAACCGAAGATGTTTGGAATCAACTTTTCGCCGAACAGGGCGAGCGCTATCGCGAACCCAAATTGGTGCTCTTCACTCAGCGCGTTCAAAGCGCCTGCGGTTTTGCCAGTGCCGCCACCGGGCCTTTTTACTGTCCGCTCGATCAGCAGGTTTATCTCGACCTCTCGTTCTTTGACGAAATGGAACGACGCTTTAATGCTCCTGGCGATTTCGCGCAAGCCTATGTTGTGGCTCACGAAGTTGGTCATCACGTGCAAAAGCTCTTAGGCATCGCCGATAAAATTCAGTCGTATCAAGGCCGCATCAGTGAGAAGGAGTACAACAAGCTCTCCGTGCGGATGGAACTGCACGCCGATTATCTGGCCGGTGTCTGGGCCCATCACGCGCAGCAGAACTGGCAAGTGCTCGAACCGGGTGACATCAAGGAAGCTCTGAACGCGGCCACGGCCATCGGCGACGACCGCTTGCAAATGCAGACGCAAGGTTACGTCGTCCCCGAATCGTTCACCCACGGCACGTCGGAACAGCGGGTCCGCTGGTTCACCAAAGGTTTGCAAAGTGGTGATTTACTTGCGGGTAATGAGATTTTCGAGACCAAAGAGTTGTAAGAAAACTGTGGACTGTAGGACTTCGGATATATGGGTCCACAGTCTACAGTCCTATCGTCCACAGTCCATTATCGTGCTTCAGTTAACGACAAGCACTTTACCCATCGTGCCGTTTTCGACGGCTTGATGCGCCTTGACGGTTTCGGCAAGCGGGAAGCGTGCGCCAATTTCGTGCGTGAGCTTCCCCGCCTGGAGCCAACCTGTTATGTCGCACGTTCCTTCGGCCTTGAGTGCCGCGGGGAGTTGAAATACGACTGTTGGATGGATCGTGATGTTGCGGTACATCAAATCGTAAAACGGAAGCTTCGGCTCGGGCATGGCTTGGGACGCGTAGGTGGCAATGATCCCGCCAATGCGAACGGCCTTGAGATTGGTCGCCAGGTTGCCGCCGAATTCGACTTCCACGACGCGATCGACCCCTTGGCCGTTGGTGAGTTCAAGCACGTGCTCGGCGACGTCGGTGGTTTTGTAATTGATGATTTCGTCGGCACCCGCGGCTTGAGCGCTGGCGGCTTTTTCATCGTTGCTGACCGTTGTGATCACACGCGCGCCAGAAAGCTTAGCAAATTGAATCGCATAACGCCCCACCGATCCCGCGCCGCCGGTGACCAAAATTGTTTGGCCCTGGACCTTGCCGTCATAAAACACGGATCCGTAGGCGGTGAGCGCGGGGATACCCAAACAGGCACCGACTTCAAAATCAACATCGTCGGGCAGGGGAATCGCCAGGTGTGCTGGTAAGCAAACAAGGTCGGCGGCCGCGCCGTTGTCGCGTTGCCACTGGGCTTCGTAGAACCAGACTCGCTCGCCAACCCGTTTGGGATCAACTCCTGCACCCACCGCTTCGATGACCCCGACACCGTCGAAATGAGGAATCACGCGAGCGCTCGCCATGCCGCCGCGTCCCCCCATTCGCTTTTTCACGTCGATGGGATTCACTCCCGAAACACGCACGGCGATGCGGACCTCGCCCGATTGAGGCTGGGGATCAGGAAGTTCACCATATTGCAGGACTTGATCAGCAGGACCAACAGCTTCGTACCACACGGCTTTCATGTTTGTGACTCCCTCATGTTTTCCTGTAGAGTTGGTCATTCAGGATGGCGTACAATGGAAACTTTCACAAGCGGCCAGCCGAACAACGAGAACAACGCAGCGAAATTTTGATGGGCGATTTCACGAAGATCTCGGGGGGAACGATTTACGATCCGGCCAACGGCATCGACGGCGAGGTGCGCGACCTGTGGATCGAAGACGGTAAGATTGTGCCCGCGCCGAGCGATTCCAAAGCTCGGCCCGCGCGAACCATCGACGCCAAGGGCCTGGTCGTCATGCCGGGTGGAATCGACATGCACTGTCATATCGCGGGCCCCAAGGTCAACGCGGCGCGCAAGTTTCGACCCGAAGATCATCGCCAAGCCGAACCCATGCGGCGGACGCCGCTAACTCGCAGCGGGACACGCGGGAGCGTCCCCAGCACATTTGCCACGGGATACCAATACGCAGCTTTGGGTTACACCACCGCCTTTGACGCGGCCGTGCCACCGTTGTTGGCCGCCCATGCCCACGAGGAGTTTGCCGACACGCCATGCCTCGACAAAGGGTGCTATCTGCTGATGGGCAACAACCACTACATCATGCGGGCGATCGAACAGAATGAGCCGCAGAAGTTGCGAGCTTTCATGGCTTGGCTGTTGGCGGCGGGGAAAGGTTACGCCCCCAAGCTCGTGAACCCCGGCGGCGTTGAAACTTGGAAATCGGCGAGCGGTTCACGCAACACGGGATTTGATGACGTAGTTCCCAACTTTAATGTCACGCCAAGGCAAATTATCACCTCGGTTGCGCATGCTGCCGCGGAGCTACAATTACCCCACCCGGTTCATATTCATTGCAATCAGTTGGGAATGCCCGGCAATTGGCAGACGACGCTGGAAACGATGAACGCCCTGGAAGGACGCCGAGGTCATCTCACGCATATTCAGTTCCACAGCTACGGCGGCGGTGATGCTGATGAAGGAACATTCAACAGCAAGGTTGCGCAGCTTGCCGACTATGTGAACGCCCACGAAAATTTGACGGTCGACGTGGGGCAAGTTTTGTTCGGCGAAACAACAAGCATGACGGGCGACGGCCCGTTGGGGCATTTTCTCGCGAATCTTTACGGCACGAAATGGATTAGCTGCGACGTCGAGATGGAAGCGGGTTGCGGGGTTTCGCCGATTACTTATAAGAACAAGTCACTCGTACATGCCTTGCAGTGGGCGATTGGGCTGGAGTGGTATTTGCTGGTCGAGGATCCCTGGCGTGTCGTGATGAGCACCGATCACCCCAACGGCGGTTCGTTTTTGGCCTACCCGCAAATCATTCGGTTACTGATGGATCGGACTTATCGCAGCGACATGCTGAAAGATTGCCCGCCAACGCTGCTCAAGCGATCTTGCCTGGCGGATCTTAATCGCGAGTACACACTCAACGAAATCGCGATTATCACCCGTGCCGGTCCGGCGCGAATTTTGGGACTAAAAGACAAAGGCCATTTGGGGCCCGGCGCGGATGCCGACATTACGATTTACACGCCGCACGAGAATAAGGAAACAATGTTCGAATTGCCACGATTGGTGATGAAGTCGGGCGAGATTGTTGTCGAACAGGGAGAGATTCGCAGCACGCCCGTCGGGAGGGTGCTGCACATCGAGCGGGAGTATGATCGCGAACTTGAGCCCGACATCAAAACTTGGTTTGAAGACAACTATTCGGTGAGTTGGCAAAACTATGGTGTTGAAAATCCGGCGGCGGCGAGTGCCGACAAGTAATCGTCGTGGCTATTGAGATTTCGAAGCGAGAGAAGTTCGGGATCTATCGGTCGCAGAATATCAGTATCAATCAAATTCGCATCGAGTTGCTTGATGAATTGATATAACGAATGTTGGCCCTGACTGATTTGTTTCTCAATTCTTTCTTGAACGCCAACACTGTAAACGGCGCAAAGGGGATGCAGGTGCTCGGCATCATGGGGAACGACGGCATCTGCGGAACCAAGTTCGGCAAACAAGAAATCGATAACCTCCGGTAATAACAAAGGAGCGTCACAACCGGTGATGAACACCGCCTCCACATCATTTGGAAGTGCGGCGAGTCCACGTGCCATCGCTGCGAGTGGTCCGCGGTATTCTTCGTCGTCGCGGCAAACGAGTGTTGGAAGTTCAGGCAATTCTTGCTGTGAAGAAGCGACGACTACCGTGTGTTTGGATGTGACCTGGGTGCCAACGATTCGCACGACGCGCTGGAGCATCGTTTCATCGCCGAATGGCAAGAGAGCCTTATCAACGCCCATGCGGCTGGATTGGCCCCCACACAAAATGATCGCACCTCGTTGCATGGGCTGATTCTCCCGTGAAATTCCGAGCGTGCAAACGTCTGTTTATGGCTTTGCGATCAAGGATTCGCAGCTTACGCTAAGAACATGCTCACTTTCACTCTCAAGACAGGCGTTTCTTGCCCGCTGGAACTGGCGGGAATTACGCCCGAAGCGTTGGCCGATCAACCGATCGCCCAGATTTTGCGCACGGAGATTTATCTGGGGAGAGAGAAGCAAGCTGTTGCTGATTTTTTTGAGATTTCTGGCGATCTTGAAGATGGAAAGCTGCAGTTTGTGGGCGACCTTTCCACCGCGGTGGGCCTCGGCGCGAAGATGAATTCTGGCAAGATTCGAGTCGAAGGCAATGCTGGCCGCGAAGTGGGAAGCGCTATGCAAGGAGGCGAAATCGAGATCGTTGGCCATGCCGGCGATGGTGTGGGGCTTGAGATGCAAGGTGGCACCATTCATGTCACAGGTTCGGCGGGTAACTCGGTCGGCGGTGCACGTGCTGGGTCAACGCGCGGGATGACCGGTGGCACGATCATAGTCATGGGTGATGCCGGCCATGACGTTGGTACTCGTATGCGACGTGGACTGATTGCCATTCGTGGAAACGCTGGCCACTGCGTCGGACGCGACATGTTGGCGGGGACAATTGTGATTGGCGGAGAATGCGGCGCGAGTCTTGGACTCGGAATGAAACGGGGCACGCTTTGCCTATCGGGAAATAAGACCATGCAGCTTTTGCCCACGTTTCGCTACGCCTGCACGTCTCATGCACCGGTGCTGGGCATGGTCGGCCGGCAACTGCAAACGCTGGGATATGAAAACGACCTTTGGAATGCTAATCGCCAGTGGCACCAGTACAACGGCGACTTCTTAGCGACGGGACGGGGCGAGGTTTTCCTAGCGAGCTAGCATGACAACAACCATCGACAACGTGACGTGCGCGGCATGCGGCTTGGTTTGCGAGGAGATCACGCTGCGCATCGATAAGCAGCAGATCGTTGAAGTTAAAAATGCGTGCCCGCTTTGCACGGCCCGATTAAAAGGTCGTTCGCTAGATGAAGGCCCCCAAGCGAAAGTCGATGGACATGATGTTTCGCAGTCTGTTGCAATCGAGCGAGCTGCGGAGTTTTTGGCAGAGGCCAAGTCGCCGCTGCTTTATGGCTTGTCTGGCAGCACTGTGGAAACGCAGCGGGCGGCCGTTGCACTCGCAGATCATTTGGGGGCGACGATCGATCCGGCCATTCCCGCGTTTCATCGCGATGCGATTGTCGCCCTGCAATCTGTCGGCATTTCGACGTGCACCTTGGGCGAAATCAAACAACGGGCCGATGTGGTGGTTCTCTGGGGAGCTGATCCAGAGAGAACCCATCCAGAGCTATCTAAGCGATTTCTTGCTCCGACGGGAAGATTCTTTGCTGGCAATCGCCGCATCATCTCTATTAACTCGACTTTCGAGCAGAAAGACGATCTGACTTTCAACATCGGACATGAAAATGTGCTTGCGGCAATCGTTACCATACGCGCGATCGTTGCTGGCATTGAGATTGAGCCAAAGACAATCGCTGGAATTGATGTCGAAAAGTTAAAACAGCTTACAAGCTGGTTGCAAGAAGTGAATTACTCCGCAGTTCTGTTTGGACCGGGCATTGGCGGGCAGGCAGAAATTAAATCGTTGTTCTTGTTGGTTCGACAACTCAACAATCGCTCTCGCAGCGTAGCGGTGGGATTGGGCGGCACGCAGATCGAGAACGTGTTGGCCTGGCAAACGGGTTATCCCTGCGGTGTAAATTTCGCCTTAGGCTATCCGCGCTACGATCCCTATGCCTATTCAGCCAATGCCGTGCTAGAGCAAGGCGAAGCCGATGCCGTGGTGATTCTTGGGAGCGAATCCCTTGAATGTTTGAGCCCAGCAGTTCGTGAGCGATTAAAAACTCTGCCGTCCATTTTATTGGACGATACGGGCCAATCGCCGTCATTTGCTCCCACGGTCCAGATCACCACGACTACACCCGGCGTGCATAGCGGCGGCACGATCTTTAGAATGGATGGCGTGCCGCTGAAGCTGCGAGCCATTTGTGATTCCGGATTACCGACGGCTGCCTCGATTCTGTCTGCCATTCAACAGGGAGTTGGTTCATCGTGCGTTTGACTGCAATTTTCTGCTTGTTGATTTGTGTTGGCTCAAACCCGCTTTCTTTTCTGCATGCCGCAGACACGCCGGGCATCGTGAGCAAAGACCCTGGCCAGCCGGCCGCAGTAGAGATTGAAGGGGGCGGTTTCATGGTGCCCTATACCGTCACCATTCCTGATAGCACGGTTTCGTTTGAAATGATTCCCATTCCAGGGGGCGAGTTTTTGTTGGGAAGCCCAGCATTCGAAGAAAATCGCCGCGAAGATGAAGGTCACCAATTGCGAGTTAAAGTCGAACCTTTCTGGATCGGGAAACATGAAGTGACTTGGGCCGAATACCAAAACTTTATGCAGCAGTATGAGATCTTTAAGAAGCTCGATGAATTGCGATTCACCGGCACGCGGATGGAATCGGCTAAGAAACAACTTGAGGCGATGCCCAAGGTGAAAGAGTACCTGGAGAAGGAAGCACTCGACGTGGATGCGATCACCTGCCCCACTCCACTCTACGATTCAAGTTTTACTTATGGCCCAGGTGAAGAGCCCGAGCAGCCCGCGGTGACGATGAGCCAATTTGCGGCGAAGCAATACACCAAGTGGCTGAGCGGCATTACGGGCGAGCAGTTTCGATTGCCGACCGAGGCCGAATGGGAATACGCGGCCCGAGCGGGCACAACGACGGCCTATTCCTTCGGCGACGATGCCGCGAATATTGGTGACTATGCTTGGACGACTGACAACGCCGATTATCAGACCCATGAAGTCGGTCAGTTGAAACCCAATCCTTGGGGACTCTATGACATGCACGGTAATGTCGCTGAATGGGTCCTCGATGAATATGTCGCCGATCACTACTCGAAATTAAAAGAAGGAGTGACCGTGGCGGAAGCCGTGGCTTGGCCAGTGAAGTTGTTTCCACGTTCGATTCGTGGGGGCAGCTGGCTTGTAGAAGCCCCTGACTGCCGAAGTGCGGCGCGTTATCAATCCGATGACCCGGAGTGGACGCTTTCCGATCCCAACTTGCCAACAAGCCCCTGGTGGTTCACCGAAGAGCCCGCCACGGGGGTAGGATTTCGCATTATTCGGCCCCTCGCACCGATGAACGCCGAACTTCGTAAAAAAGTTTGGGACGCCGATATCAAACGGATCGAGCAGGACGTGGCGGACCGGCTCGAAGAAGGCCGCGGGGTGAAAGTTTCGGCGGATTCACGCCTACCAGGGGCCACCGCGGAAATTACACTGTCTCAAGAAGATCAGTGACAACCCGTTGGCATGAATTCACTTATCGCGGATAATAATAGAACTTGTCGTACTCGTTCTCTTATCTTGATCGTAGGGAGTTTCGCGCGATGGCAGATCAACCTCAACCTTCTTCCGCTTTGCCCACCCGCCGTGAGTTTGTCAAAGCCTCATCCGCTTTGGCTTTGGGAGGGGCGGCTGTGGCAACCGGATTGAGTACAGTACGAGCGGGCCAAGCCTTAGGCGATAAGGAAATCAAAGTCGCGTTGATTGGCTGTGGTGGACGTGGCAACGACGCGGCTGTGCAAGCTCTGTCTACGAACGGCAAAGTCACGTTATGGGCGATGGCCGACGCCTTCGATAAGCGAATTGAACAATCGCTCGATCGTATTTCGCGGACTTTGGAACAGCGTTGGGGCAGTGACGCGATTGATAAAGCAGCTGCTGCCGTTCAAGTTCCCGCCGAACGCCAGTTCGCTGGTCTCGATGCCTATCAACAAGCTATCGACAGCGGCGTTGACGTTGTGATTCATGCCACGCCTCCGGGCTTCCGCCCTCAACATGTGGAAGCCGCCATCAAGGCAGGCAAGCACGTGTTCACGGAAAAACCGGTGGCCGTCGACGCGCCGGGAATTCGCAAGATTCTAGCGGCCGGCAAAATGGCCGAGGAAAAGGGGTTATGTGTGGGCGTGGGTTTGCAGCGCCGTCATGATCCGGCTTATATCGAAACCGTCAAACGATTGCAGGACGGCGCGATCGGCGACATCTTGCTCACGCGGGTTTACTGGAACAGCGGGCCGTTGTGGTTGCGTACTCGTGGCGACTTCTATAAGTCGTATGGCCACGAACCCACGGAGATGGAATACCAAGTCAACAATTGGTACTACTTCGATTGGCTATGCGGCGATCATATTGTCGAGCAACACATTCATAACATCGACGTCAGCAACTGGGTCAAGCAAGCTCATCCGATTTCTGCTCAGGGAGCGGGTGGTCGTGAACGCCGAACTTCGCCTGATTTCGGCCAAATTTTTGATCACCATGTCGTCGAGTTTACGTATCCCGATGGTTCAACCATGCTAAGTGAATGCCGCCACATGGATGGCTGTTGGAATCAAGTCGCCGAATTTGCCACGGGCTCGAAAGGCCGTTCGAACATCAGCGGGGGCATGATTAAGTCTCCTGAAGGCGAATGGAAATACGACGGCGAACGCGCCGATCCTTATCAGTTGGAACACGATCATCTGTTTGCCGCGATTCGCGAAGGGAAACCTTACAACGAAGCGGAGTACGGCGCTCACAGCACGATGACCGCCATCATGGGGCGCATGGCGACCTACTCCGGCAAAATGATGGAGTGGGACGAAGCGATCAATTCCGAGATTGACCTTTCGCCCAAGGAATACAATTTCGCCGCAGCGCCGCCGGTCGTGCCAGATGCCAAAGGCAACTACCCCGTCCCCGTGCCGGGCGTAACGAAGGTGGTTTGACGCGGCAATGATTGAATCGATTGACCATGTGAATATCGTCGTTCGCGATTTGGAACGAATGACGGTTTTTTATCGCGACGTGCTGGGCTTCACGGTCACTAAGCAAGTGACTATCTCAGGAGCGTGGATCGACGAGACGGTCGGATTGTCGGGCGTCGAAGCGGATGTAGTCTATCTTGATTTGCCATCGGGGCCACGGATTGAACTGATCGACTATCGGGCACCGGCTGCCATTGAGCCCGCCGTGCCAAATGCGCCGCATGTTTTTGGTCTACGGCACATGGCATTTCGAGTTTCGGAGATTGATTCGCTGGTCACGCGATTGCAAGCGGCAGGAGTTTCATTTCAAAGCGATGTGAAATCCGTTCCCGATACCCAAGTGAAATATGCCGGCGGAGCAAAGAAGCGACTCGTTTACTTTCGCGATCCGGAAGATAACCTGCTGGAACTCTGTGAGTACCGGTGAACTCAGTTGACGACGTTCTTGGGCGTGCCCGCCTGAAACCCCGCCAGATTATCGACGACCGTCTGCAACAAACGTTGCCGCGCGCTGTGAGTTGCCCAGGCAAGATGGGGTGTGATGTAGCAGTTCGGTGCAGTAAGCAAGGGATGGTCAGTGGGGGGCGGCTCGACCGAGAGTACGTCGAGACCAGCACCGGCAAGCTGCCGCGAAGTCAATGCTTCGGCGAGCGCCACTTCATCAATCAGCTGCCCGCGGCCCGTATTGATGAGAAACGCCGTGCGTTTCATTTTGCTGAGCCGTTTGCGATTCACCAATTCCTGTGTTTCGGGCGTGAGCGGACAATGCAGTGAAATCACGTCGGCGATGCGAAACATGATGTCGATGTCGACCATGCTCACGTAACTGGGCCGCTGCACGGGGGAACGGCTCGTCGCTAAGACTTTCATCCCGAAGGCATCGGCCAGCTTGGCCACTTCTCGGCCGATGGCTCCAAAGCCGACGATTCCCATCGTGAGCCCGGCGAGTTCAATTTGGGGCGTGTTCCAAAAGCTAAAATCAGGGCACGACGACCACTGACCGGCACGCACGGCGGCCGCGTGATCTCCCACGCCTTGGGTCAAGTTGAGCAAATGGGCAAAGACCAATTGCGCCACCGAACGGGTGGCGTAACCCGGAACATTCGTCACCACGATGCCCTGGGATTTTGCGGCAGCAAGATGGACGATATTGGTCCCCGTCGCGGTGACACCGATGTATTTCAATTTTGGCAGTTGCTCGAGTGAGGCCGCTCTTAAGGCAATTTTATTGATAAGAACCGCGTCGGCATCCTGGGTGCGCTCAACAATCTTGTCTTCGGGAGTGCGGTCGTAGATCGCACAATGCCCCAGGGCTTGCAGCCCTTCCCAGCTCAGGTCCTCTGCGGCTAAGGTATAGCCATCGAGCACGACAATTTGGAACGAGTTTTTCCCCATAGTTCGTTCCTCGATTGGTTTTGGAGTGCAATGAATCGCAATAGCTGCTGCTTCGGCATCTTCGACCATGAAAAGCCATTGTGAAACCCCCAATTTTCAATTTGATTTTTGTTTTAACGTTGACCAACCGTTATCTTTTGCCAATTGAGCCTGTTGCCATCCGTGGCTGATTGTCCAAGGAGTTCCTATGAAGCTTTTGAGATTTGGCGAACGCGGCCAAGAAAAACCAGGATTGCTCGATGCGGCGGGACAAATTCGCTCTTTGGAGGGTCAGATCGACGATCTTAGCGGTGACGCGTTATCGGAAGAGTCGCTGATAAAGCTGCAGAAACTCGACATCAACACTTTACCAGTGGTCAACCAAGGCGTACGGCTTGGACCATGCGTTGCGGGAACAAGCAAAATCATTGGCATCGGTTTGAACTACGCCGACCACGCCGCGGAAACCGGTGCTCAAATCCCCACCGAGCCGGTGATCTTCATGAAGGCCACGACGGCGATTTCTGGGCCGTACGACGACGTGGAGATTCCCCGGAGATCGACCAAGACCGATTGGGAAGTCGAACTGGGAGTCGTGATCGGCAAGCATGCGAAGTATGTCACTGAAGAAACGGCATTGGATTATGTCGCGGGCTACTGCGTGGTGAATGACGTCTCAGAGCGGTCCTTCCAGAAAGACCGCTGCGGCACGTGGGATAAAGGTAAAGGCTGCGATACTTTTGCTCCACTGGGTCCTTGGCTTGTGACAAAAGATGAGATTCCCGATCCGCAACAACTGGATTTGTGGCTCGAAGTGGATGGCCATCGATATCAGAACGGCTCGACGAGCACGATGATTTTCGGCGTGAAAACTTTGGTCAGCTACATCAGCCAATTTATGTCGTTACGGCCAGGAGATGTCATCACGACTGGTACACCCCCCGGCGTCGGCATGGGCCAAAAGCCGATGGTTTTCTTACAGCCGGGACAAACGATGCGGCTGGGCGTGCAAGGACTGGGCGAACAACAGCAGCATGCCGTGGCTGCCAAATAGCTCGTCTAATCGAACACGACTTGGATCTTGGTGAAATCGCTGGGACGTTCGCTCCATTGGCGAAGCAGTTCGCCCGCACCGGCGAGATCCGTTGTGTGTGAAATCACACTTTGAACGGGAAATTTGCCGCTTTCCAAGAGTTGAATCACATCGCGAAAATCTTGGGCCGTGGCGTTGCGCGAACCAAGAATATCGAGTTCCTTCATCACGAAGTATTTGGTTTCGTACTCGACCGGTGCCTTTGCATAGCCGATGTAAACGACGCGGCCCGCGAAACAAACTTCCGAGACCGCGGCTTGAAAAGTTTGAGGTAGGCCAATCGCTTCGACGATGACATGAGGTCCGTCACCAGCGGTCAGCTGGGCGAGAGCTTCGTGCAATGATTCTCGGCTGGAATGAATGACTTCGCTGGCACCACACAATCGGCCAAGTTTTAGTTTCGCATCGTCAATATCGACGGCGATCACACGGGCGCAGCGCGCCGCCGCGCCAGCGATCGCACCCAAACCAATGGCTCCGCAGCCGAGCACCGCTACAGTGTCGTTGCTTGTCACACGGCCCCGATCAACTGCGTGAAAGCCAATCGTGAGTGGTTCGACGAGCGCAAGTTCTGCCAAAGAAAGCCTTGGCGCAGCGAGAAGTTTTTCAGTGGGAACAGCGATATACTCGGCCATCGCACCGTCGCGTTGCACGCCCAACGTTTGATTGAATTGACAGCAATTCGTGCGGCCACAACGGCACGAGGTGCACTTGCCGCAGGCCGTGTAGGGCATGACCAAGACTTCTTGGCCAAGCTGAAATTCTTTTAAGGCATCGGGGGCGGCATCCACGATCACACCGCTGACTTCGTGGCCGGGAATCCGCGGATAACTCACCAGCGGATTGAGACCTCGAAACGTATTGAGATCGCTGCCACAGAAACCGACGCAAGCCACCTTGAGCAAGACTTCCCCAGCCGCAGGCTGTGGTTGATCGCGTTCGACAAGTGAAGTCTTGCCGGGCTCATTGATAACAAATGCTTTCATGAAGAATTCTCGAAGCGTTTAAGCGAGTTTGTAAACTCTTTGAGCGGTCTGACCAAACAAGCTCCCCTGCTCGCTTGACGAAAGAGAAGCCGCAAACTCACCGACGACACCCAACCAGCGTTCGTATTCGCAAGCCACCAAACAAACCGGCCAATCGGAACCAAACATCAGTCGATCAGGACCAAACGCGGCGAGGACCGTTTCCCAATAGGGTTTCAATTGTTCCGGCGTCCACGACTTGAAATCGGCTTCGGTAACCATGCCCGAGACTTTGCAAAAGACATTGGGCCGCTTGGCGAGTTCGCGGATGTTGGTTGCCCAATCCTCGATCAGATTCTCTTTGATGCGTGGCTTGGCGATGTGATCAAGGACGAAAATTTGATCGGGATGGCGATCCACGAATTGAATCGCATAGGGTAGTTGCCGCTCGAAAATCAGGATGTCGTACACTAAGTCGTACTTTTGAAGCGCCGAGATTCCCGCGCTGAAATTTTTGCGGAGAATAAATTCGTCATCGGGCTCAGCTTGCACCACGTGGCGTACAGCTTTGAACTTAGGGTTCGTGCCAAACTGTTCCAGGTGTTGGTGAACATTCTCGTCGACAAGTGGCACCCAGCCGACGACTCCTTTGAGAAAATCGTTTGCGGAAGCCAAATCGAGTAGCCACTGGGTTTCTTCAAGCGATTGACGGGCTTGGACGGAAACGACCCCATCAACGCCAGCAGCTTGAATTTCTGTCTGCAAATCGGCGGGCAAAAAGTTGCGACGAATCCGCTCGAGAGAATCGTCGATCCAACCAAACTCCTCAGAATTGTATTGCCAGAAATGATGATGGGCATCGATTTTCATGTCAGGCCGATTCCAAAATCATGTTGGCGTATTGAATCGTCTCTCCTGTGCGTATGAGGCCGATGGCCTGGGGGACGCGATGTTTGAATTCGACGTGCGCCTCGTGTGTCAATTCGATCCCCTCAAATGCCGATGCGTACTGATCGATGACTTGCTTGGTGTTATTCGCCAAAAACTCTTCGGCCATCCAGGCTTTGCCAATCACGAAGTTCTGCTGCACGGCCCGCAAAACTTCGAGCACCGTCGGAATCCCGTCAATCAGAGAGATATCGACCGTCTCGATCGTCGGCCAAAACGGAAAGCCGCGGTCGGCGATCACCAACGTGTTGGTGTGTCGCACACGACTCAAAAGCGAATTGATCTGTGGATTCAATATCCCAGACTTAAGCATGAAGAATCTCCCACAATTTATCCAACGTACGGGTAGTCGGCTGCAATGAGCCCCGCTTGCTTGGCATCATACCAAAATTCAGCGGGGATCGAGGCTTGCACGGCTGACACATTATCGGCGATCCGAGCGGGATCGCTCGTATTGAGCGACACGGCCAACACCCCTGGCACGGTCAGGCCGAACTGAACACAAACCGTGGCCGGTTTTACCATGTGTTTCTGACAGATGTTCAAGAAATTTTCACGCCAAACAAACAAGTCGGGATTCTCGTTTGGTGTCACAACGCGGTAATCGAAAAACTTTCCTCCAACGAGAAATCCTGCGTGGAACACGGCGGAATTGATGATCGCGATATTCTGGCGATTTAGTTTGGCCACAAACTCTAGCAGTTCAGGGGGATGACGATAAATCGTCAAACTGTTGGCCAGCATCACCCAATCGAGTTCTGTTTCGCGTTCCACTTCTTGAATCACCCGCCAGTCTTTGGAACCGATGCCGATCGCTTGTGCCTTGCCAGCAGCCTTAAGTTCTTGGAGTGCCCGATACGCTCCCAGAATATCAGCAAATCGTTGTTCGCGCTCAGCTGGCGATTTCGCGCTCGCCAAGTATTCGTCCGGATCGTGAACGGAGAGCAACTGGGGCGAGTAACCAGGGCCAAGCAATTCGCAACCTTGCTGCCAACATTCAAGAATCCCTTCATAGCTAATGCACTGGACGGCATCATGCTCGAGATCCACCCACGCCCCCGGTTCAAAGGTCGGCTCTGGCGTGGTCAGCGGAACGCGCTTCCAACCGAGTTTGTTGGAGATGATGATCCGCTTGGGATCGATCTCCAACTCGCGCAGATTGCGGCCTATCATTTCCAGTGCGAGTCCCGCCCCGTATTTGCCGGCTGTATCGATCACCACGGGTGGCTCTTGATGCGCGAACCACTCGCGCGAGATGGCAAGTTTGGTCTCATCGGGCAAAGCTTCGTATAAGTTGCCCAAGCAGCTTGTGCCAAAAACGATGCGTGGAACTTGTAAGCCCGTATTGCCTAATGCCGTGAATTTCATGGCGATTGCTGGCTTACATGCCTGCTCGCAAAGCATCGAGATGACGAGCAAAGTGCTCTTCCAGAACCTCGGAATACGTGTCTTGATGGTCGGCCAAGCATTGCCGCACCAATTTGCCGAAGCGGTCATCGGTGAGCACCGAACCGAACGTGCAGTGCAAAATCTGCCGCCCCGCTTCGGTGAATCCCTTGCCGTTGGGAACATCTTCCCAGCGTTCCAGATATTTCTTGACGAGATCCGTGTCGCTCAAATCGCTGGGCGCAGGCACCGTTTCCAACGTGGCGTGCACGTGATAAGTCGCCCGATCGGTGTTGTAGCGCGAACAACTGAACTCACAAAGCTCGCGGAAAAGCTCGGGCTCGTGAATTGCCACAACCCTGAGTGCTTCCAAATAAGATGTGCCAGCGGTTTTGACGTGAAACTGCCCTTGGGTGGCTCGCGACAAAGCCGCGTACATCGAAACTTTGTCTGATCCCGAATGCAAACTGATTTTGTAAGGCCCGAGTTGCCGAGCAATCGCGGCGTGGTCGTTCAACGATTTGTCGAGCGCAGCCAGGTCACCGATGTAGTCGACCCCTTTTTCAAAGTGGCCGATAAACCGCGGAGCAAGCGACACGAGCTTCATGTCGTTGGCCAAACATTGCTCGGCGATAATAAAGTGCTCGGCGAGCGTCGTTGGCTGTTCGGTTTCGTCGACGGATAGTTCGATTTCAAACGGCCGATTGGCTTCTTCCTGTACCTGGCGAATGTAGATCGCCAGTTCAATCGCTTCGCGGATGGCACGGCCATATTTCACCGCCGCACGCAGCACCGCCAGTTCATCGAAATTAATCGTCGAGCCGCTGGCGAGCTTGACTTCGTTACCCTTGTAGCCGGGAACCCAACCGGCGTATTCCTTGATATCTTGAAATTTGGCGCGCACGGTCGCTTCATCATAGTCGTCGGCCATTTGGTCGACGTGCCCCGAGGGATCGATCGTGAAAAAAGTAAACCCCGCCGCCGCGGTGCGGTCGACATCTTCGCGCGTTTTGAGGTGATCGGCGTCGGCGCCGTGAGCATCGATCCAACCGCCAGCAGTGAGTGCCTGCAGTGCGTCGTTCATTACGCCTTCAGGGCTGCGGCTGGTGCGGGCCATTTCGCGAATCGACTGCTGCGCAAAGATCGGAGCGATGCCGCCGCCCGCTTTTCGCAGCGCGGCTAAGTGTCCTGGTGTCGCCAAACCGATGCGATCGCCGAAGCCAAACGAAGGTGTCATGCCGAGCGTTGTCGGCTGAGGAGCTGTTATTGCCATTACATTCGCGGCGGCAGGTCCGCCCTAAGATTGAAAAGAACTATTGCACGCAATCACATTGACCGAGAATGCAATTGCTCGCCAAGATGAATTTCTTAGGATACCTTGGAGACAGAGTCTTGGAAATTGGCGATTGTTTACTCTGCTAAATTTCTCCCTTATCGTTCGCTATTCTCGGTATCGAAAGCTCGTTGAAGGAACTCTTCTTTGCAAACTCACCACGCATTTTTGCACACCTTGTTCTTTCAAGCCGTGGTAGTGCTGTCTTTAATGACACCAGCACTCAGTTCTCCGTGGTTGCTTCAATATCATGAGCCCGCCACCCAGTGGGTTGAAGCGCTGCCGGTTGGCAACGGTCGCATGGGCGTGATGGATTTTGGCGGCGTTACGCAGGCGAAATACCAATTTAACGAAGACACACTCTGGAGCGGCGGACCGCATAGCTACGCTCACCCAGGAGCCTACCGTTTTTTGCCCGAGATACGGGAGTTGCTCTTCGCAGGTAAGCAACAGGAAGCCGAGGAGTTGGCCGGGCGAGAGTTTATGTCCCAACCTTTGGGGCAGATGGCGTATCAACCTTTTGGGGATATTGAATTGGTGTTTACTAAACACGAAAACTACAGCAACTACAAACGAGAGCTCGATCTCGATACCGCCACGATCACGACAACTTATGAAGTCGACGGCGTGAAATATACTCGCCAGACATTCGCCAGCTATCCCGACCGCGTGGTTGTCATCAAGTTGTCGTGTGATCGGCCAGGTAAGCTCTCGTTTACGGCGAAATTGACGAGCCCGCAAACTGAGATTGAATTGACTGCGGCCAATGACCACACGCAGCTCATGACGGGGCGAGTTCGCGCTAGCGACAATCAGCGGGCAGGAAATCCTCAAGGACAAATGAAATTCGCGGCCCATCTGGCCTGTTTTGAAACCGATGGCCAAGTGCAACAAAGTGCCGACGCGATTAGTGTCGAGAATGCCACGCAGGCAACATTGCTACTCACCGCCGCGACCAACCACGTCGACTTTCGAGATATTTCCGCCGATCCGGTTTCTCGCAGTCGAGACGATCTGAGCAAAGCTACTGAGAAAACTGTTAAGCAGCTTGAAGACAATCATATCAAAGATCATCAAGAACTGTTTCGCCGGGTGACGCTCACTCTTGGCGATGACGTTACGAATGATCTGCCAACCGACGAGCGAGTTCTCGCCGCGAAATCAGTGAGCGATCCCCAACTGGCGGCGTTGCTGTTTCACTATGGCCGCTATTTATTGATCGCATCCAGCCGCCCCGGAGATCAGCCGGCCAATTTGCAAGGGGTTTGGAACGACCAATTGGCTCCCCCTTGGGATAGCAAATACACAAGCAACATCAATGCGGAGATGAACTACTGGCCCGCGGAGGCTTGTGGCTTGGGAGTATGTTGTGAGCCACTCTTCGCCGCGATGAAGGAACTGGCCGCATCGGGTGCGGAAACCGCTCGCGAGCACTACAAAGCACGGGGTTGGGTGTTGCACCACAACTTTGATTTGTGGCGCGGCACGGCTCCGATAAATGCGTCGAATCACGGCATCTGGCCCACAGGAGGAGCTTGGTTGTGCCAACATCTGTGGTGGCATTATCAGCACACGGGCGATGAAGTCTTTCTCCGCGAGACGGCCTACCCATTGATGAAAGGAGCCGCTGAGTTTTTCGCCGATACGCTCATCGTCGATCCGCGCACTCCTGAAAAATGGCTGATCAGTGGCCCGAGCAATTCGCCCGAACAAGGAGGATTGGTGCTGGGGCCCACGATGGATCACCAAATCATTCGCGACCTGTTTGCCAATACGAGTGCCGCGGCAAAGACGCTAGGCGTTGACGCCGAGTTTGCGGCGGAACTGGATGAGATGTCCAAGCGAATCGCTCCCAATAAAATCGGCCAACATGGGCAATTGCAAGAATGGCTGGAAGATGTTGACGATCCCCAGAACCGTCATCGGCATGTATCCCATTTGTGGGGGCTCTTTCCCGGCGATGAAATCACGCCTGAAACTCCCGAGTTGTTTGAGGCCGCGAAGAAGTCACTGGAAATGCGCGGCGACGGTGGCACGGGTTGGTCACTCGCCTGGAAGATCAATCTCTGGGCGCGCTTGCGCGATGGCGATTATGCTTACAAAATTCTGGACAATCTGCTGACGCTTACGGGCTCCCCCAAAGCTAAGCACAATGGTGGTGGTGTCTATCCGAATCTGTTTGATGCGCATCCGCCGTTTCAAATCGACGGCAATTTCGGTGCGACCAATGGAATTTGCGAGATGCTCGTGCAATCGCATCTCAAGGATGAGGAGGGCACAACGATCATCGACCTACTTCCTGCATTGCCGAGCGTTTGGCCCCAAGGAAAAGTGACGGGGCTTCACACGCGCGGTGGCTTTGTGGTCGAACTGGACTGGTCGGATGGCAAACTCAACGGATGCAAACTGCATTCAACACTCGGTAAGCCAGTCGTTGTTCGCTATGATGGCCAGGAAGTGAAACTAGAATTACCCGCCAATAAAGAAATATTTCTCGATGCTGATCTTGAAAAAATTAACGCAGACTGAGCCTTTGCGCATCGCTCTGTTGATCCTGTTCACAGCTTTGTTTTGTGCGCAGGCCCAGGCAGTTCCTGCCGATCATCTTGCGCTCAAATACGACAATCCCGCCACGGACTGGGAAAAAGAGGCTTTGCCGTTAGGCAATGGCCGACTGGGTGTGATGGTTTTTGGCGGCGTCGATGAGGAAACCATTACGCTCAACGAAAGCACGCTTTGGTCCGGGGCACCGTACGATTGGAATAGCGCCGCCGGCAAGGAATTTCTGCCGAAAATTCGCGAGCTTGTTCTGGCCGAAAAATTTCACGAAGCGGGCGAGCTCACCAAAAAACTCCAAGGGGCCTATTCGCAGTCGTATTTGCCGCTCGGGAATCTGCGGATTAAGTTTCTCAATCAAGGAAAACCGAGCAACTATCAACGCAGCCTCGACATTACCGACGCGGTGGCTGAAGTCGAATACCAAGAAAACGGACATAAGCATTCTCGCAAAATGTTTGTGAGCTACCCCGATCAAGTGTTTGTCATGGAATTGCAAACCGACGATCCCCAAGGGATGAGCTTTGAAATTTCGCTGGACAGCTTGCTGGAGCACAAGCTATCTCGTGCGGAGAACGGCGATTTTCTGATGAGTGGCCACGCGCCCATTCATGTTGCTCCCTCATATCAACAGGTCGAGAATCCCATCATCCAGCGTGATGACAAACGCGGAACGGGAATGCGATTTTGCACGAGAATTCGCGTGCAACACGATGGCGGTGAAATCACCGTTGAGGACAAAAAGATCGTCGCGAAAGATTGCCGGAGTGTCACGTTGTTGCTGGCCTGTGATACGAGCTTCAATGGCTTTGTTAAATTGCCCGATGGCGAGGGAATCGACGAAACGATTCAGCCACTGCGTGATTTAGACATTGCCAGCGAATTCGACAACGATGTTCTGCTTAAACGTCACCAGGCCTACTACGGAAACTTATTCAATCGCGTGGCCATCGATTTAGGTGGGCACGAGCGCCGGGACATGTTGATGCCCGAGCGTTTGCAGGCCGCTACCGAGGGGGCGGACGATCCTGATCTGGCCGCGCTCCTGTTTCAATACGGCCGCTATTTGTTGATTGCGTCTTCTCGCCCAGGGGAACAGCCGGCCAACTTGCAAGGCCTCTGGAACGACAAGATGCGTCCGCCGTGGAGTTCCAATTACACGGTAAACATCAACACCGAAATGAATTACTGGCTGGCCGAGCCGGCCAATCTTTCCGAACTGCACGAGCCGCTGCTCACCATGATCGAAGAACTCGCGGTCACGGGCCAGCGTACTGCGGAAGTCACTTATGGCATGGATGGTTGGTGCGCCCATCACAATGTCGATCTGTGGCGGCTGTCTTGCCCTGTGGGGAATTTTGGCGAAGGGGATCCCGTGTGGGCGAACTGGCAGATGGGTGGGGCGTGGCTCTGCCAACATCTGTGGGAGCATTACCAATTCACGGGCGATCGAGATTTCTTACGAGAAAAGGCTTACCCCGTCATGAAAGGGGCCGCCGAGTTCTTGCTTGATTATTTAGTAGAAGATCAAGACGGTCACTTGGTCACGATCCCGTCGACTTCGCCGGAAAACAAGTTCTTGTGGCAGGGTCAGCATGAATCGGTTTCGATGGCGTCGACTTCCGACATGGAAATCACTTGGGACCTGTTCAGCAACCTGATCGAAGCCAGCGAGCTGTTGGATATCGACCAGGAATTTCGCGAACAACTGATCGCCAAACGCGAGAAGCTCTATCCGCTTAAGATTTCCAAGCGTGGAACCTTGCAGGAGTGGTATCAAGATTTTGAAGAGGCCGATCCGCACCATCGGCACATCTCGCATTTGTTTGCTCTCCATCCTGGGCGGCAAATTTCGCCGACGACGACTCCGGAGTTAGCCGCCGCCGCGCGTAAAACCTTGGAAACCCGCGGCGATGACGGCACCGGCTGGTCGCTCGCTTGGAAGATTAATTTTTGGGCCCGATTGCACGATGGTGACCACGCCCATCGCTTGCTGACCCGCTTGCTCCGTCCGACCGGCATCAAAGACACAAAGTACGACGGTGGCGGCGGGGTCTACTTGAATCTGCTCGACGCGCACCCACCGTTTCAAATCGACGGCAACTTCGGCGCGACCAGCGGCATTTGCGAGATGCTGGTCCAATCACATTTGAAAACCGAGGACGGCGCGGTGCTGGTGGAGTTGTTGCCAGCGCTGCCCCAGGCTTGGCCAAACGGCCAAGTCACCGGCCTGCGACTGCGCGGCGGCGCGGAGATCGATCTCGAATGGAAGAATGGAAAACTCACCGCATGCGTACTGAAGTCGCCGCAGACGCCCATCGAAGTGAAGTACGGTGGCAAGAGCATCAAAGTCGACGCGATCGACGGAATCATCCAACTGAACGGCGAGCTAGCCCGTGTTTCACCCGAATAACTATCTGCCAGCGGCGGATTCTGGCGAGCGCAGGTTGACTGAAAAATTGAGAATGCGGGGGTTGTGTGGCATGCCCTCGTACTCGTGGGCATGTGAAAAGCTCGAAAAAACATGGCCACGTCGGAGTACCTCCGAGGCCATGCCACCCCAAGCATGTCTCCCAATTTGAATTTTTGAATGCCCTACCGCCCACCCATGCAAGACTTGCCGCACGGCTTAAAATTCGGTATTCTGATGAGCTTAAACACAATCGCCAGTGTAGCTTCAATTGGCAGAGCACCGCATTCGTAATGCGGGGGTTGTGGGTTCGACTCCCACCACTGGCTCATTTGATCGCTTGGGCTTCGTCGCCTGGGTGATCCTTAGAGCAGATAAGTTTGGCAACGACCTTAATAGGAGTGGGTGGCAGATGTCGCAAGTTCTCGAAGTCGATTTGAAGCAAATTGTGCTTTCCAACAGCACCTTCGGTCCGAACGAGATTAAGCAGATCGTTCGTGCGATTTCGTCCGACTACAGCAACTTTCGTTTGCTGCGGGACGCCGTCAACGAGATGGAGCAGCAGGAATCGCGTACTCCCGCGGCTTCGGTTCGCCTGGGTGTTTGCCAGTATCTGCTGGGCCGTTATTCGGCCGCCGTGCAGACGCTGCGCAATGCCGACGGCGGAGCTTTGACCCACTTTTTTCTGGGCAAGGCCTTGTTGGCCCTCGATAAGTACGAAGAAGCGCTGACGGCTTACGAATCCTCAGAGCGAGCGGGCTACAATAAAGATGAAGTCGCCCTCGCGAAGTCCGAAGCCCTCCGTTACGCCGGTAAGGCTCAAGAATCGCTCACGATTCTCGACAATCTTTCGGGCGCCGTTGAGCAAACCGCCGAGTACTTGTATCAGCGTTCCGTCACGGTTGCGGCCTTGGGTGGCAATCCGAATGAAGTCGTCGCGCTGTTGGAGCGGGCCGTCGAAGCCGACAATACCCATTCGGGCGCGCTCTTTGGCTTGGCCATGGAAAACGACCGCCACGGCAACGACGATTACGCTCGTTCGCTCTACGAACGGGCCGCTTCGCAATTTCCGACTCATGTCGGCACGCTCATTAACCTGGGCTTGCTCTACGAAGATATCGAGCACTTCGAGCGTTCCAAGCAATGCTACCAGCGGGTTCTCGACGTTTATCCCGACCATGTGCGAGCTCGGTTGTACTTCAAAGACGCCGACGCCTCGCGCGACATGTACTACGACGAAGAAGCCCGTCGTCGCCAAGATCGCATGTCCCAGATTTTGAGCGTTCCTGTGAGCGACTTCGAGTTGTCGGTTCGCAGCCGCAATTGCCTGCAAAAGATGGGCATCATGACCCTCGGGGATCTGACCGAGACGACCGAGCAAGAATTGCTCGCGAGTAAGAATTTCGGCGAAACATCGCTTGTTGAAATCCGGGAAATGCTAGTCTCCAAAGGCCTGGAATTGGGCCAATTTGCCACGAAATGGCGTGAGGAAGAACCTCAGTATCAGGCCGTCGAGCTGAGCGACGACGAACGAGCCCTCATGGATCGGCCGATTTCCGATCTCAACCTTTCGGTGCGGGCTCGCAAGTGCATGGTTCGCTTGGGACTGTCGACCATCGGTGAACTGCTTCGCCGGACCGGCGATGATTTGCTCGAGTGCAAGAACTTCGGCGTGACAAGTCTCAACGAAGTTCGCGAAAAGCTCACCCAAGCCAATCTCAAGTTGCGTGGTGACTGAGAAGAATTTCGGAATGCGGAGTTCGGATTGCGGAGTAGTAGCTGTTAGGCAATTCAAGCTCTTAGCTGAAAGTTGATGGCTGATGGCGAGTTCCGCTTTTCGTTTCGAATTGTTGCACGTTGATCGGCACACGGGCGCCCGGCGTGCGCGTTTGCATACACCACGGGCGATCGTGGAACTTCCCACGTTCATGCCCGTCGGCACCGTCGGCACGGTCAAAGGTTTGGATGTCGGTCGCTTGCGCGAAACCGGCGCGCAAATCATTCTCGGCAACACCTATCACTTGGCGCTGCGCCCAGGCGACGACGTGGTGGCGGCCCACGGTGGCCTGCACAAGTTCATGGGGTGGTCGGGCCCCATTCTCACCGACAGCGGTGGCTTCCAGGTTTTCAGTCTCGCGGCCATGTCTAAGGTGACCGAGCAGGGCGTATCGTTCCGTTCTCATATCGATGGTTCGCGGATGGAATTGACCCCCGAGCGATCCATCGAAATTCAAGAAAATCTCGGAAGCGATTTTGTGATGCAGTTCGATCACGTGATCGCGCTCCCCAATCAAACCGACGTGATCGCCGACGCGATGCGCCGGAGCGTTCGCTGGGCGGAGCGCTGTCTTAAGGCATCGCGACGTGACGACCAAATGTTGCTGGGCATAGTGCAGGGCGGGCTCGATGCCCAGTTGCGCCGTGAAAGTGCCGAAGCCCTCGTGGGCTTGGATTTCCCCGGATTTGCCGTCGGCGGTCTGAGCGTCGGCGAAGAGCCGTGGCAAATGTATGAAACCTTGGAATTCACGACGCCCTATTTGCCCACGGAAAAGCCCCGTTACTTAATGGGCGTGGGGCGGCCGGAAGACTTGGTCGAGTGCATGGCCCGTGGGGTCGACATGTTCGACTGCGTGATGCCGACTCGCAATGGCCGAAATGCGCTGGCTTTCACGGATCGCGGGCCCGTGCGGTTGCGTAATGCTTCTCACGAACTGGACCAAAGCCCACTGGAGCCTGGCTGTCCTTGCCCCGCTTGCCAACATAGCCGTGGTTATCTTCGGCATCTGTTTCAAGCTAAGGAGATGCTGGGGCCGATTCTCACCTCGATCCACAATCTGACCTACTATCAAAGGCTAATGGCCGAGGCTCGGGCTGCCATTGAAGCGGACGCCTTTAGGGAATTTCGGGAAGCCAAAATGGCCGGTTGGCGTGCCCCTTAGGGAGGCGTCTGTCGCCCTTGTCCGTTGCGGCGCTTCGATTTATGATGATCGATTCTTCGGTTTGCCCACCATTCGTCCCTAGGGGCACGGGTGGTCTCTGCTGGCGGAGTGATGGCGTGGTGAGGCGGCAGTTCTTGTCGTAAGTCCCGCCCACGATGTCGTTTGGGTAGCCGAAATCAACTCAAAACGTATTTGATAAGTGGCATGATCTTTCACAATTCGATTGAATTGGCATTCGCGATGCCGAACCACCTGCTGTTTGCCCAAGCCGAGGAAGCATCTCCTCCGGGGATAACGAGCATGCTGCCTGGTTTGATCGCGATCATGGTGTTCTTTTATTTCCTGATTTTGCGACCGCAAAAGAATAAAGAACATGCCTTGCGCGACTTGGTGGCCAATCTCAAGGAAAAAGATCGCGTCGTGACGATCGGCGGCATTCATGGCGTCGTCACCAATGTTCAACGTGATCGCGACGAAATCACGGTCCGTGTCGACGAAACCACCGGCACGAAGATTCGCGTCAGCGCGTCGGCCATCGCCCGCGTCATTAACGAAGAAACCAAATCAGAAAGCTAACACGATTGCAGAAGTCCAATCCCGACTTCTTCTCGATCATTAACGGAAATTGAAATGATAACGAAGGCAAAAGAAACTGTGCTTACGCTTTTCTCACAATGGCGCCAACTTGCGCTGCTACTCGCGGTCATGACCCTCGGGCTGTCGGCTCTGCCCATGATCGCGCAAGAGACGCCGGAAGAAAGTGCCGAAACCGTGAGCACCGAGATCGGTGTCGCCGGCAATACGGATGCCCCCGCACCCGCGGAAGTGGCCTCGGCCATTCCAGGGCTGATCATGCTCAGCATGGTGATCGCGGTCTTTGTGATTCCGATCATCATCGGCAGTTATCTTGCCAAGCGCTGGCGGATGCCTGACTATGGCTGGAAGTTTGCCTTGGCCATCGGTTCCGTCCTGGCGGCTGCCCTCGTGCTGTACCAAGGCGAACTCAAGTACGGCCCGGACCTCAGCGGTGGTATTACGCTGATTTACGAGTTGCAGGATACTTCAGCCGTCGCCTCCGCCGACGCGACGACCCAGGGGGTCGATAATACGGGCAAAACCGTATCGCAAAAAAGCCAGCTTGTGCGGCAGCTGATTGGTGCGCTCGGCGAGCGTGTTGATCCCAGCGGTACGAAGGAAGTCTCGATTCGTGAATATGGTCCCGATCAAATTGAAATCATTATCCCCAAGGCGAGCCAAGAAGAACTCGACATGATCGAGCGGCGGATTTACACCGCCGGTGCCCTGGAGTTTCGCATCACCGCATCGCCGATCTTTTCGGAAAACACCGAAATTATCGAGTTGGCCAAAGCTCTGCCTACAAGTGAAAATGAAGTGATGCTTGGCGGACGCAAAGTCGCTGAGTGGATGCCCTATAATGTTGCCGAGTTTGGTGCACCTGATCAGCCTGATAACCGCGTCGTCAAGCGTTTGGTTGGCGATCAACCGCAGGCTTTGGTGCTGACCAATGATGGACTCGACGTTACAGGGGACTACTTGCAGCGGACCTCAGCATCGTTTGATGGGACGGGCCAGCCCGTGGTTCTCTTCACATTCGACGATCAAGGGGCTTATCGCTTTGGCCAATTGACGGGGAGCCACACGCCGAACCCTTCGGGCCAGAAGTACAACTTGGGTATTATTCTCGACAAAAATCTTAAGTCGGCCCCCAATATTAACAGCAAAATTACTTCCACGGGAACGATCGAGGGAATTGGCACACAACAGGAAGTTGATGAGCTTGTAGGCATTCTGAATTCCGGAAGCCTGCCCGCGTCTTTGAACAAAGAGCCCATCAGCCGCGAAACGATCAGCCCCACGCTGGGTGCCGAAACCGTGGAACGCAGCTACGTGGCCATGCTGCTTTGTATGGTGATTTCGTTTGTCTTCCTTTTGATTTATTACCGATTCGCTGGGCTCGTGGCATGCATCGCCTTGTGTGTGAATCTGCTGTTGACCCTGGGGACGATGGTTTTGTTCCACGCGGCGTTCACCTTGCCGGGTCTCGCGGGTTTGGTGCTGAGCGTCGGTATGTCGGTAGATGCCAACGTGCTGATCTTCGAGCGTATTCGTGAAGAACGCGCTCGCGGGGCAGCCTTGCGGATGGCCATTCGCAACGGCTACGACAAAGCCTTGTCCGCGATTATTGACTCGAACCTTACGAATTTGATTACAGCGGTGGTGATCTACCGCATTGCCCCCGACAACGTGAAGGGCTTCGGCGTGACTCTGATCATCGGTACGGTGATGAGTTTGTTCGCGGCCATCTTCTTTACACGACTGATTTTCGACGTCGCCGAGCGTTTGGGCAAAATCAAAGACCTCAAAATGTCGCAGATCATTGGCGAGACCCACTTCGATTTCATGGGCAAACGGGGTATCGCGTTTGTTGGATCTTTGATTTTGACCGCCATTGGTTTGTATGCCGTCGTCGATCGGGGAGCTGATTTGCTCAACATCGACTTCACGGGGGGAACGTCGGTGACCCTCGTGCTCACCGACGACAACAAGATGACCTTTTCCGAAGTGATGGACACCCTCGCGGAAACAGATCTCAATGACAAGAACCTCTCTCTCGTGGAAGTCGGAAACACGGGGACACGCTTCACCGTGAGCAGCATCGAGCAAGACATTGAGGCCGTGCAGCAAATTCTGCAGGACAAGTTCGGCGATAAGCTCAAAACCTACAGCATTGAGATTTCCGAAGTCGGCCCGGTGAGCGAACAGACCGGTGCGATCCGATCGCGTCGGCAAGTGAGTGCTCGGCTGGCAAACTTCCAAGTCGAAGCAGTTGAAGAGGAAGCAGAGGAAACCGTCGATGAACCCGCGGAGGGTGATGCTACCGTTGTTGAAGAGGACACCGTAGTTGAGGAAGAAACCGAAGAGCCAGTTGCCAACACGGAAACCCCTGCCGCTGTGACAACTCCTGCCACCGTAGCGGATTTATACGCCAATGGCACCAAAGCCAAACTGATGTTTGGTGATCCCAAGGACATTGATGCCGGTGTTAATTATGAGACCGTGGAGCACATGCTTCGCGAAGCTCTGGAAGCAAAGGGGCATGGCTCGACTCGGTTCGAGATTTCCAATCCTGATTACACTCAAGGCAGCGGACGCCGCTTCGGCACTTGGGACGTCAAGTTGGCAATTTCACCCGCCGCGGCCGCTGAAGTCTTTGCTGAACTCGAACAATCCACCAACAGTGAGCCGATTTTCCCGTTGGCCAATAAGATTGGCGGTCGTGTGGCCGACGATCTGCGGACCAAGGCCATCGCTTCGACGGTGGTGAGCTTCATTGGCATCATGGCCTATATCTGGTTCCGCTTCCACGGTTGGACCTATGGGGTCGCCGCCTTGGTGGCTGTGGTTCACGACGTTCTCATTACGTTGGGATTGCTGGCCATCTGCGGCTGGATTGTCGAAGCCTCACCCGGCTTGGCACAAGTACTGATGCTGGAGAAATTCCAAATCAGCTTGCCGGTCGTGGCGGCGTTCCTCACGTTGATTGGCTATTCGCTCAACGACACGATTGTGGTGTTCGACCGTATTCGTGAAGTCAAAGGTAAGAGCCCACGACTTACCAGTGAGATGATCAATCAGAGCGTCAACCAAACTCTATCGCGAACATTACTCACTTCTTTGACCACGATTTTCTCGGTCATCATGCTCTATGTCATGGGAGGTGAGGGCCTGCACGCATTCTCCTTTGTGATGGCGGCTGGCATCATCGTGGGTACTTTCAGCTCGATTTTCATCGCCTCGCCCGTGCTGCTGTGGTTGAGTCAGTTCGAGGAGAAGAGTGGTTCCAAAGTTTCATCTGTGAGCAAGGTGAGCACCCGCGACCTCGCGGCGACGAAGTGACCAACGGTCATAGCCCGCAAAGCTTACCGAGTCGGCACACACGGTCCCGTGCGATCGGTACAATGCGCGCTTGAGCGACAAGGCTTATCAGGGCGGATTCGGCCATCCGATTTTGAACGAAGAGTGATCAATTTCACATCGTTCTCGGATTTGGGCCGTGACTCGCAAACGTAAATTGGTGACGGCAGGGTGCATCCTCGCGGTGGGATTTGTGCTGGCTTGGCCATTTCGCAAATCGCCCGACGAATTGGATTACTCCAGCTCACCTTCAGAAACCCCAGCAACCATTTTGCGGGCTAGCAACGGCGATCCCATTGCTCAATCGTCCCCGCCAAACCCCAATCAGCTTCCTAGTGCCACGGGGCAAGTCATGGCCCACATGGCCAGCACGGGTGATTTGGCAGAAGTGTCTGCGCCTGTAACAGGATTGGAAAGTTTTGACTTAGCCAATCATCCCGCGATTGCACATCAAGAAAGTCCTGTAACCTCCTCGGTCACGCCAACGCCCGAGTTGACCGACGAGCAGACGACAAAACCCGCCTACAATACCGTGGGTGCAGTCACTCAGAGCGCCTCAACTCCCTGGCCGACGGAGTTGATCCATGTCGTTTCGAACGGTGATACGTTAGAAAAAATGGCAGAGCGATATCTCCACGACGCGGGCCGGGCATTGGAAATCTTCGATCTCAATCGCGACCAGCTTAGCAATCCCCACCTGTTGCCGATTGGCGTGGAACTTCGCATCCCCGCCAATCCCGAGCGGATCATCGACTGACGCTATTTGCGTTGGATCCACTCAAATGGCTGATCGACCAACCGGGCTTTGATGAAGTTATCGATGTTCGCAATCATTTTGAATTGCGGATCGACAAGCAGCTTGCTTCCCTGAAGTTTGGTAGGCAGCGGATAATCAAACAAATCCTTCATCGTGCGAATTTTGTCGACGGGCGGCTCGGGATGATAACGTTCGAGATTCTTGTAAACCGTTTCGGCGCTTTGCTTGGCTTTAGCATCTTGGCTGCCGTAGACCAGCATAATTGACAGTAATTTTTGCACATCGGGGTGCTTAAGGGCAGCTACCAACGGCAGCCCTTTCTGTTTCCAGCTCGGTGAAGCCAAGATCAAGGCTTTCACGTCTTGACCTTGCTTCCGCTGGGCAAGCGGCGGGGTATCCCAGTCAACGGCGGACCAAATCAATGCGACATTGGCCCCCATTCCCGTGCCAAGCAGGCAGAGTTTGTTCAGATTCAATTCCTGGGCATCATTGCGCTCGACCAAAAACCGCCGCACGGCCTCCATGTCGAACCGCACCATGTCCTCATAATCGACTGGCTTGAGTTTCGAGGAGTCCAATTCCGAAGACTGTCCCGAGTGGGGATTGACCGCCACGGTGCTTTCGCCGTGCCCACGCAGGTCGACGGTAAGAACAGCGTGTGATTGAATCCGTGGATCACTCGGCGATTGCAGCGCCAGGGCCAGATTGCTGAAGATCGTGCGACTTTCCTTCGAATCGTGCAGCATCACGATAGGCACGGCTTCGCGTCCCGCGGAGCTGCGATAGTAAGTCCCTCGCAGGCGAACATTGTCCTTAGTCGTGAAGGAGACGTTTTCTGGCGGGGCGGGGCGTGCTGCCCGGGGAGCGGGCTGCGCAAACAGGCTACTTGCCGACAGACAAACCAGACAAACAAGCGCGAATCGGTGATACAGCGAATTCATGCCATCCTCGCTTCAGGGAAAGTTCGAATCATGCTGTATTTTACTCACCAGCGAGCTTCGACACTATGGAAGCCTGCCGGGGTTATAAAATCCGTGGCAACTTGCCGACTTTGCTCTTCTGGTCCAAAATTGAGTGATGGACAGATTGGGCCAAATCGCGGGTCCTCTATGAAATTCTTATTACACCGATCCGCCGATTCAGCCGCCTGGTTCTCCAGCGTGGCTGTTCATTTGCTGTTAACGATCGCGCTCGGTCTCACGACGATTGTTGTGCCTCAAAAGCTCGAAGAACTCTCCTTGGCTTTGGAAGACATCTCGCTGCCCGAAGAAAATTTTCTGGCGGAGGAATTTGTGGCGGCGGACGTGACACCCGAGGAGATCGGTGCTCTGAGCCAGCACGGCTCCGATTCCGCACTTGCCGCGGCTATGGAGGTCGACGAAAAATCACTCGTGCTGTTCGAGCACGAACCTGCCAGTGATTTTGGGGATCGCTTTACCGTGGATGTGTCGACCCCCACCTTTCGTGGTCCCGAGTTGTCTGAACGACTTTCGGTCCAAGGATCCGGCAGCGTCGGCACCACGGGAGCCCTCGGCGCGATTGACCGTATCACGCAGGAAATACTGACTTCCATCGAGCAACAGCCAACGTTGGTGGTGTGGTTGTTCGACGAATCAGGAAGTCTCAAGGGGGAGCGAGCAAGCATCCTGAGGAGATTTCGACGCGTTTACGACGAATTGGGTGTCATCGAAGCGGCCGACAATCCGGTGTTCTCTAAGCATGAGGACAAACCTTTGCTGACAGCCGTAGCAGGGTTTGGTGAATCGGTTCACCTCTACACACAGAAGCCAACCGATAAAATCGAGGAAATCGAAGCGGCCGTGGAATCAATTGGCGATTCGAATTCCCGCTACGAATACGTTTTTCAATCGATTGCCGATGTCGCGAACAAGTTTCGCACCTACCGGCTGAATAAGCAAAACGTACGTCACGTAATGATCGTCGTGTTCACTGACGAATCAGGCGACGACGTTGCGGAGCATGAAGCGACGATCCGCATTTGTCAAAAGCTGGCGATTCCCGTTTATGTGGTTGGCCGTCCGGCGCCATTCGGTCGAGAAACCGCTTATGTCAAATGGATTGATCCCGATCCGAAATACGATCAACGCCCGCAATGGGTCCCAGTGAGTTTGGGCCCCGAAACTCTGATGCCAGAGGTCTTGAAATTGCATTTCGTCGGTTCAGGAAAGTACGACGAACTGATCGATTCGGGCTTTGGACCCTATGGACTTACGAAGCTTTGCTTTGAGACGGGCGGACTGTACTTCGCGGTGCATCCTAACCGCATTGTGGGGCGACATGTTAGTGGCTTTGAGACGGATAATCTCACCGCTCATTTGGCGGCATTTTTTGAGCCCGAAGCGATGAGGAATTACCAGCCTGATTATTTCTCCGAACGAGAGTATCGTCGACAAATCAGTGGCAACCGCGCGCAAGCCGCCCTGGTCGAAGCGGCACAACTTTCGTGGACTTCTCAAATGGAGGATTTCGACACCGAGTTTCCTCGCCGTGATGATGCCAGCCTTGCGGAGAAATTGTCACGAGCCCAACGTGCCGCTGCGATTCGCCAGCCGCAGCTCGATCGCCTCTGCAAAATACTACTCGATGGTGAAGCTGATCGCCAAAAAGTGCGCAGTTTGCGGTGGCAAGCGGGATTTGACCTCGCGCTGGGGCGTGCGCTCGCGGCAAAGGTACGCACCGACGGCTACAACGTCATGCTCGCCAAGGCCAAGCAAGGCATGACCTTTGAAAAGGACACGAACAATACTTGGCTATTGAAGAGCGACCGTGACCTCGCCAACAGTACGCTCGAATCACTCGGCATGCACGCCGAGGAGCTGCTGAAACAAGTCGTGACCGAACATCCCGGCACGCCCTGGGCGATGCTGGCTCAGCGTGAGCTGCAGACTCCCTTGGGATGGCAATGGGCGGAAGGCTATACGATTATCCCCGTGCTCACTCAACCGGATAACAACAATCCGCCGCCTTCTCCACGGCCTGAGCCTCAGCGTCCCGCGCCGCCACCACGTCGTGATCCGCCGCCGCTTTAGGCGTTAGCGATTGGCGACCGCATCAAGTGCAAATTGGGCATTGGGATCGTGCTTGTAAAACAAGCTGGCTGTCTGGACAGATACAATTTCCACAAACTGGTTCTGAAATTCCTGCACCGACTTATCCGCGGAGGGAATGCCGGCATTGCGTGGAAACAACACCTGACCGACGTTTCGGGTCCACACTTCTTCGCCGTCGCGGGTCGTCATGTCGTAGACAGTGACCCGCACGTCGGCATCACCTTGATAGAGCGTCGTTCCCTTATACAAATCAAAGCTATCGAGCTCGATGTAAACCACTCGGGTAGCTTGTACCGATCTACCAAGATCCTTGAAGTTTTCCCAATCTTGTTCGTCGATCCAGTTGTCGACTTCGCTGGGACTAACCATGTCGACCTTCTTCACATTTTCCTTGAGCAACGCACTCACCCGTTTGCCAATGCTCCGCGCGGCGCCGGCATGACGGTACTCATTTGTGGAAGGAGGCCGGCACACGACGACCACGCGCTCGCCGTCAAGCTTATCACATTGTGCTGGCACGACGTTGCCTCCCTGCCAAAGGTAAATCCCCGTGGCAAGAATGGTATGGATGCAACCCGCCGACGAGCTCAGCAAAAGCAGTGTTAAACACAGCGCGAACCAACGGCTTTGTGCTAAGAGAGGACGTGCCATCTTTCAATCCTTTTCCAGATGAGATTCTGCCACACAGGCAAGTCTTATTTTTTTGGCGAGCCATCTTGGCTACCACAATCTTAAAACCAAACTCGCTGCGCCCAATCGAACACGGCGATCACTGCCAATCCACTACCAGTCAGCACCAAGGCGTTGGCCGTTGCTTTCACAATCCACCATCGCCCCACAAGCGCCGACATCGCCAACCACGGCACGCTCAACACGGCAACAATACACAACAGTGTGCCAGCCACATTGGATTGCAACGCTGCAGCCAAGTCGCCACGAAGCAACAAGGCCCACGCGGTCGTCGCGCCGCAAGTGGGGCATTCCCTCCCCGTCCAGCGATAAAAGCTACACGGAGTAAGTCCCAACTGTTCGTGTGTGCCGAATCCTCGCGGATCGGGCGTCAAACCTCTCGCGGTCAGCAGCAATGTCAACACACTCAATCCCAGGCCGCCCAGAATCAACCGAACAAAAGTCGATAAGCGTGCGTGAACCATGCCGATACCACGAGTTGCGTCGGAACGATAGTAAAACAAGGCCGACCGCTCAAGGTGGATTGATCGCCGTGCCAGCAAGCATCAATTCTAGCCATTTTTCATAGTGTTGCCTGTTGCCAGCGACTACGGGGACGCTAGCAGATTGAAAGGACTGTGAACAATTCCGAGAAAAATCTTGGATCAAAACGGCAACGCCCAGGGATCGCAATCCCTGGGCGTTATCGGAAATTTCCATTTATACGGCAGCGTGACGCTGCCGGCTAACTAGAGTTGCGTACTAACAACTTCGGCACCATCGCGAGTTATCAATCGAGCGTAATCGCGGATGTCGATGTCTTCGTTGATTGGACGGACCGATCCATCGCCGAATACATGATTGTTCACGCCGGGATGGAAAGCGTAGGGTGCCCCCGTGCCGTAGGTACTCAAGTACGGATGGGGGTAACCTGAGGTGACAATATCCTCGCCGTTGGTGGCATTCACGGCACTCGTACCGATTGCTTTGTCATTCACAACGTCCCAGCCTTGGATCAGCAGGTCCGAAGCAGGGCGGCACCACCCTCCCGAATTCACACGCGACACAGTCAGATCCGGATTAGCGGTTCCTCTGAGGTAACGTGCAGGCCGACCAGCGGATTCTGCAAACAGAATCGTATTGGAAAGGCCGTCGCTCACACTCTTGAAGTTCACTTTGACGTTGTTGTATTCCATGATGCCTGGCATATCGAGTGCGTTTCCATTGCCATCGACATTGGTTCTGTCCACAAGATTGGCATCGGCCAATCGTTTGTCGACCCACACGGTGGGTGAGTAAGCCGTTGGCGAACTGACTTCATTCACCCAAGGAGAATTTTCTGGAATACCATCCAATCGGCTGGCTGGCTCAGGATCGGAAGGGCATTGCAATGTCGCAATTGGCGTGTTGACAACGTCACGATTCTTGGCATTGCCCCAGTTTAATGTCAAATCAAACTGTTGACGCAACTGGGCCTGTTCAAAATAGGGGAGCATGTGCGTGATCGCGGCAATACGGGGGGCCGTGGTCAAGCCAACGGGCCGGGCACTGACGGGGACCACTTTCTTGGCATCATGGTAGTTCTGAACGACCAAGCCGATTTGCTTCAAGTTATTGACGCACTGCGTGCGACGAGCGGCTTCACGGGCGGCTTGAATGGCGGGCAACAACAGAGCTACCAAGACACCGATGATGGCGATCACCACCAGCAGCTCCACCAATGTAAAAGCGTTGTGTTTGCGTGACATGATTATTCCTTTTAAAAAAATATGGTCTCGATTTTGATTGTTTAAATGATCGCTACAGCTTGATGGCAGGTAGGTTGTTCTGACCCGAGGCGATTTTGACTTGGATGTCGGTCGTTTCAGGCTTTGTGAACTTTTGTGGGATCACATTCGGACCTGAGGTAAAATCTGGCCCGTTGTAAATCGGCTTGTACCAGAGCACGGTGAGCTTGTAGTCGCCTTCGGGAGCCCCTTCTTCGGTGCCATAGGTTTTGACGCTGAACGTGCCATCTTTTGCGACGTTGGCACGAGGCGTGGGGACATTTTCAACAGGCGTGACGGGGTGCAACGTGATCATTGCCCCGGGGATCGGCTTACCCTGATAGGTGATTGTTCCCTTGGCGGGGAAGACGGGCACCTTTTCCAGGGAAGCCTCACCGCAACCCACGAAGGACATCACGGCCACGGCCAGGAAAAAGCCTCGCAGCACCGTGGCGGCGTTGGTGAACAACGACTTCCAGCCTTGCACTGCTTGAGGCCGATAGGACGCCGCGGCAGCCGCCGAACGACGGGCGGATTCTGTTCCGGCCCCGCGCACCGCGTTCGTGGCTGCCGTGTTACGAGCAACGGGGGCACGCTTGCCGGTTGTCTCTTCGCTACCCGTGACGGCAATTTCATCGAGAACGCGATGCACGCCCGCGACTCGGCGGGTCACTTCGATCGCGAGTTGGCGGTCGTAAAACGTGGGGACCATGCCCCGCAGCGTGACGGTTCCGTTTTCCACATGAATATGAACCGCGTGCAACGTGTGCCGCAATCGCAAGGTAAGAGCGATGCCCACGCGGGTGAGCAAATCGGCGTCGCCGCTCCGATCTGTAAAAGTGCTTTCTGACATTTTGGGAACTCCGCTTATTTTCTGGTGTATGTTTTTGGTATGGGTTTCAAGCAAAGGCGATGCAACAACAGCAACAGATCATGATTAATTCCTTTCGTTTTTAATTGTCATCCCGAGGGAGACTTGCCCGCCGAGGGATCTGGCTGGCAACATCGTCACGCATTGAGAGCGGGCGATGGTGGAAGCGAGATTCCTCAAGTCGTGGCCAAACTTAATAGGCTGGCCGTTCTGAATGACAACTTGAGCACGCAACCTCTGAAGTGAGTCGGTTACGGGAGCGATTGGAGAAGCCTCTCGCTGTTGCGAGTCGGCATTAAGCAGAAAAATATAAGGCTTTAACACGCCCGCTGTTGATTCGTCGGCGCGGCGTGATTGTTTGTCGTCTGACCGCCACCCGTCTGACGCAGGCGGCGCTTTTCGGTGCGGTCGACTTGGACGATGACACCGTCTTGGACAATGATGTTCACCGAACCATAGCGCAACCCGCGTAAGGCATCTTGAATTTGTTGCCAATCGTTATCACGAGCCTGGAAAGGTGTGACCCCATTGGTTCTGGTTTCGTGAGCATTCATAGTAAAGGTCCTTAATTAAGACGCGACAACAACGTCGCTTCATCAAATCTCGTATTCTGGTGCAAAAACACGGACTTGCTTGGGGGAGACATACACTTGCTCGCCCGTCGACAATCGCAATTCCTTGAAACGTTCAAACGGTAAATCAACTTGGATATGGCTGCCTTCGCTGGTGGCCAAGGCCACTTTGGCTAACGAACCCGCGGGGTTGATCCGCGTGACGGTTGCCTTCAAGGCGGGGCTGCCGTTGAGCTCGCGTTCGATGTTCAATTCATGCGGGCGGACGTACACGTTGGCGGCACCGCTTTTGCCCGCAACGAGGGCAGGGGCTTCGATTTGCATGCCGCTCACCACGGCGTGTCCCCCTTCGATTCGACCACGAAAGACGTTCACCTGGCCGAGGAAATCCATCACGAATTCCGTGGCGGGGTGATGGAACACTTCAGCCGGCGAGCCCACCTGCTCGATCCTGGCCTGATTCATCACCACGACCCGGTCGGCGACTTCGAGGGCTTCTTCTTGATCGTGGGTGACCAGGATCGTCGTCACGTGAATCTCGCTGTGTAATTTTCGCAACCAATTCCGCAAACCTTGCCGCACCTTGGCGTCGAGCGCTCCGAAGGGTTCGTCGAGCAACAGGACCCGCGGTTCGATGGCGAGTGCTCTGGCCAAGGCGACCCGCTGTCGCTGTCCGCCGGAAAGCTGGGCCGGATATCGGTTGCCAAAGTTTTCTAACTGTATCAGCTTCAGCAGTTCGTAGACCTTCTGGGCAATTTTCTCTTTCGCAGGACGTTGGGCTCGCGGGCGGACCCGCAAACCAAACGCAATGTTTTCAAACACCGACATGTGCTTGAACAACGCGTAGTGCTGGAACACAAACCCCACGTGCCGCTCACCGACGCGCTGGCTGGCGACGTCTTCGCCATGAAACATAACCGTGGCCTGCTCGTTGTCGGGCGTTTCCAATCCGGCAATGATGCGGAGCAGCGTCGTTTTGCCTGAACCCGATGGACCCAACAGCGCAACGAGTTCGCCGTCGTTGACTTTGAGGTTGACGTTATCGAGCGCTTTGTAATTGCCGAATGTCTTGCTGACATTTTTGACTTCGATACTCATGGTTTTCTCTGCCGTTGGCGGCTCAAGTTTCAAAGGGACCGACAAGTGTTTGCCGGAGTTGTTGTTTGACTCGCCATTCGAGGTAAGTCTTAGCGGCGAGCGTCACGAGGCCGAGCAAGGCGAGGAGCGAGGCCATCGTGAACGCCGCCACAGCGTTGTATTCGTTGTAAAGAATCTCGACGTGCAACGGCAAAGTGTTGGTCCGGCCTCGGATGCTGCCCGACACGACCGCCACCGCGCCGAACTCGCCCATCGCCCGAGCGTTGCACAAAATCACGCCGTAGAGCAAAGCCCATTTGATGTTCGGAAGCGTCACGCGGCGGAATGTTTGCCAACCGTTGGCACCCAACGAAAGGGCCGCTTGTTCTTCTTCGTTGCCTTGCTCTTGCATGAGCGGGATCAATTCGCGAGCAACGAAGGGGAACGTCACAAAAATCGTGGCCAGCACAATGCCGGGAACCGCGAAAATGATTTGAATGTCGTGCTCCTTGAGCCATGGCCCCAGCCAGCCTTGCAAGCCGAACATCAGAACATAAATCAAACCCGAAATCACCGGAGAGATCGCAAACGGCAAATCAATCAGCGAGATCAACAAGCTCTTGCCAGGGAAATCAAACTTGGTGATCGCCCAGGCAGAGATTAATCCAAAAACCAAATTCAAGGGCACGGAAATTCCAGCTGCAATCAGGGTCAGTTTGATCGCTTGCCAGGCGGCGGGATCCTCGAAGCTGGCGATGTAGCCGCTCCAACCGTCCCGAAAGGCTTCGATGAACACCACCATCAGCGGGAACAATAGCAGCACGCCGACAAAGCTCATCGACACCGCGATCAGCAGCACCTGCACCCAGCGCGGGTCGCGAATTTGGTGACGGGCCTTGCCCCCTAAAGTTGCATTGGTTGCGGTACTCATTTATGCCGCCCCCCGAATGCGTCTGCTGTAGTGCCATTGAATCACATTGATGGCCAGCAAAATTGTGAACGAAGCCAACAGCATGACGACGGCCAGGGCACTTGCCCCTGCGAAGTCATATTGCTCGAGTTTGGTGATGATCAGCAGCGAGGTGATTTCGGTTCTCATCGGCATGTTGCCGGAGATGAAAACGACCGAGCCATACTCACCGACTGCTCGAGCAAATGCCAAAGCAAATCCGGTCGTCAAAGCCGGCATCACCGTGGGAACCAACACACGATGGAACGTCGTCCAACGCGAAGCTCCCAAGCTCGCGGCCGCTTCTTCCAGTTCGCCATCGAGTTCTTCGAGCGCGGGCTGCAAAGTCCGCACGACAAAGGGTAAGCCGATGAATATTAAGGCGATGGTGATGCCCAGCGGTGTGAAGGCGACTTTGATGCCCAAGGGCTCAAGGTACTGACCCAACCAACCGTTGCGAGTGAAGATCGCCGTGAGGGCGATTCCCGATACAGCCGTTGGCAAGGCAAAGGGGAGATCTACGATCGCATCAATAAACTTGCGACCGGGAAAGCGGTAGCGGACCAATGTCCAAGCCACGACAAAACCCAGCAGGGCATTGATCAACGCGGCCACGAACGACGCCCCGAAGGTCAAGCGATACGAAGCCATCACGCGAGGATCCGTTACGGCCTGCCAGAATCGCTCCCAGGGGAGCGAAGCCGACTTGAGAAACAAGGCCGCGAGCGGAATCAATACGATCAGGCTGAGGTACGTGATCGTATAGCCCAACGTCAGCCCAAAGCCGGGCAGCACACTGTGTGATTTGAATTTAAAAGCCATGATAACGGTCCTAACTGATCCCTGTTATGAATCGTGAAATCTGGTTCACTGACCCGGCTGATAAATCTGATCGAACACGCCACCATCGTCGAAATGCTCTTTCTGAGCCTTCCGCCAATTGCCGAACACGTCGTCGATCGAGAACAATTCAACATCGACAAACTGCTCACGCTGTTCGGAAGTGATCGCTTTTTCGATCGAAGGGCGATAGTAATGCTTGGCGGCCAACTGCTGGCCTTGCGGCGAATACAAATGCTCGAGATAGGCTTCGGCAACTTCGGTCGTGCCGTGCTTTTTGGCCACATTGTCAACCACCGCCACGGGAGGTTCGGCCAAGATGCTCAACGAAGGGACAACGATTTCGAGATCTTCCTTGCCCCCTTGTTTGGCTTCATCGACGGCCAAAAATGCTTCGTTTTCCCAGGCCAAGAGCACGTCGCCGATGCCACTCTGCACGAAGGTGTTAGTCGAGGCACGGGCGCCTGGATCAAGCACGGGAACATGCTTAAAGAGCTCGGTAACAAACTCCTTCGCTTTCACCTGGGCAGCGGCCACAGCATCTTTGGACGATTCGTCGGTGAGCTTACTGAAATCGCCTAGCTCTTTCTTGAGTGCGTATCCCCAAGCGGCAAGATAGCTCCAACGAGCGCCGCCACTGGTCTTGGGGTTGGGAGTTATGACCTCTACGCCGTCCTTGACTAGATCGCTCCAGTCCTTGATCTCCTTGGGATTACCCTTTCGCACCAAGAATACGATCGTCGAGGTGTAAGGAGAACTGTTCTGGGGAAATTTCTTTTGCCAATCGGCATCAAGCAGCTTGGCGTTGTCGACGATCGCGTCGATGTCGTACGCCAAAGCCAGCGTTACGACGTCGGCTTCCAGGCCGTCGATTACAAACCGAGCCTGCTTGCCCGAACCACCGTGGGATTGTTCGATGATGACGTTATCGCCGGTCTTGAGATTCCAGTATTTGGCGAATGACTCATTGAATTCGCTGTAAAACTCGCGGGTAGGATCGTATGAAACATTGAGCAGCTTAATTTCTTTGCCTTCCTTTTTTCCTGTGGAAGCGGAATTGGAGTTGGCCGAAGAGCTGCAACCAACCGCAAGAGCCAAGATCAGGACAGACAATGAGCCGAGAGCGTAGTGTGTTGTTTTCATGACAGAATTCTGTTGGTAAGAGGCTTCAGGCATCCTGCGCGAGCAAATCGGATGGACCCTTGTGGGTTGCCACGCTCAAAAGCACGTGGCGTGCCGTTTGCATAAATAGCCACGAACACCGAGGAAAACGGTGCTCTCTAACAGAGAACTTGGCCTTGGAGGCCAGGAACTAGCAAATATCACGTACTATATTCGTTGATATTTGCTAGTTGTCTGTTATATTTAACAGTATCATGCCTTCCAAATTTATGACCGACTTTCCAGACTTACTGCTAGACATCTGGCGCGAGGCGTGCCGGCACATTGAAATCCGGGAATCCACACTCACACTGGCCGAGATGCTAGCGGAGCATTTGCCGCTAACCTCGCTCAGCGTGCTGCGCTTTGACGCGACCTCCAAGAGCGTGGAAACCGTGGGCACGGCACCAGAAACCACTCAGCTTGCACCGTCAGTTCATTGCACGGCTGCTCAGTGGCGGCGACTGGTCGCGTGGTCGAATTCAGGGACTATTCTTCATGGCCGTTCGGGTAAGAATGCCACCGAGCTCAGTTTGCTCGCGCCCGATCTGAACGGCAAGGATTTGCTCGCCGGGCCACTCGCGGGAACCGAAAGTGCCGGCGGTGGAATTGTCCTTACGGCGCGCGAAGGTGAGAAATTCCTGGCCGCCCACGCGCGGATGCTCAAACAATTGTTGGAACCCTTTGCGGTTGCGCTGGAGAACGATCGCCGACTGCATGAACTCCGCGCGCTCCGTGAAGCAGCGGAAGCCGATCGACGCACACTGCTCAACCGACTTGGCCGACAAGAAATGAGTGACGCGGTCGTCGGTGCCGACACGGGTTTGCGGCATGTGATGGAACGGGTTGCGCTGGTGGCCAACTCCGACGTGCCGGTGCTGATCTTAGGCGACACAGGAACCGGCAAAGAAGTTGCCGCGCGGGCGATTCATAACGGCTCGCCGCGTGCTTCGGGACCGTTCATTCGCGTGAACTGCGGTGCGATTCCCGCGGAATTGATCGACTCACATTTGTTTGGTCATGAGAAGGGAAGCTTCACGGGCGCGGGAGACCTACGACAAGGTTGGTTTGAACGTGCCGATGGTGGGACGTTATTCCTCGATGAAATTGGCGAGCTGCCATTGCCCGCGCAAGTGAGACTGCTGCGCGTGTTGCAGGATCATCAAGTGGAACGCGTCGGCGGACAAGAGACGATTCATATCGACGTGCGAATCGTGGCCGCGACGCATCGCGATCTGGCGACGATGGTTAAGGCCTCTTCGTTTCGCGAGGATCTTTGGTATCGCATCAATGTGTTCCCAATCTTGTTACCTCCGCTGCGCGACCGTACAGAAGATATTCCCGCGCTGGCCCGACATTTTGCTCACCGAGCAGCCAATCGATTTGGTTTGACCTATGTCGAACCTTCGACGGCCGACCTCAATTTGCTCGTCAATTATCCTTGGCCAGGAAATATTCGCGAGTTGGGGGCGGTCATCGATCGCGCGGCAATTTTGGGGAATGGTAAAAGTTTAGAAATTGCCGCGGCACTAGGACCAGGAGGTCCCGTGATGAGCGCGCCACCTCGGCACGAATCGAATGGTCACTCGGTTGTGGAGGAGGTTTCGTCGCCCCCGATCGCACTGGCGAGTTTGGATACGGCGATGAAATCGCATATCGAACGAGCGCTCGCGGTAACGCGAGGACGGGTGGAAGGGAAACGGGGCGCTGCGAAAATCTTGGGGATCAATCCTCATACTTTGCGAGCTCGGATGCGCAAACTGGGCGTGCGTTGGGAAGAGTTTCGCGAAGCAGAGTAAGTCTTCTCTAAAAGTTTCGCCTTCGGCAGCGGGACGCTGCCGGCTAACGGGCTCCCGCAAGTGAAGCCTAAGGGCTAGACTGATGGAATGGACTCTCATCAGTTAGTGACGCTTGCCGGGAAGCTTGCGGCCTCGGAAATTTCGGCCGAGGAATTCTTACGCGCGGCCGCGCTCGTGACTGCCCAGACCGATGCGGCCACTGTTGACCTGGATCGCGAGCGGCGTTGTGGCTTTCCTGAAGTGATCTTCGGCCTCGGCAAAACGCCGGAAGCGATTGTCAGCATCGCGAGGCGGTTACTCGATCACGGGCAACATGTGTTGGCCACGCGGATCGATGCCGAGAAATCTGACGCGATATGTCAGCAATTGCCGGAAGCCACTTATAACTCCGTGGCGCGAACTTTGCGTGTCGATTTTCAAAAGCGCGATGCACCCGTTGGCCATGTCGCCGTCATTAGTGCGGGGACAAGCGATCTGCCGGTGGCCGAAGAAGCACGAGAAACATTGGCGTGGATGGGAGTCCACTTGACAATGGTTCACGATGTCGGAGTCGCGGGGCCGCATCGATTGCCCGCGCGGCTCGGTGAGTTCGCCGACGCCGATGCGATTGTGGTCGTGGCGGGAATGGAAGGCGCGCTGCCGAGCGTCGTTGGGGGCTATGTGCCGTGCCCTGTATTTGCCGTGCCGACGAGTGTGGGCTATGGGGCTAATCTTGGTGGGCTTGCGGCGTTGTTGGCGATGCTCAATAGTTGCGCGAGTAATGTGGCTGTCGTGAATATCGATGCTGGGTTTAAGGCAGGTTATTTGGCGGGGTTGGTGGCGACGAGACGACAGGCGGAGTGAGTAGATACAGGAGCGCTAAGCCGCAAGCGGCTGGAGTAGTAAATGTTGACGGATGTGACTCACGAACAACTGCCGAAACTTGCATCCCGTGATCCGGAAGGTCATAAGGGATCATATGGCCGGGCGATGATTATTGGCGGTTCGCGGGGCAAGGCTGGGGCGCCGGCGCTTGCCGGGATGGCTACACTGCGGAGCGGGTCGGGACTTGTGACCGTGGTTGTGCCTCGTGGGGTGCAAGAGACCGTGGCGGGGTTTGAGCCTTCGCTAATGACCGTCGGTTTGGGGGAAGCTGCTTGTGATTATCTCCAGCAAGAATCGCTGGCCGAAATCTTTGAGCTGGCTGCCAATCAAACTTGCTTGGCGCTGGGCCCTGGGATGGGCACTGCCGCGAGCACGCTACGATTGGTGCATGCTCTTTATCAAAAACTTTCGCAGCCGATGGTTCTGGATGCCGACGCGCTCAACGCTATGTCGGAGTGGAAGGAAGGCTTGACGCTGAATGCGGGGCCACGGATTCTCACGCCGCATCCGGGGGAATTTCAAAGACTCAGCGGCAAAAAGTGTGCAGATGACCTAAACGAACGCGCCGAACAAGCGGCCACACTGGCGAGTCAAGATAGAATCGTCGTTCTTAAAGGTCATCACACAATTGTGACCGACGGAGAACGAGTCTCGTTCAATCAAACGGGCAATCCCGGCATGGCCACCGGTGGCAGTGGCGATTCACTCACGGGGATTATCACGGCGCTGTTAGGACAAGGGATGACGCCGTGGGCCGCGGCCCGCTTGGGCGTGCACGTTCACGGCCTGGCGGGTGATTTGGCGGCCGAGGAACTGGGGGAAGTTTCGCTGATTGCGAGTGATATTATTGATTATTTGCCGTTGGCGTTTCAGCGCGTGTGAAGTTTAAGAATACACGGCAGCGGGACGCTGCCGGCTAACCTACTGGTTGGGGGGCGGGGATGTGGCCGATCCAATCGATTGATAGTTCTGTGTCGAACACCTTTTCGAACATTCCCGTGCGACGGCGCGCGGCCCAGAGATCGGTTTCCGGATATTCGTCGGCGAAGACCACAAGTTCCAAGAGATCGTTGTTCATGCGAACTTCGACCTTCTCGACTGTTTGATTGTGGCTGCGGTCGAGTCCACCCGCGAGCCGCAACACGGCTGCCATGCGCAACACTCGCAATTGATCTTCCGCATTCAAGCGGCGGAAATTGTCGTGCTTCTTTTTGGGTTCGGACCCGCGATGATAACGGGCGACGTTGGCGATCAATTCCAACTCTTCGGGGCGAAACCCTTCGATATGGCTGTGCAGAATCAAATGATACGAGTGCTTGTGATGGCTTTCGTAGTCAATCAAATAGCCGACATCCTGCATTCGTCCGGCGGCTTCGAGGAGACGAATATCTTCCTTGTCCATCGCGAAGTACTCGCTCAAACCAGCGTAGATTTCGCCGGAAAGTTTCGCGACTTGGCGCGCATGCCCGAGTTCGACGCCACAGGCCGTGGCGAAGCGTTCCATTTGAGCCACGTCATCGGCGGGCAAGTCAGTGCGATCTGAGCCTTGCAATTCTTCGATCATCGAAAGCAACAAGCCATCGCGCACGCCGAAGGCATGCACCTGCAAGACATTCACTTTGAAACGGCGCATGATGCAATCGATCACCGCGAGACCAGGCACGATAATATCCGCACGGTCGGGATTGAGCCCCGGCACTTCGCGGCGCAGCTTGAGTGGCATCTTGCGCAAGCGGTCGATCAGATGCCGCAACTCGGCTCGTGTGACTCGGCAGCCAGCCACCGGCAAACGGGATTGCCCTTTGGCCGACATAATAATACTGGCGAGGCTGGTGAAAGTTCCTCCCGAGCCGATCAAGAGATGCAATGGCGCTTCGGGCTTCTCGGTTGTTTTATTTAATTCACGATTGATCCAACGTTCCATCCGTTCGTAGTCGTCGCCAGCCAACGATTGGCCACCGCCGAATTTTTCGTTGAGGCGCACGGCACCGAGTTGCGTGGCATAAATCGCTTCGATGATTTCACCCGTGGCGAGCACGATCTCGGTGCTGCCACCGCCGATGTCCACGAGCAGTGTATTTTTGCCCGCGAGATCGAAACGGCGTTTCACGCTGTGAAAAGCAAGACGCGCTTCTTGTTGAGAACTAATGATTCCGATGTCGATGCCCAATTGGTCTTTGACCATTTGGCAAAATTCAGGACCGTTGCTCGCTTCACGGACGGCGCAGGTGCCGATAGCGCGGAAGTTTTCGATGCCGAGGCCGTTAGCAATCGACTTAAAGCGACGCAGCGCGGCGAGCGAATCGGCAATCGAACCCTCGTCGAGCTTGCCGGTCGACGCCAAGGAACGGCCGAGGCGGGTGGATTCGCGTTCGTCGTCGAGTACGCGGTAGCGGCCATCGGACTGGGCTTCGGCGACCACCAAACGAATACTGTTGCTACCGACGTCGATGGCGGCCAGTCGGGGGACCAGATCGGGAGTCAGATAATTTTGTTGTTCGGGCATCGCTGGGGGCATCCGTTATTTGCCAATCGCGTTGCAAAGGCAGCGTCGCAGTCGACCCCACCGCAGACCTTTCAGCTTCCTTGGTCTCTTACTCAAGAATAACATGCGATCACGATGAAGTAGAGTAGTTATTCGATGAATTCTTGGTTTCGGCGGATCATCGTTGACCAATGGTTGGCGGGGCAGAATAATCGAGGCTTGCTATGACGCCCTTTTGTGAGAGTCATTCGTGCCAATCATCCGCGATCTCAAGCAGTTACCTGACTCTGCCCGCCGAGGCGCGGTGGCGATTGGCAATTTCGACGGGGTGCATCGAGGGCATCTCGAAATTGTTCGTCGTCTATTGGAAAAAGCACGTGAAGTCGGTGGCCCCGCGATTGTGTTTACGTTCGATCCGCACCCCGTGCGATTGTTGCGTCCCGATCAAAGCCCGCCGCCGCTGACTTGGACCGAGCGCAAAGCGGAACTGCTGGCCGCGCACGGTGTGTATATGGTCGTGGCGTATCACACGGATCAGGAACTGCTGGAACTCTCGGCCAAAGATTTTTTTGAAAAAATCGTGTTGGGTGCGCTCGATGCCCGAGCCATGGTCGAAGGACCTAATTTTTATTTCGGCCACAACCGCGAGGGGAACGTCGAACATTTGGCTAAGCTTACACAAGAGGCGGGTATCACACTCGACGTGGTGCAGCCCGTGGCGCTGGGCGGCGAATTGGTTTCCAGCTCGAGGATTCGCACATTGATTGCCGACGGCGACGTGTCGACGGCTGGCCAGTTGCTCTCGGCACCGTACCGAATTCGGGGTATGGTGACACACGGGGCAGGGCGGGGTGGCTCCATCGGATTCCCCACCGCAAATTTGGAAGGAATTGATACACTGCTTCCCAAGCCGGGCGTGTATGCCGGGCGAGCGATTGTGCAGTCGATCCTCTACCCCGCGGCGATCAACCTAGGACCGAATCCAACCTTTGGCGAGTCCGCCCTGAAAGTGGAAATTCATTTGCTCGATTATCACGACAGTTTGTATGGCCAACCGCTCGAAGTGGAATTCCTCGCGCGGTTGCGCGATGTGACCACGTTTGCGGGACCCGAAGCTTTGGTGAATCAATTGCAACAAGATATTAAGCTCACGCGCGAAATCGCGACGCAGGGCATTGCCGTGGAGCTGAAATGACGATTGATTGGCAACCACTCAAGCAGATCATCGCGGATCACGAGACGTTTCTGCTAACGTCGCATTGCCGTGCGGATTGCGATGCCCTCGGCAGCGAGCTGGCGATGGCGGAGATTTTGGAATCGCTGGGCAAGCAGGTACGAATCGTCAACGGCGATGAAGTCCCCAATCATTTGCGATTCTTTGATCCTGAGAAGCGTGTCGAAACCTTGGGCCAAGGAGTTACCGCGGCGGATCTGAAAGAGATTGAAGTCCTGATGGTGCTCGACACGAGCGCATGGGTGCAACTCGGGCCCATGGGCGAAGTGGTGAAGAACTTCAGCGGCGTGCGGGTGGTGGTCGACCATCACGTCAGCCAGGACGACATGCAAGCGGTTGTGTTCAAGGATGCCACGGCGGAAGCCACGGGCCGGTTGATTCTCGAATTTGCGGAAGCGATGGATGTCACGCTAACCCCGACGCTTGGGCAGATCCTGTTCACCGCTATCGCCACGGATACCGGTTGGTTCCGCTTTTCGTCGGTCACCGAGCAAACCTTTCTCGCGCTGGCGAAATTGGTGGCCGCGGGGGCGAATCCGCCCGCCGTGTTTGCGGCACTTTATGAGCAGCACACTCTGGCCCGGCTGATGCTACGGGCAAGAATCTTGGGGAACATCGAATCCCTGGCCGGGGGCCGGTTGATGGTTACCCACGTCACGCTTAAAGACTTTGAAGAAACCGGCGCGGAAACCGCTGACACGGAAGACGTCATCAATTCGCTGCTGACAGTCGCCGGGAGCCAAGTGGCGGTGCTGTTTGTCGAGCTCAAGAAGATCACGAAGGTGAGTCTGCGAAGCCGCAATGATTTCGATGTGCGAGCCGTGGCGGAACGCTTCGGAGGCGGCGGACATCGAGCTGCGGCAGGGATTGCGTTTGAAGGAAGCCTGGCGGAAGCGCAGGCGGCGGTCACCAAGGTTTTGTTGGAAGAGTTTAAGTAACACATACAGAGCGCTAAGCCGCGAGCGGCCATGGATCAGAAATCACCGAAAACACGGCGGACCTTTGTGGCGGCGATCACGACGATCGTGGCGGGGACGATTGCGGTCGTAACGCCACTCTTGGCAGGTGTGGTGACCTTTCTCTCGCCGTTGTTCAAGAAAAGTGCCAGCCCCAAGGTTCGCGTGGGATTGTTGAGCCAGCTTCCCGACGACGGCGTGCCGCGGGCGTTCCCCGTGATCGCCAACCGCATCGATGCTTGGAATCGTTATCCCGATCAGCGGATTGGCTCGATTTATTTGATTCGCCAACCAGGCGAAGAAAAGCCAACAGCTTTCACGGCCAAATGCCCACACGCGGGTTGCTTTATCGGTTACACGCCGGGCGATGATAAGTTTCGCTGCCCCTGTCACACGAGTGCGTTCAATCTCAATGGCTCTCGGGTGAACGGCGATGCGGAGGTCGCACCGCGGGGGATGGATCACTTGCCGGTGACATTGGTCGACGTCACGGCGGGTGACGGCGAAAAGGTGCACGAAATCTGGGTCGAGTACATTGATTTTCAAACGGGTCTCAAGGAAGCGGTCCCCACGACATGAGCGGCACGATTGGTAAAGTCGTCGATTGGCTGGATGACCGCGCCGGGGTGCGCTCGTTGGTTCACGAAGCCCTTTATGAACGAGTCCCGGGCGGGGCACGTTGGCGATATGTGTGGGGGAGCACGCTGGTTGTGGCGTTTCTCACGCAACTCATCACCGGCACGTTCCTGTGGATGGCTTATAGCCCGAGCACGCAGACCGCTTGGGAAAGCGTGTTCTATATCCAATATGAAATGCCGGGGGGATGGCTGCTGCGGGGGATTCACCATTACATGGCCCACGCGATGGTGATGCTCTTGGGACTGCACTTCGCCCAAGTGGTGTGGGATGGCGCCTACCGCGCGCCGCGAGAATTGAATTTCGTCATCGGCATGGTTTTGATGCTGGTCGTGTTCGGGCTGGCACTCACGGGTTATTTATTGCCGTGGGATCAAAAAGGCTATTGGGCCACGAGCGTGGGGACGAATCTCGCGAGTCAAGCGCCGCTCGCGGGGCCGGATATTCGCAAGCTCGCCATTGGCGGGAGCGACTACGGTCATTTAACGCTGACGCGGTTTTTGGCTTTGCATGCGGGCGTACTGCCGGGACTGCTTGTCGTGCTGCTCGTGCCGCACTTGATGTTGTTCCGCAAGCATGGTCTGCATGCGAAGGAACCGCTGAAAGGCCCAGACGCCACGTTTTGGCCGGACCAGTTGCTCAAAGATTGCGTGGCGGCGCTGGGAGTGCTGGTCGTTGTCTTGGTGTTTGCCGTGTATGGCGGGGGCGCAGACCTCACCGCCCCGGCCGATCCGTCCAGTCCCTACAACGCCGCGCGGCCTGAATGGTACTTCTTGTTTTTGTTCCAATTCTTGAAGTGGTTCCCCGGCGATCTGGAAGTGTGGGGAGCCTTTGTCATTCCCGGCATCTTTGTCACGCTCATGTTTTTGATGCCGTGGATTGGCCGCAGCCGAGCGGGGCATAAGTTTAATGTTGGCCTGCTGGTGGTCGTGTTGGGAGGAATTGCCTTGCTCACAGCTCAGGCAGTCAACGATGACTTCTACGCCCAGTGGCATGAACGCACCGAAGACAATTCCACGCGCTACGATGCCTCTCGAGCTTTTATCACCGCCAAAGAACAAGCGGCACGCGATGCCGAGCGAATCATCGAGTTAGCCCAATCGGCTGAGCGAATTCCACCGACGGGTGCGCTGTCGCTGATGCAGAATGATCCGTATCTGCAAGGGCCAAAGTTGTTCGTGCAATATTGCGCGAGTTGTCACACGCACGAGCCAAATTCAGCGGACGATGAATTGCTGGGAATGGCTAGTGAGATGAAGATCATCAACCCCATGCCTACCGCGCCGAATCTCGCTGGGGTTGGTAGCCGCGAGTGGAATCTCGCGATTCTCAATCCTGAAAAAGTTGCTGACGCCCATCACTTAGGCTATGAAGGTTCACCCTTTGTCGAGGGCGACATGGTTACATTCGTGCGTGACGCCTTTGGCGAGGATGTTGAGGCTGAGAACCGTGAAGCCGTCGATAATGCCGTGCAGGCGATTGTCGATGCACTCACGAACGAAGCTGACATTCTGCGGAATCGTTCTGCGCTCGCTGCAGAAAAGACACAAGAAACAATTGCTCGTGGCCGCGAACTGATAACAGGTGGTCTCGCGGAAATCGTTCCCAACGGCATGAGTTGCGTCGATTGCCACAAATTTCATGATGCGGGCGAATTGGGCATGGCCCCCGATCTCACGGGTTACATGTCGCGGCAGTGGATGATCGACTTTATCAAGAACCCCGCGGCGGAGCGTTTCTACGGCGATCGCAACGACCGCATGCCGGCGTTCGCCCCGCATGATAATCCGCAGCTCAATCAGCTCGATGAGCACACGATCGGACTGATTGTCGATTGGCTGCGCGGGGATTGGGTGGTGACCGATGCTGGTGAGCCATCACCTGTCGAGAAGTAATGCTAGCAACGCTTGCCGGCAGACTTCCCAGAATCGCTACAGTTTGCCAACTTCGCATGTCGATTCTTAATGACGAAAGTCTCGAAATATCGGCCGAAGGAAGTGCGCGCATGTGGTGTAGCTATTGCCATCAAGATGTCCCTGCGGTTGCCTCGGAAGGGCGTGGTTCACGAACCTGTGCCAAGTGCAGTCGCGAACTCAAATTCACAGCGCACGTCACGCTGGTGGATACGGGCATCGCGCTCGAAACGTTTGATGCGCCGGTTCCTGCTATTGAAACAATCGATCCGCTCGTGCATTTGGAATCGCGGGAAAACCTGCGGCGGTTGGGTCGGCAACTGCGCGCTCCCTATCAACAACGCGTGGCACTTGATACCCCACCGTTTTGGGAGCGGCTTACTTTGGATGCTCCAGAATCGTCGGCCCAACTCCGTGCCATCGCACGGCAAGTGGAGCGCGAAGCCGAGGAATTGCCGTACCAACAAAAATCGCTGCCGTTGAGTTTTCTTCTCTCCGGCGGAATTCTGGCTTTTGTTTGTGGTTCGTTGGCCCTGTTGTGGTCGGCGGCGTTCAATCAAGCTTACATCTGGCAATGGGGACTCACGACAACCCTCGCCGCGGAAGGAATTCTGATCGTTGGACTAGTTTGGATGGCCGGGCGGTTGTGGCACAACAGTCGCCACTTGAATCATCAGTTGAGAGGCGTCGACGAGCAACTCGATGAAATCCACGAGCTTGCCGGTTCAATTTCCGCTCAGCAACTCTCCGCAAGCCAAAATTATTACCATCATTTCAGCCAAGTGGCCAATCCCCACATGCTCGTGGCGAATCTGCGCGGCCAGATCGATCAATTGGCCGAACGTATCGCAGGGTAACTTTTAAGTGCCCCGGTAAACCGGCTATACTCTTCAGGTATGTGTTGCCCACGCGGGCCATTTTACTTGAGGAGTTTCATGAGCACTTTCATCACCAAAGACGGCACGGAAATCTACTACAAGGATTGGGGCTCGGGCCAACCCATCGTGTTCAGTCACGGTTGGCCCTTATCGAGCGATAGTTGGGAAGCGCAGATGCTCTTCTTGGCTGACAAGGGTTACCGCTGTGTCGCTCACGATCGCCGCGGTCATGGTCGATCCAGCCAACCTTGGCATGGCAACGAGATGGATACCTACGCCGATGATTTGGCACAACTCATCGACAAACTTGATCTCAACGATATTGTCCTAATCGGATTCTCGACGGGGGGAGGTGAAATTACTCGCTACATCGGTCGGCATGGCACGCAGCGGGTGGCCAAGGCGATCCCGGTCAGTTCGGTCCCTCCCATGATGCTCAAAACGGCTGACAATCCGAAAGGCTTGCCTATTGAGGTGTTTGATCAGATTCGCGCCGGTTCGATCAAGGATCGATCACAGCAATACAAAGACATCGCTGGCGGACCGTTCTTTGGTTTCAATCGCCCCGGGGCCAAGCCTTCGCAAGGTATGATCGACTCGTTCTGGATGCAGGGGATGATGGGTGGCCACAAGAACACCTACGACTCGATCAAGGCCTTTTCCGAAACCGATTTCCGTGATGACCTCAAAAAGTTTGACGTCCCCACACTGATTATCCACGGCGACGACGACCAGATCGTGCCGATCGTCGCGGCGGGGCAGGAATCGGTCAAACTTGTGCCCGGTGCCATCTTGAAGATTTATCCCGGCGCGCCGCATGGCATCACGGATACGCACAAGGATCAGCTCAACAATGATTTGCTTGAGTTTATACGTACCTAAGTCTGATTGCAGATGTCATCACGGCGATGCATCAACTTCCTAAGGAACACAAGCATGGACCGTCAAGAAAAACATCAACAACAAAAAGAAAAAGAGCGTGTGCAGCAGAAGAAAGTTGATAAAGCGCATGAAGACGAGTCGCAGAAAAAACGACTCCCCATGAACCCCGTGTGGTTGATCTTGGGAATCGTGTTAACATTGCTGGTTGTGTACTTTTGGACGTTCTGGTTGTAATACTTCGCCCCTTGTCGCTTGTCTTTCCAGGAATCGATCATGCTCCGATTGCGTCTCTGCCTAGCCATATTCTTTCTGAGCATTTCCTCGCTCTGTTTGGCTCAGAAGGTTACGGTCAGTCCCTTTCAAGCCGACGGAATTTATGATCTCGGTGAAAAGGCAGGGTGGACCGTCAAGCGAACTGGCAAAGCTACGCCGCTGAAATATGTGGTTAAGGAGAACAACTTTGAGATGCTCAAAGAGGGAGAACTGCATTTCAGTAACGGCAATGCCAAGGTAGAGATCGCAGCCGACAAACCGGCCATGCTTTTTCTGGAAATCCGATCTTCAGACGAGGCGAAGCCGCTCGATGTCGCGGGAGCTGCCGTTGAACCGACGCAGTTGCAACCGTGCGTCCCGCGTCCGGATGACTTCGATGAGTTCTGGCAGGCTAAAATTGCCGAGCTTGAGGAAGTCCCAGCCAATCCAGTGCTCACTCCCGGCGAGAGTGGCCGCCCGGACATTGAGTATGGCCTCATTACGATGGATCACGTCGACGGGGGCAAGATTCATGGCCAATATGCGAAGCCAAAGAAGGCTGGCAAGAAACCGGCACTGCTGATCTTTCAATGGGCCAGCCCGCCCTATCCGCTTGATAAATCGTGGGTGCTGGGCCATGCCGCGCAAGGTTGGCTCGTGATCAACATCGAACCGCATGATGTGCTGCCGACCGAACCGCAGGAATACTACGACGATCTTCCCGACGAAATTAAGCACTACGAATCGATCGGCAACGACAATCGTGACGAGAGCTATTTTTTGCGGATGTATCTGGCCGCCTATCGCGCGGTCGACTATGCGGCGAGTCATCCCGACTGGGATGGCAAGACGTTGGCTTGTTACGGAACTAGCATGGGTGGCCAGCAAAGTCTGTGCGTGGCGGGGCTGCATCCCAAGGTCACGCACGTGATAGTCAACGTGCCGGCAGGGTGCGACACTAACGGCCCCCATTGTGGACGGCAGGCCAGCTATCCGAATTTTCCCGCTGATGATCCGCAAGTGATGGAAACGGCGCGATATTTCGACGTCGTGAATTTCGCACCGAAAATCAAAGCGACGACGCTCATCGCGTTGGGTTTTGTCGACGAAACGTCGGCTCCTGCTGGGATTTGGACGGCCTACAATTTAATTCCTGGCAAAAAGGAAGTCGTGCCGCTCATCGATTCGCCGCACAACCATCTGGCCACGCCCAAGCAGTTGGAACCGTGGAATAAAGAGTCGACACGGTGGTTGGCGACGCTCGCGGAGGGGAAGCCGCTGGATGTCGTGCCAATCTACGACCCGCAGGCAAATTTTAAGAAACACCCAGCAATTGAAAAGACAGACGCCAACTCACAACTTGCCCACGAACAAATGGTCGCGAAGGCCAAGCAAGGGGGCATCGATCTGTACTTTCTGGGAGATTCGATCACGCGGCGGTGGGGTGCGAGCGATGCCGCCTACAAGCCGATGCTCGAGAATTGGCGGAAGAATTTCTTCGGTTGGAACGCGGGTAACTTTGGTTGGGGAGGCGACAGAACGGAACACATTCTGTGGCGGATCGAAAACGGCGAGCTTGAGGGTTTGAATCCGAAAGTGATCGTGCTGCTGGCCGGCACCAACAACGTCAACGGCCAGGCGGGTGATGAAGCAAAGGTGACGGAAGTCGTCGACGGAATTCGAGCGATCATCGCCACCTGCCAGGAAAAATCCCCCGAGTCGTCGATCGTCCTCACGGCGATCATGCCCCGCAACGACAACAACTCGGCCGCGATGCCAACGATTGATGAGATTAATGATCTCTTGGCTAAACTTGCCGACGGCAAGCGAGTGCGCTTTCTCAACGTGAACGACAAGCTTGTCGACGGCGAGGGGAAATTATCCGAAGGCATGACTGATGACGGTGTGCATCTCACGGTCGATGGTTATCAGGTTTGGGCCGATGGTCTGAAGCCGATTCTTAGCGAACTCTTGGGGCAACCTGCGAACACAGATCATGCGCCTGCGCCGACCGGTGATCCGAGCTCGAAGTAAAGGATAGGGAGTAACTCAGATGGCAGTTTTAGAAATTGTTCCCTATCAACCGTCGTGGCCCAACGATTTCAAGGTAATTGCTGGTGCATTGCGTAAGGGGCTCGGAGCAAAGGCTATACGCATCGACCATATTGGTTCCACAGCTGTTCCTGGTTTGGCCGCAAAAAACATCATCGACATACAGGTAACAGTGGCAGCATTCGATGATGATTTATTAAACAAGTTTGAAATGCTCGGTTACTCACGTGCCGAGAATATCACAAGTGATCATCAACCTGCCGGGGATGTTGCGTCTAAAAGTGAATGGGAAAAATGGTTCTTTAATCCACCGCGGCACCAGCGTTTCACTAATACACATGTCCGATTAGCTAGCCGAGCTAATCAAAGATACTCGCTTCTATTTAGAGACTATCTTCGCAGGCATCTACCAACTGCTGAAGCCTATTGCAAACTTAAAATGTTACTCGCAACTGAGTTGAAGGATCCAAAGAAGTATCCCAGCGTTAAGGATCCCGCTGTTGATCTCATTTACTTTGCCGCTGAGAATTGGGCTTCGCAAATTGGATGGCAGCCTTGCCCTACTGATGCATAGTTGTTCCCAGCTATGACCTTTCCTTGCCGGCAGGGCAGTGTTGAAGCTGATTAAGCGCGAATAAGGAATTAGAGATCGTCAGATGTTAAATCGGCTTGTGCAAGATGTCGTATTGTATACACGATGACATCGCTATCTCGAATTTCAAAGATAGCACGATGGGTAAACTTCTTACCCGATCCAAAGTAAAGCTCTCGCAGTTCTTGATCGAAGTCTTCATTCTCTCGTGCGAGCCGACATCGTTCGGGATTTGAGGAGAGTGACTGGAGCGAAGTTTCAGAATGCTCCAGCCATTTCAACGCCTGCTCTGCGGATCGATTTCCAGACCACCAGAGTGCGATCTGAGCGAGTTGCTGTTTCGCTCGCGGCACAATGATCACACGGTACGTCACGCGCTAGTTCTCGATTTGCTGACGTATGCCTGCGAAGGCTTCCGACAATAATTCACCCTTTCCCTCCTCGTACTCATTCATGCCGTGGCGGATATCGCCAATCGTGGCATGATACTCGCTCAAAACACCCAAGGCGGCTTGCAACAGATGCTCCTCGGACGCATAAACGCCAAGGGCCATATTTTGATCGACGAGTGTCCTGATTTCAGGCGGGAAATTGTACGACATAGCTTTTCCTCCGTAGCTAATTATACCAGATCGCCATTATGCTAGCACCCGGCGGCCAAATTTTGGCGCTTTCAGAACGCACCGACTGGTTTAGAATCTCGACCCAGACGGCGATGCTTCGCGTAGTTATCTTGCCCCGCTATTTTTTCAGTTTACGAGTTTTCAATTTACGGAGTTCCCATGCGTCACGGATTGGCCGCACTCGTTGTTATCACGCTTGGATTGGTTACAACTCGCTCGTGGGCGAACGATCCCACGACGACGATTACCCAAAGTGAACAGGTGCTGGCGGAATTGATCGCTATTCCCGGGCGGTCGATTCCCACACGGCTACTCAATGAAGCGCAAGGCTTGGCCATCATTCCCCGCGTGATCAAGATTGGTTTTGTCGCCGGCATACGCCGTGGGCAAGGTGTGGTTATGATTCGCGATGCCGACGGCAGTTGGGGATTGCCACGGTTTGTGACCCTTACGGGGGGCAGCGTCGGTTGGCAAGCCGGCGTGCAAGGAACCGACGTGGTGCTGGTCTTCACAACCCGGCGGAGCGTCGAAAGTCTGCTCAATGGCAAGTTCACGATTGGCGTCGATGCCGCCGCCGCCGCGGGTCCCGTCGGACGCAATGCTTCCGCTGCAACGGACATGCGCTTGCAAGCGGAGATTCTCTCGTACTCACGTAGCCGAGGCTTATTCCTGGGGGCGTCGGTTGATGGTTCGGTGCTCGAAATCAATCAAGCCGCCAACATGTCGTTCTACGGAACTACGGATCCCAACATGCCGCAAGTGATTCCGCCAGCGGCCACGCAAATGCAGGCCTTCGTGACCGAACTCACCGGGGGTATGCGCGTGGAAGCCGTCGCGGCGGAACAAGCGGCCACGACGCCTGATAGCTCGGTCATACCAGCCACGGCGATTTCGCCGGTGCGAGTGGAAGCCCTGCGGCAAGCGCTGGTCTCTTCCTCCACGCAACTTGCGCAAATCCTCAATCCGGATTGGGATAAGTATTTGGCACTTCCCCCCGAACTGCGAACCTCGGGTGACGGAGCCGATATCACGGCGCTTGAGAATGTGTTTGGTCGCTTTAAGCTGGTGAGCGGCGACACGAAATTCACCGATCTTACTTCGCGACCAGAATTTCAGACGACTATGGAACTCTTGCGCGAATACATCGACGCGACTCGCGCGGCCATGCCGACCTTGCTCCTCCCACCACCACCTGCGGCAACCGTCGGAGCTCAGCAAGTACGCTAAACCCGGATGCTCCAGCCTTTGAGGCTGAGTAGCCACATGGCAATCCACCAAAAGGTGACCGTGGCGACCGCATAGCCCAGCGAGGCGAGTTCGGGGCTCGTGATCCACGAGGTAAAGAGCGTGCTGTAAAGCCATTGCTTTGTGGAAACTTCGCCCACGTGCGTTACGCTCAGCAGCACCGCGCATAGCCCCGAAGCCACGAACACGAGAATCGCGTTTACGCCGACGATTTCAAATGCTCGGCCAATTCTTCGCCAGCCCCAGATATCAAATTTCAGCAGCGACCCGGCCAGCACAATCGACCCCCAGCCGGCGGTCAGGACGACGAAGCTGCTGGTCCAAAGTTTCTTATTGATGGGCAACACTGTGCCCCAGAGCAATCCAATCGCGACGGCGATGGCCCCCGCGATTAATAGGCCCACAACTGTTTTGACGTTTACTCCGCGGCGTTGGATGAACAGCCCCACCCAATATCCGGCCAGGGCCGTCACGATCGCAGGGAGGGTGCTCAGGAGACCTTCGGGGTCGGTCTTTTCGCTGGTGGCTTGGGTGTACATGTGGCTTGGTCCCAGGATAGCCAAGTCGACTTCGCGCACGACATTGCCGTCGGGCGAAAGATTGGTTTGGTAATTATCCGTCGGTAACCATGCCAGTAGTCCCCAATAACCGAGCAGCAGAACCGCCGCGAGGATCACTTGAGAACGCAGCCCCAAGTGCAAAACGACAAGCGAAGCAAGCAAATAGACCAAGCCGATCCGCTGCAACACACCCGGAAACCGCCAGTTGCTCCAAACGATTGTGTCCGCGTTACCCAAAAGAAAGTTGAAAATCGATGTCGAGCGATTGAGCAGCAGCCCCAAGGCGATCAACACAATCGTGCGGCGAGCAATTCGCCAATACACCGCGGGAGAAACTTCCGCGCCATTGCGGAACTTGCGCAGCGAATAAGCCAGTGCGGTTCCGACGATGAACAAGAAAAAAGGAAACACCAAGTCCGTGGGAGTCCAACCATGCCAGGGAGCATGCGCGAGCGGCCAATACATATGCCCCCAGTCGCCCGGATTGTTCACCAGAATCATGGCCAAAATCGTCATGCCACGAAAAGCGTCGAGCGCGAGTAGTCGTCCACTGGTCTGTTCGGTGATAACAGGTTCAACAGTCTGTGCCACGGTGGGTCCTCAATTTTACGAGCCAATCAGCACAGCATAGTCCAATTGCGATTTCCGGCAATTGGGGAGCGAATCGACAAACGTCCGGCCGTATGATTTTGTGTGAATCCGCGGGTCGAGAATCACCACGCGGCCCGTGTCGGTGCGGCTGCGGATCAAACGGCCAAAACCTTGCTTGAGCTTGAGCACCGCTTCGGGGAGTTGATACTCGCGAAACGGCTCGCCGCCATGATCGCGAATCGCTTCAAAACGGGCCTCAAGCAGGGGGCGATCCGGCACACTGAACGGCAGCTTGGCGATGATCACCAACTGCAAGGCATCCCCCGGCACGTCGACCCCTTGCCAGAAACTGTCGGTCCCCAGCAAAACGGAGCGCGGATCGGCTTTGAAATTCTCGATCATCTGCGTCCGCGAGGTGCCATCGGCTTGGCTTAGCAAGTTAAGGTTGTTGGCACGCAGCCAAGGCGCCAACTGCGTGGCCGCGCGGCGCAGGGATTCGTAACTCGTGAACAACACAAACGCATGGCCATCGCTCTCGCGGACAAAATGACGAATCATTTCGAGCGAGGCCTGATCGAATTCTTGGCGTTCGCTGGAAGGGTCGGGCATGCCTCGTAAGGTCACCAATTCGGCCTGCTCGGAATAGTCGAAGGGGCTGTCGAGTTTCAGCGTGTTGCTTTTCACGAGACCGATGCGATCGCGGAAAAACTCAAACTTGTCACTGTGTCCGACGGCTAAGGTAGCACTCGTGAGAATCGCGGTAGGGACTTGGTTAAAGAGTTGATCGCGGAGCACTGGACCGACGTCAATCGGCGAAGCCAACAACGAGAGCCGCGGAACACCGCGACGAGTCCGGTAGGCTTCGACCCAATAGACGGCCCCCGCGAGTTGTTGGCGGTGCCAGGAATTGAGTTCGCCCGAGAGGGCAATCAGCCGATCATGAGCGGAAATATAATCCTGCTTGTCGGTTTCTTCATGTTTAGCATCACCAACTCGCTTAACTTCCCGCGCGAGTTTGTGTAGCTCACCGCTGAGTTGATTCTTGATCTCAAGCGGTTGAGTAACGCGGCCATTGCTGGGAGCTTTGTCTTCCTGCCAATCCAACAGGTCGGCGAAAAACTCGTCCGCCACCATGCGGCAGCGTTCGACGATTTTTTGCAAATCGCGCATTTCAAAATCGGCGAGCAAACCTTTTTGTGTCCGCTCGTTGTAGAGCCGGCTCAGTGTGTATTCAATTTGCCCGTTGGAAAGACGAATCCCCATGTGGTCGGCCGCCACACCCTCGATGGTGTGGGCTTCGTCGAGCACCACAACGTCGTAATCCGGCAAGATATTCACGCCGGCACGTCGCAGGGCCAAGTCACTAAAAAACAGGGCATGATTAACGATCAAAATCTGAGCATTCTGAGCCCGACGGCGATCCTGATAATAAAAGCACTTACGATGGGTCGGGCAATTGCGACCCATGCAGTTGCCGTGGTCGCTCATCACTTCTTCCCAAACTTGCGGGGTCGGTTGGAACGAAAGATCGCTCCGCGAGCCGTCGGTGGTCGTCTCGCTCCAGTCGCGAATCGCACGCAACTCGTCGAGCGATTCGTATTTATCGAACAAGCTGCCACCGCGTGCGATGGCTTTGTGTAAGCGACGCAAGCTGATGTAATTGCCGCGGCCTTTGACCAAGACGGCCGAAAACTCACGTGGAATCACGCTGTTGAGCAGCGGCAAATCTTTGTGCAGCAGCTGTTCCTGCAAGCTGATCGTGTGCGTGGAGATCACGACTCGCAGAGGCTTCTTTTCTTGAGATTCGGAGCCTTCTTCCTGCGTCGCGGCCAAAATGGCTGGCACCAAATAAGCGAAGCTCTTGCCCACACCGGTGCCTGCTTCCACGACAAGATGCTGCTTGTTGCGAATCGCCGCGGCCACGGCAGCGGCCATCGCAAGTTGCTGCGGCCGCTCTTCGTAGTGCGACAACCGCCGAGCAATCGAGCCCTCGGGCCCAAGTATGTCGGAAACGTCAATTTGACTGGAGGTCGGCATCGGTCCTTCATTCTGCCGTGAGAGAATTTGTTACCGCGGTCGCGTGGTGATCGTTCCTTCTTCGGGACTACTGGCCGTGGCGTAAAGCTTTTTCGGAATGCGGCCTGAAAGGAAAGCGAGTCGTCCAGCTTCGGTCGCGTGACGCATCGCATCGGCCATTCGTAAGGGATCCTTGGCGTGGGCGATGCCCGTGTTCAGCAGCACGCCGTCAACGCCCAGCTCCATCGCGATGGTTACGTCGCTGGCCGTGCCGACGCCGGCATCGACGATCACGGGATAATCAGGGTCGTTTTCCTTCAGATACTCCAAACAAATGCGAATGTTATTGGGATTGAGCACGCCTTGGCCCGAGCCGATCGGACTACCGGCGGGCATCACGCTCGTGGCCCCGGCGTTTTTCAATCGCCGTGCGACCACGGGATCATCGGTCGAATAGCACAGCACCTGAAAGCCTTCGGCGACGAGCTTTTCGGTCGCTTCCAAAGTGGCAATCGGATCTGGCAGCAGTGTTTTGGTATCGCTCAGCACTTCGAGCTTCACCCAATCGGCACCAGGATTTTCGAGACCCAACAAAATTTCGCGGCCTAGCCGGGCCACACGGATGGCATCCTCGGCATTGAAACACCCAGCCGTGTTGGGCAGTAAGGTGTAGCGCTGGGTGTCGATGAAATCGAGCAGATTATTACCAGCCGCATCAATCAACCGCTCGCGACGGATGGCGACCGTGATGCAATCGGTGCCCGAACGTTCCAGCGATTCGCCCATCAACGCGTAGCTGGCATATTTGCCCGTCCCCACAATCAACCGACTGTTGAGCGTGTGCGTGCCGATGGTGAGCGAATTTTCTGTTTGCAGATCAGTTGCCATTCTTTCGGGTCCCTGCGAATCGTTGATTCGCGGCTAGTATTGTCCTTAACCGCCACCCACAAGGGTCACGACTTCCACGCGGTCGCCAGCCTCAAGTTGCGTCTCGGCATGTTTTGCGCGGGGCACAAGATCTAAGTTCCGCTCCACGGCCAGCGTGCGCGGATCGAGTTCCAACTCGCACAGCAAGTCAGCAATTGTCGAACCCTCGGCGAGTTCACGCGGTTGGCCATTAACCGTGAGTTGCATCATGCTTCTCTCATTCATCGCGAACAAAGGCCGTGCGGAACGAGCCACCCGCCACACGCACGAAACTGCCTCGTTGCGGTTCGCCTTTGTTGTTCAACGTGGAGTTCCAAGGCAAAGCATAGGCATTCACCGTTCCGCCTGAAGCCTCGGCGATGTAAATCAGGCTGTTGCCGATTTGGTAGGCCGCCTGGCCACGCGGGATGTTGGCCATGCCGGTGACCATCAAAAATTTGGGGTTCTTGGGGAGCGTGCCAAAGTCTGCCAAAATATTCTTCTCAAAGAAGGAGACAAATTCCCCCGTGCGGCGACTGACGACGGCAGCACGGAGATCGCCCGTGAGAAAGTCGAGAAAGTAAAACGCCTCGATTTCCATGTCGACAAAGCCGGTGGCGATGGCGAAGTTTGCCTCGCCGTGGGTGGCGGTGGCTTGAACTTGGGTGCCTTGGCCCAAACCGTACCAGCCAACAGCTACGACCATGCCGACAAATATGCCGAGCACCACCAAGGCCGCGTGGTTACAGAGCCGCTGCACCATTGAGATTCTCCCGCAACAGGCGGGGTGAGATTCGTCACCCCAGGTTACCAGCCGCCGAAAATCACGCGGCTTTTCAACCCTTTATGGTATCCGGTCGGGGAGTGCCTTTCTAGGCTGCAAACTGGGTATTCGGGGGTCGGGACAACCCGGCTCACCTTGTATTATTCACGACTGTTGCCTGTGAAGCGGACAATGTAGTAGAGCAACGTCATCACGGCTTGCAGTGTGCCAGCCACGTAAGTCCAGGCGGCGGCGTTGAGCACCTTGTTCACGTGGACCATGTCGTTGCTGCCAACGATACCGTGCTCGACAAGCAAGAGCTTCGCCCGCTTGCTGGCGTCGAACTCGACGGGCAAGTTCACCAATTGGAAGAACACCACAAAGGCGAAGGCCACGATACCCACGACGATCAGCTTGGGAGCCGAGAGCAGGGCACCGGCAATAATCATGATCATGCTCATGTTGCCGCCAAACGTCGCGGCGGGAACGGCCGCATTGCGTATCACGAGCGGCATGTAGCTATGAGCATCTTGCAGGGCGTGTCCCGCTTCGTGCGCAGCGATACCCACAGCCGCGGTCGTGCGAGCACTGTAAACGTCTTGGCTCAGCCGCAAAACTTTGTGGCGCGGATCGTAGTGGTCCGACAGGTGGCCAGGGACTTGTTCAATCGCAACATCCTGCAAACCGGCGGAGTCCAAAATATGCCGAGCGGCGGCGGCACCGCTCAGCGGTGTCGATACCTTTTGCGCGGCAGCAAAGGTACTCTTCACGCGCATCTGAGCCCACACCATGAGCAGCAGGGCGGGGGCAATCATCAAAAAATAGAGCGGATCAAAAAACATTGTCTTCCTCTTGTGGTCTTTCGTCGTCCGGAGCGAGATCTTGGATCAGAGCTCGTCGAACTGTGGATTTCTACGGATTAACTGCGATTTTGGTTCAACAACCACCAAATCGCCGATTTTAGGAAATTTTACGGCCAAGACCGGCTCAACCTACACGCTTGACCCTGATTTCACCACGGGACGATACAATTTGGGAGTTCGACTTCCTAATTCGGTTTGGCCCGAGCTAGATTATTAAGGTAGACTCACCCCACACGGCCATTCGGCAATACTTATTCCTACTTAGGAGTACCAAGAAATGAACTACGGCTCACAGCAATCCGAGAATCCTTATTCGCTCTCCGGCATGATGTCGCTCACCGCGGCCCAAGCCACCCAAGACGAACGGGCTTCGTTCATTTCCAAAACTTATATGCACCTCGCGGGGGCGATTGCCGCCTTCGTGGCGCTCTCCGCCGTGTTGCTGAGCCTGCCCATCACCGAGCAAATGGTCGGTTTGATGGTGGGGACTCGCTACGGCTGGCTGGTTGTGATGGGTGTGTTCATGGTGGTGAGCTGGGTTGCCAACTCGTGGGCACTCAGTGCCGTGTCGCTGCAAAAGCAGTACATGGGCCTCGGGCTTTACGTGTTCGCCCAGGCCGTGATTACGGCCCCGCTGCTGTATTTCGCCAAGACATTTAATCCTGACGTCATTCCCACCGCGGCCGCCGCCACTTTGGGCCTGTTTGGCATTATGACGGCGATTGTGTTTATTACGCGCAAAGACTTTTCGTTCCTGCGATCGGTTTTGATTTTCGGCTTTTTTGCGGCGATGGGAATTATCGTTTGTGCAATTGTGTTTAACTTCGAGCCAGGCCCAATCTTCACTTATGCGATGATCGCATTTGCCTGTGTGTCGATCCTCTACAACACGTCGCAGGTTCTGCACAACTACCGCACGACTCAGTACGTGGCGGCTGCCTTGGGCTTGTTTGCCTCGGTCATCCTGCTGTTCTGGTACGTGTTGCAGCTGTTCATGTCGCGCGACTAGCGTGAGATAAAAACAGCCAGACAAGCTCAGCCCACGGCGATTTGCTCGCCCGTACGCCAGCGATCACCCGTGCGCTCGACCCGATGGTAGAGCGTATCGCGTTCGATCGGCACGCGGCCTGCTTCTTCTATGAGGCGGCGGATTGCTTCGACGCTCAAGATTTCGGGCGTTTCGGCCCCGGCATCGTGATAGATCAGCTCGTGCCGCACGGTGCCGTCGAGGTCGTCGGCCCCGTAGGAAAGGGCGCACTGGGCAGTCCCGATGCCGAGCATGATCCAATAGGCCTTGATGTTGGGAATGTTGTCGAGCATCAGCCGACTGACGGCCATCGTGCGCAAATCCATTGGCCCCGAAGGCTTGGTGATGTGGCTCAAGCCGGTGTTGTCGGGGTGGAATGCCAGGGGAATGAATGTTTGGAACCCGCCCGTTTCGTCCTGCAATTCACGCAAGCGCAATAAGTGATCGATGCGGTGGTACGGCTTTTCGATATGGCCGTAGAGCATCGTGCAGTTGGAACGCAGCCCCAACTGGTGAGCCGTGCGGTGCGTTTCGAACCAACGGGCGGAATCCGCTTTGTGTTCGCAAATTTGTTGCCGAACTTCGGGATGGAAAATCTCGGCCCCGCCGCCGGGGAGACTTCCTAGCCCCGCGTCGAGCATATCTTCCAGGACCCAGCGGATCGGTTTCTTAGTCTGCCGCGAAAACCAATCGATCTCCACGGGCGTCCAAGCTTTGAGATGCAGGCTCGGATAGTTTTCGTGCAACAGGCTCACCACCTTGCGATACCATTCGTACTTCGCCTGATGATGGAGTCCACCGACGATGTGCATTTCCGTGGAACCCGCGTCGACGGCTTCCTGGCCACGCGCGAGAATCTGCTCGTCGTTCATCCAGTAACCCTTGGCATCGCGCAGATCGGCGCGGAACGCACAGAACGTGCAGCGATAAACGCAAATGTTCGTCGGGTTGAGATGCGTGTTGATGTTGTAGTAAGCGAAGTTACCGTTCTTGCGTTCGCGAACCAAGTTGGCCAACTCGCCCAGCTCCGGCAGGGGGACTTCCTGTTGATAAAGCAAAACGCCGTCGTCGAGCGTAAGCCGCTCGCCGGCTTCCACTTTTTCGCGAATCGGTTGAAGAATGGGTGAGGAAGTGCGAAGCATAATTTTTTTTGTAATCCGTTAGCCGCAGTCGTCTCGACCGTAATGTGAACAAAGCATTATCACCCAGCACCAAGCCAGAGGTCTAGGGTTCCAACCGCAAACAGACCCAAGCTGATCACCGCATTGACGTTGAAAAACGCGACATTCACCCGGTCGAGATCGTCGGGCCGCACCAGGGCGTGCTCGTAAATCAGGAGCCCGGCGACCACCACAATCGCGATCCCATACAGCACGCCAAACGCGGGATAGACAAAGGGAAGTAGCACCAACAGCCCCAGCGTGGCGGCGTGACACAGGGCAGCCAGACGCAACGAACGGGCGATCCCCAGCTTGGCGGGAATGCTGTGCAATTTCCGCTGGCGGTCGAATTCAAAATCCTGGCAGGCGTAGATGATGTCGAAGCCGGTCACCCAGGTGAGTACGACGCCCCCCAAAACAACGGCTGGGAGCAAATCAGCGGGATCGGCCAAAACCTGTTCACCGCGAATCGCGATCCATACGGCCACGGGCGATAACGCCAAGGCCGTGCCGAGCCACAGGTGTGCGAGCGCGGTGAAGCGCTTGGCAAAACTGTAGCCGCACAGGAAGGCCAAGACGGGGAGACTCAGATAAAGTGGCAAGCGGTTGGGAAGAAACAAGAGCGTGCTGGCGATGAACGCTAAGCCGCAAGCGGCTGTGAAGATTGTCACCAGGGGAACACTCAGAATTCCCGCTGGGAGATGTCGCCCCGCCGTGCGAGGATTCGCGGCGTCGATTCGTCGATCCACGAGACGATTAAACGCCATCGCCGCGCTGCGGGCGAACACCATGCACAGCAAGATGCCGAAAAGTTCTTGCCAGCGCAAATCCCAGATTGGTAGATTGCGCACCCGAATGTTCACATCGTATCCGCCAAGAAATTCAAGCTTCCTTGTTTGATAAATCACGATGGATTTTAGCTCATCTTCTACGGCACCGAGCCGCCACGCCATCATCGCACTCAACAGCGCAAACGGTAGCGCGAAGATCGTGTGGCTAAAGCGAATCAGTGAAAGGAGATGGCTGACGGTTTGCAGCATGGGTACTTTAAGGATTAACGCTCGTTCCCCAGCGATTGATGAGGCAATTGTCGATGCCAAGTTGATCGCAAATCCGTGCGACCATGAAATCGACCAAATCGCGGAGCGTCGTCACCCCGTGATACCAACCCGGTGAGGCAGGCATGACAACGGCGCCAGCTAAAGTAACCAGCCGCATGTTTTCGATATGAGGCAGCGACAACGGTGTTTCGCGGGGCACGAGAATCAACTTACGGCGTTCCTTCAAATGAACTTCGGCGGCGCGTTGAATCAAATTGCTGGCCGAGCCGTGGGCGATGCCGCTCAGCGTTGTTCCCGAACAGGGACAGACCACCATCCCCCGCGTGATAAACGAACCGCTCGCAATCGAAGCCTGAAAATCCATGTGGTTGTAACTGGTCAGCTCGCCAATGCGGCCCCCATCGACCGAAAGCACATTGCTGTCGGCCGTGCCAATTCCTGCGCTCGCCTGCAAGAGTTGGATCTTGCTGTCGGCGGCATGTTTGATGTCGTCGAGCATCAACTGGGCCGGCTTGAAGTCTTCGAGATCGACGTTCAGGTCCATCTCTTCGCGAATCACATGGGCCCCGCTGGGGCTGATCACCAGATGCACGTCATGCCCCGTCGCGAGCAAGACTTCGATCAACCGCACGGAAAACACCGCGCCGCTCGCGCCGGTGATCGCGACACAAATGTTTTTTGGACCAGATGCCATGCCTATTTCCTCAACGACATCGCCAGCACGGATTCCGAGAGTGGCTTCGTACCAACGTAAAGTGTGGCCACTCCTAATGTAAACGAGCGATACGAAACGTCCACCAGTCCCGCGGCCCGCATACGTTCGGCCAGTTCCTCGCCTTGCAAGAATTGGCCGACGCTCTCGGGCAGATATTCATATGCTTCGTGGGAGTTGCGCGCGAAAAACTGGCCAATCCGCGGCAGGACTTTCTTAAAGTACCAGTTGTAAATTCCCTTGAACGGTTGCCACTGGGGCGTGGAAAATTCCAGCACCGCCACTTTTCCGCCACGGGCACACACGCGGGTCATTTCGGCCAACCCGCGGTCGGTGTCGGCAACATTCCGCAGTCCGAACGCCACGCACACCACGTCGAATTTGTTATCGACCAAGGGAATGTGCTGGGCATCGGCCTCGATAAAAAGGATGGGCCGGTCGGTGACAATTTTGTTGGCCTTCTTCCGGCCAATGGCGAGCATTGGGTAGCAGAAGTCGGCGCCGATCACGTTGGCGGCTCCCCACGCAGCCTGATGATAGGCGATCGCCAAATCGCCCGTGCCTGTGCAGACGTCGAGCACTCGGCCCCCTTGGCGTGGCGGGACAGCTCGCACGGTCCGCCACCGCCAATAGCGGTCGATATTGAGCGACAGCAAATGGTTGAGGAAATCGTAGCGGCCAGCGATCTGGCCGAACATTTCCCGCACCCGCGCGTCTGATTTATCGACGGTTTGTTCGTCAGTGGGCATGTCGTAAAAATAGAACGCAGATGAACACGGATTGAACGGATGTACGCAGATTGCTTTATGTCACAAAAATGATCCGCGCAAATCCGCCCAATCAGCGTTTATCCGCGGCCTATTCCTCGTTACTGTATCTGAACAAACAGTATCTCAATAGAATTGTTGCTTCGCTAGCGCAAACCGTGCTGGCAACGACCTGTTAACACTTCACAAACTGGACGGGGGCGGGACGCCCTGGCTCGCGTGGCTCAATTATTTGTTCATAATCTGCCCACCCACGTCGCTACTGCCGATCTGGCCGACAGCACCGTGATTGTCATCGACATGCTCCGCGCGACGTCGACGATTTGTTACGCACTCGCCGCGGGGGCGAAGTGCGTGGTGCCGCTCCTGGAAATCGACGAAACCCGGCAACTGGGCCAGCAGCTTGGTCGCGAATATGTGGTGCTGGGAGGGGAACGCCGGGGCAAGATCATCGAGGGGTTTGATCTTGGCAATTCGCCCAGGGAATACACGCCGCAACGCGTGCTGGGCAAGATGGTGCTCTTCACCACAACCAACGGCACACGGGCTCTTGCCCATGCGTCGGAAGCGAGGCGCGTCCTCGTCGGTTCGGTTGTGAATCGCGCGACGGTGGCCGCGGCGGCGCTCGACGCCTCGCGAGTTGATATTTTGTGCGCGGGGACGGATGGCGAAGTCACTGGCGAAGACATCCTCGCGGCGGGGGCGATCGCCGACCAACTGTTACGCGATAGCACCGCCGGATATTGGGAACTCAACGAACCCGCTCAATTCGCCCAGCAAGAATGGCAAAAAATTCTCACGCAGTCCGAGACAACAGGCCGCCCGATTAACGAAGTTTTGGCCGTGGCGCTGCGGGACACGATCGGCGGCAAGAACTTGCTCGACGTGGGGCATCAAAGCGACCTTATTGATTGCGCCCAACTCGATTCGCTCGCCGTTTTGCCGGAACTCAACCGCACGACACGGCAGATCACGCTGCGGTAGACTCTTTGCCGCAGGTCCCGGTACAATGCCCGGTTTCATTAACTTCATTTACCACAAAGACACAAAGACACAAAGGCCACTAAGCAGATTCGAACCCTCTGTCGCCCTTAGTGTGCTTCGTGCCTTCGTGGTTATTAATTAGATTTAGAGTCATCACCATGGAAATGGAAAAGCTCGTCTCGCTTTGCAAACGGCGGGGGTTTTTGTTTCAGTCCAGCGAAATCTACGGCGGCCTCAACGGCTTCTGGGATTACGGTCCGCTGGGTGTGGAACTCAAGCGCAACATCAAGAATGCCTGGTGGCAAGATATGGTCACTGGCCACGACGAGCTCGCGGTGCAGCCTGGCGCGCCTACAACGTACGAAATGACCGGCCTCGATTGCACGATCATCATGCACCCGCAGGTGTGGAAATGCTCGGGGCACTTCGATTTGTTTGTCGACATGATGGTCGACTGCAAAGAGAGTAAGAAGCGTTATCGATATGACCAGCTCCGCGGTCGTTGGGTCGAAGCCAAGGGCAAGCGAGTTTTCATCACCACACTTGCCGAGGCCGATCAAGAAGAGGCCGACCTTCAGCAACGCGCCCTCAAGGCGTTCAACTTGCGAGGCAAAGACGTCGACCAACTGAAGTGGGAAGGTTCTGTCATTTCGCTCGACAAGCTCGATTCCCTGGAAAGCGTGTTCGCGCCCGAGGCCAAGGAAATCGGCACTCTAACCGAGCCGCGTGAATTCAATCTGATGTTCCCGACAACGATTGGCGCACTCGCTGGCGAGGAAGGCCGCGCTTACCTTCGTCCAGAAACCGCCCAAGGCATCTTCGTTAACTTCAAGAATGTCACCGACAGCACGCGGGTGAAGATTCCCTTTGGCATCGCGCAAGTCGGCAAGAGCTTTCGCAACGAAATCACGCCGCGGAATTTCACTTTCCGCAGCCGTGAGTTCGAACAAATGGAAATTGAATTTTTCTGCCATCCAACCGAATCACGCAAATGGTACGAATACTGGCGCGATCGCCGCATGAAGTGGTACACCGAACTCGGCCTCGCAGGCCAGCGTTTGCGGCTGCGTGAACACGAGAAAGACGAACTGAGCCACTACAGCGTCGGCACGGCGGATATCGAATACGCGTTTCCATTCCTGTCAGCTGGTGAATACGGCGAACTCGAAGGTATTGCCCACCGTGGCGATTTTGATCTGCGCAGCCACATGGAAGGCAAGCTCGTCAAGAACGCCGAGGGTTGCCTGGAAGTGGAAATGGTCGACGGCAAACCCAAGTACAAGGGAAGTGGCCGCGATCTCACCTATCGCGACGAAGTCACGAACGAGCGGTTTATTCCGCACGTCATCGAGCCCTCGGCGGGGGCAGATCGTGGTGCGCTCGCCTTTTTGTGCGAAGCGTACCACGAAGACTCGGCTCCGGACGAAAAGGGAGAAATGCAAACCCGCGTGGTGATGAAGTTCCATCCGCGGATCGCGCCGATCAAGGCGGCGGTCTTCCCGCTCGTCAAGAAAGATGGCATGCCCGAGGTTGCCCAGGACATTTACCGCGCGCTCAAGAAAAAGTTCCCAGCGTTCTACGACGAAAAAGGGGCCGTGGGCCGCCGTTATCGCCGCCAGGATGAAGCGGGGACACCGTATTGCATCACGGTCGACGGTCAGACCCTCACCGATAACACCGTGACGGTGCGTGATCGCGATACGCTCGAGCAATGGCGCGTGAAGGTCGACGACGTGGTCGAAGAGATTTCGCAACGCGTGAGTTAGCGAAGCTTAAACTTAATAGCCGTCGGCGCAAGCCGATGGTCGAAGCTGCGAGAATTTTAACTCGAAATGACCGCGGGCTTCCGCCCGCGGCTAATAGCTGTTTGCGCTGCTTACTCTTCCAGCCACTTCCACGCATCTTCGATTTGCGAAGCGTCGAAGTATTCGATCTTTGCCATCGTGAACGGCTTGCAAACCTTGGCCATCCATTCTTCCCACTTCTTTTCGCCCACCAGTGCGATCCGCTCAATCTTGGTGCAGTGGGTTGTGGAGAATTTGGTGTCGTCCCACAGGGCGTGCATGTCCCAGCCGTGAAAATCGTGGAACTGCGCCAGCAGTCGCACCTTGCCTTCCTCGGCGATGGCCGAATCCACGAGCGGGACGAAATGCTTGTAATCTTCGTCGTGCAGTTTGCCGGAGAGCTTGAAGCCGATGACTTTGCCCGTGCCACGATCGAGCTTTTCAATCATGGGAAATCTCCTTGAAGAGGTTGAGACAGGTGAGACACCCGCAATATAGCGACTTTGCTGAAAAGTGCCAGTGTGCGCTGCCGATGACTTACTCGTCGTCACCCAGATGAAACTTGTGCATGATGCGATGCACCACGGGGGCCATCACGAAGCTCGCCGCCAAGATAAACACGAGTCCCGCATACAAAGCATAAAGACCGGCGAAGATTTTGCCGCCGTTGGTTTGCGGAGCGTTCACCGGCCCCATGCCACCCATCAACATCGCGGAATTCAAGAACCCATCGCGCCAGCTTAAATTTTCGTAATGCCAATAACCCCACATGCCAAGGGCCAACGAAAACACGAGCAGCACAAGTCCCATCAATCCGTGCAGCACCATCCGCCACAGAAACTGCGTCCGCGTGAGCAACGGATGAGAATGATGTTCGTACATAACAATGTCGGCAGAGAGTGACGTGAAGGAAGCATCAAAAATATGGCCGATCTTCGTAAGCGCGTCGAGACGGCTTGAATCGGCTAGGAATGCGCAGGATGGCTTTGCTCGGCGGCCTGAAATGATGCCGAGAAGCCGATCGTGAATGGCTCCGCGGCGTCAAACGCAGCATCGAGCAGCTGTTTGATTTGCGCGAGGTCGGTTGGGAGGGCAGGGCATGGGCTAAGATCAGTTTATCGTTGAAACACCGGCAGAAGCTCATTCTGCGCTTGTAATACGAGTACCACTAGGGCAGTCGTGTAAGCTCGGCCGTAACGGGCGTCGCCGTGACGGCTGTACTCAGCAGCCCAGCCACCGTCGGGGGCTTGATTCTTCAACAGAACGCGAGCCACTGGTGGGAAGAACGACTCCCAATATTCGCCGCCGAGTTGATGGGCCGCCTGCGTGCAATGAAACAGTGAATAGTGATAACGGTCCAAACCGTCGGGGCTGCCGTTGTATTCCGCGAATGAATGGGCAAGCAACTTTTGTCCTGCTTGCTTGGCTTCCGGTGATTCATGCCGACCCGCATGGGCGAGTGCCAAGATCCCTGCCCCCGTCATGGCACGGCTCGTGTATGCATCACCGATTGCATAAGTGAAATTCTGCAGCTGTGGTGAGTAATGCCGCTCGACACAACTGACCGCTTCGTCGATGGATTGGGCCGGGATGTCAAATCCCGCATTCTTGGCACCGCGCAGGGCCATCAACTGCCAACCGATGATCGACAAATCAGCATCCTTGTCGTCGACTAGATTCAGATAACGCCAGCCCCCACGATCCTCGGGTCGCTCCTTGGGGCGTCCCTGGAGTTCTAACGAAAACTTGATGGCTTGTTCGAGGGCTCGCTTGATTTCTTGCGACTGGCTTTCGGACGTCATCGCATACGCCTCGGCCAGCATCAGGCTACTGATCACGTGATTGTAAATTGCCGAGCGTCCAATAGGCTGACTGATTGCCGTGGGGACAATCTCGCCCGCCGGACCTACCAAAGCCAACAAACCATTGGGCTTTTGCGTGCCGATCACATAGTCGATCGCAGTTTCCATCTTCTTGCCCCGCGGTCCTTCGCCGGGCAACTCGCCGCCGGCAAGCATCGCGAGCACGCAAAGACTCGTGATCCCCGGCTGGCCGTCGGGTAGGGTTGCAAACGATCCGTCGGGTTGACTGCTGTCAGCAATCCAATCAAGTGCGCGAGCGATGGAACCGTCGATGGCATCGAGTTCGGCGATTGTGAGCGGATCGGAATTCTCCTGAGCCATTATTTGAGAGCATGTCGTGAGGATGAGCGCAACAATCCAAATTCGCATTGATCATCCCAACCGTAATAGTGGTCATGCCCGAGTGTAAGAACGTTCATCGCGATCAATTCTAATACAAATACCAGTCGTTCTTCCCACGATTTCCACTCAGTTGACCCGACCCCGAACCGTACTTAAACTAAAGAGTTTAGGGAACTTCGGGCGATTCCAGCAGTTTTTTCTAGCCGTGTGATCGTCCCGACCCCAGCCCTTCCTCGGAACGCTCACCCTCATGCTTGCCAAACGTGTTATTCCCTGTCTCGACGTCGACCGCGGACGCGTGGTGAAAGGAACGAACTTCCTAAACCTTCGCGATGCCGGCGACCCCGTCGAGGTGGCGGCCCGCTACGAGCGCGAGGGGGCCGACGAGTTGGTGTTCCTCGACATCACGGCTAGCCACGAAGGTCGCGACATCATGCTCGATGTCGTTCGCCGCACGGCCGAGCAGGTGTTCATGCCGCTCACCGTTGGGGGCGGAATTCGTTCGCTGGAAGATATTCGCCAATTGCTGCTGGCCGGGTGCGACAAGGTGTCGATCAACTCGGCGGCGGTTCGCGATCCGGAATTTGTCCGTGCCGCGGCACTGCGGTTTGGCAGTCAGTGTATCGTCGTGAATATCGATCCCAAGCGCGTGATGCGAAACGACCGCGAACTGTGGGAAGTCCATATCAACGGCGGACGAATCGGCACGGGCCTCGAAGCGGTCGATTGGGCGCGGAAAGTCGAACAATTGGGCGCGGGGGAAATCGTGCTCACGAGCATGGACGCCGACGGAACGAAGGACGGCTACGATTTGGAAATCACCGCAGCCGTGAGCTCGGCGGTTTCGATCCCCGTGGTCGCGAGCGGTGGGGCAGGGTGCCCGCAGCACCTGGCCGAAGCGGTGACCATCGGTAAGGCCGATGCAGCCTTGGCAGCCAGCATATTTCACTTCGGTGAATTTACAATTCAAGAGACCAAACGAATCATGGCAGAGTACGGCGTGGCGGTTCGCCTGGCCGCTTGATGAAATTGAGAAAAAGGTGCGATTCCACGAATCGCACAGTCGACAACGACGGTGGAGTTTGTCATGGGTAAATCCTCGGGTGTTAGCGAAGCGGATTTTGACAGTTTCGTAGCCAGACATCAGGAACTGGAAATCAACAAGCTCTTTCGGGCTTGCGTGAAACTCGAAGCGAGCGACTTGCATCTGAAAGTCGGTCGTCCGCCTATGGTCCGCGTCGACGGTTCGTTGCGCCCGATGAATCGGGGCCCTATCGACGACGAAGAAATGGTGCGGCTGTGCTTTCCGCTGATGAACGAGCGGAGTCGCAAGATTTTTGACAAAGATGGTGGGGCCGACTTTGCCCACATGTGCGACGTCGACGGCACAAATTGGCGGTTTCGCGTCAATCTTTTGCAACAGTTGGGCCACATTGGCATGGTCGCGCGGCGCGTGAACAGCTGGATTCCCAACTTCGAAGGCCTAAATCTGCCGCCGTCGATGGAGCGACTTTGCACCTACGACCAGGGAATGATCCTGCTCGCCGGCGTGACTGGTTCGGGCAAGAGCACGACGATCGCTTCGATGCTCAACTGGATCAATGCCCGCTATCGCAAACATATTTTGACGCTCGAAGACCCGATCGAATTCGTGTTCACCGAAGATAAGTGCTTGATCAATCAACGCGAGATCGGCCTGGACGTAGTCGACTTCGAAATCGGCATGAAGCACGCCGTCCGCGAAGATCCCGACGTGATGCTCGTGGGCGAAATGCGTGACAAGGAAACGTTCATGACGGCGATTCATGCCGCGGAAACGGGTCACTTGGTGTTCGGAACCATTCACGCAAGTACGGCAGCCTCGACGGTAGGTCGTATTTTGGATTTATTCCCTTCGGAAATGCACAGCGCATTACGCAGCGCGATGGCGATGAACATGAAGGGGATCGTCGCCCAAAAGCTTTTGAAGTCGATCAAGCCGGGCGTGGGTCGTGTGCCGACGGTCGAAATCATGATCTTTACCCCCACGGTTCAAAAGCTGATTCTCGACGAAGAAGATTCTCGTCTCGGCGGGGCGATCCGCGTCGGCAAGGAAGACGGCATGCAGAATTTCACGCAGAGTTTGAAAAAGCTGGTCGACGATCAGTTGATCGACCGCGAAGTGGCGCTCGAAGTCGCGCCAAATCGCGAAGAATTGAAGATGGCACTCAAAGGTATCGATGTTTCGCAAGGCGGTATGGTTTGATGAATATGCGTTTTCTTTTTTCTTCAGCAGTAACCGCCGTCTTGGTGTTAGCCGTTGCATGCTCAGAGCCGTCTGCCGTTTTTGGTCAAGCGACCTTAAGCGAGATCGGCGCGGCCAACGAAGCACGCAACGAAATGATGAACAACGGCGGCAACGCCGCACCGGCACCTCAGCAGCCGGATCCCAATCTGGGTGGCGCACCAGCCGCGGCGCCTGCTGCTGCTAGCCAAGCCAATCAGGCTGCGATATTTCAGCAACATGCCCAGACAATTCCTCTGAATATCTTGCTGATCGTAAAACTGCTGATGCTTGTGGCGGTGGTCTGGATGTGGGTGGCAGCTGGGGACTGGGTCAACAAAGATTCGCAAATCTATGGGCTGGTCTATCAAAAATGGAGCCTCATCCATTATGTGCCGTTCGTGCTTATCGGCTTTATCATGTTTTTTCTGCCACTGGCGACGTGGATTAAAGCCTTGGTCATGTTCGTGGTGTTCTTTGGAACTTGGCTCCCCTATGTGTTAGTGCATAACAATAATGTCGAACCCCATCTGACGGTGCTTACAGGCTCTTGGTGGCGATTCGTGCTCGCGACCATCCTGGGTGGCATGGGCATTAAGGTCAAATCGGAACGCCAAGCTGGCTACGAGCAAGGTGCCCCGGTCGAGCTCATGGCGATGGGTGCCGCCGACACCACTGCGAACAATGCCAATTTGCTCACCGCGCGTCATTCGCCTGGCTATTTGCTGCTCAAAGACATCATTGCCGAGATGATCAGCCGCCGGGCCGACAAGATCATGCTCGATTTTTCGGCGCAGGCTGTGAGCGTGCGTTACGAAATCGATGGCGTGTGGCATCCCGGTGAGGCTCGCGATCGCGAGTCGAGCGACGTCATGCTTGCCGTGATGAAAACGCTGGCGAATCTCAACGTCAAGGAACGCCGCAAGAAGCAAGAAGGACGCTTCGGTGCGAAATATGACGGCAAGTCCTACATTTGCCTGCTGATGAGCCAAGGCGTGCAAACCGGCGAACGTGTGGTCGTCACCCGCGTTGGCGAGAAAAAGCAACTCGTTCATTATGCCGACTTGGGGATGCGTGAAGGCATTCAAAAGCAGTGGGCCGAAATGATGGCCGGGGATGCGGGCATGGTTATCTTCTCCGCACTGCCCGGCGGTGGTCTCACGACAATGATGAACGTGTCGCTCGAAGAAACTGACCGTTTGATGCGTGACTTCGCCGCGATCGAAGACGTCAACAACCGCGAGCACGACATTCAAAACATCGGTGTTACGACCTACGACTCCTCGAAGGGAGAATCCCCTGCGACGATTCTACCACCGCTCATTCGCACTTATCCCAATGTTTATATCTTGCGGGATATGACCGACGTCGAAGCCGCAAAATTGCTTTTCCGCGAAGTGGGCGATGAGCGGCTGCTGGTTACGAGCATCCGGGCTAAGGAAGCTGGTGAAGCGCTGCTGCGATTCTTGCATCTCAAGATGCCTCCCAAGGAATTTGCCACCGCGGCCAAGGGCGTGCTGTATCAAAGACTGATTCGCAAGCTGTGTACCGATTGCAAGGTTGGCTACACCCCACCGCCCGACGTGCTTAAGAAACTTGGCATCCCGGCGGGTAAAGTCGAAAAGCTGTACCGGCCACCCAAGCCGGAAGAAATTGAAAAGCCCTGCAAAACCTGCCAGGGCTTGGGTTACATGGGCCGCACGGGTTTGTTTGAACTGCTGGTCGTCAACGACCAGATACGTGAGATTTTGATCAAGCAACCCAAGCTCGAACTTTTGAAACAGGCCGCCCGAAATTCGCGTCAACGGTCGCTGCAAGAAGAAGGGGTGTTGCTCGTGGCACAGGGCACGACTTCGCTCCAAGAATTAACTCGCGTTTTGCAACAATAAAATTTTGCTTTGAAGTATTCTCATGCTGCTCGCTTACCTTGTTTGCTTTGTGTTTTTCGCCGCAGTGGCAATGACCATCAATGAAGGCTTATGGAATAACGCCATTAGCTTGTTTTGCATCTTGCTGGGTGGGGTCTTTGGCATTTTCGTGGGAGTCCCCTTGGGAAATCTCATTGCCGAGCGAGCCGGATCCAGCACCGAACAACTTTGGTATTTCACTTTTGCAGGGGTGTGGGGCATGTTTTCGTTGACCGTGCTCATTACGCGGATCCTGTTCGACCGCACGTCGCGCACGCGGATGAAGTTCATCCCCCTGGTCGACAAGTTCGGTGGCCCGGTCGTGGGCTTGATCGCCGCGATCATGTTTACTAGCTTCGTGACCTACACGCTCGACCGCATCCCCATCAAGGCGGGGGAATGGAAATACGCCGATGCCGCTGAATGGCAAAAGAGCGTCTTCACCTATGGCCGAGCACCGTTTTTCAACGTGGCCAGTGGATTTGCGGCTGGTGAAGGAATCGATCCGACGTTCGTGGCTAAGTAAACGTCTTTCAAACGCCCTTAAAGATCAGCTCGCGAAACTCAGTCCATTCACTGGGTGTCGGCTTGTGATTTTCTTGGCAAACCAGCTCAGTAATCCATTTGTCCGTGCTACGCAAACGATTGGCAAGCTGATAGACGCAGTTCAGCACCAACTTCATCGCCACGGGGCTGCCCGTCGCACAGAGCTTGTCGAATTCGGCACGCGACAGCCGCAATAGTTTCATATCGGTGAGCGCTGTCACGTTGGCCGAGTGTGGTGCTTCGTGAAAAAACGACATCTCGCCAAAGTGAGAGAACGGTTCGAGCTCGGCGAGCTTGAGTTCGCAGCCCGATTCGGTTTTACGCGTAATCTGGCAGCGTCCTTCGACGATGAACCACAAATTCGGAGTTTGCTTGCCTTGCGTAATGATTTGTTCGCCGGCGCGGACTTCCAACGGCTGCGCGAGCGACATGATCTGCTTACACTCGGCCTCGGACAGATTGTTGAAGATCGCAAGACAGGAAAGCGAACTGGCTGGCATGGTCGGTCTTCCTACGGTAGGCGCTTCGATGAACATCACAACACTTTCTATGATTTTAACTGATTCCCGCAAGCACCGTGGCTCGGCCCACGCGGCTGATGGCGGTCATAAACGCGGCGGTGCGCAGGCTAACTTGCCGTTCTTGCGACAGGTTCCAAACCTCTTCAAATGCCGAGGACATCACCCGGTCGAGTTCCTGCCGCACGCGGTCGAGATTCCACTTGTAATGCTGGCGATTCTGGGCCCATTCAAAATAGCTGACCGTCACGCCGCCGGCGTTGGCCAAAATATCGGGCAAAATCCGAGTGCCACGATCGGTGAGCATGTCGTCGGCATCGGGACGAATGGGGGCATTCGCGGCTTCGATAATCAGCGGCGCGCGAACCTTACTAGCGTTCTCGGCCGTGATCACACCACCCAGCGCCGCGGGGATCAACACTTCCACGTCGAGTTCCAATAGTGCTTCGTTCGTGATGTGCTCCCCACCCGAAAAGCCAGCGAGCGAATTCGAGTTTGAAGCCGCATAGCGCAACGCATCGGCGATGTCGAGGCCTGACTCGCGGTAGTAGCCACCGCTCAGATCACTAATCGCAACCACGCGGCATTCGGCATCGTGGAGAAACTTGGCGGTGTGCGAACCGACGTTACCAAAACCTTGAATCGCAACGCGCGTCTTTGGAGCTTTGTGGCCCAAGCGGCCTACGGTTTTGAGTGTAAGAATACCGACGCCGCGGCCAGTGGCTTCTTCGCGTCCTGGGATGCCGTAGTATTCCACGGGCTTCCCCGTCACCACCCCGGGATTAAAGCCGTGATACTTGTTGTATTGATTCATGATCCAGGCCATCTCTTCCGGCCCGGTCCCCATGTCGGGGGCAGGAATATCGACGTCGGGACCAATGATGTCGTGAATCCCATCGACGAATTTGCGCGTAATGCGTTCCCGCTCGCGATGGCTGAGCTTGCGGGCATCAACGGCAATCCCACCCTTGGCGCCACCGTAGGGAAGATTCACAACCGCGGTTTTCCAAGTCATCAGCGCTGCGAGGCTACGAACTTCGTCGAGATCGACTTCGTGGTGATAACGCAAGCCCCCCTTCATCGGCCCGCGAGAGTCATTATGCTGCACGCGGTAACCAATAAATGTGTGAAGCTCGCCGTTGTCCATTTCGATGGGGATGCGGACTTGCACTTCCCGCTCGGGAGTCATAAGCAAGATGCGCATGTTGCTGGTGAGGGAAAGCTGATCCGCCGCGCGGTCGAAATAATGCTGAACTGCTTCGAAGGCTTTCATGGCGTCGACAAACTATTAAGGCTGGAAAAGTCCTGGCGAAACAGTGGATAATAAAAGGAACGGCCACGGGGCACAAGCAATGGACCGGCAAACAAGTCTAGCTGCGCTGGGCCTGGAACGCTGATAGCTTTACGCAGACCGTGGTTTTCAAGTTCGATTTTCGCATGACATACGGGATAAAACTGTTGTGACGGACAGCCGCTTAAAAATCGATACGACACCCAAGTCTGCGGTTCTACCGATGAGTAAGCGGCGTTATTTGTTGTGGATTTTGGCTATTGCGGTGTTGGTGACCGTGGTTGGTTCCCTGGCCATGCTGCTGCCAACTTTGGCAGATCGAGACACCAAGATAGAACAGCGAGCGGCACAACAACCGACAATAACGGCAAGGAATGAAACGGATAAATCCGCGCCCGTTGACGAGTCGCAATTGCAATGGGTCTCTCCCAAGGATGGCCCGCCGATCACCTTGGAGTATGTTCCGCAGGGAGCACAAGCCATTTTGTTTTTGCGACCAGCAGAACTCCCTGCCAATCGCGAAGGTGAAAAGCTGATTGCGGCGTTAGGACCATGGGGCAAAGAAGCAGTACAGCAGATTCAAGAGACTCTCGGTGTCGAGTTTCCAGAGATCGAAACGCTGCTCGTGGCTTTGATTAACGACGAAGACGGTTGGCAATATTCATTGCGTTCCACATTTGTTGAACCTTGGGACGAAGGCAAAATCGCACAGCGCAACAAGTCGTCAATGAGTGGCGATCGTGCCATCTTTTTACCTAAATTGGGGCAGGGAAGAGCCATCGTTTCATGTCCCCTCTCTCTCGTGGAAGAACTCCAAACGCAAGAAGACTCGCCGTCTATTCTCGCTCGAGATTTAGAGCGACTACTGGCACACACCGATGCCGACCGCACGGCCACGTTGTTGATGTCGGCCAAGTTTCTTGATACCGAAGGCCGCGAGTTGTTGTCGCAACAAGCCGAAGGGTTGCGCACAGCCTTTCACGCACTCATTCCCGACAATGCGAGTGCCGTGTCGATCAGCGTCAATCTTGGCGATCAGTTTTTCTGGGAGCTTCAAGCGACCACCATTCAAAACGCCCCCGCCCATCGATTTGCCGACAAGTTCACCAAGCTCCTTGCCTCTGCTGAGCAACAACTTGCTACGCTGCTTGAAACCAACCCTCCTCACCCCTACGGCAAGGCTGTTGAAGATCGCTTCCCCGCGATGCTCAAAATGACGAGCGATTACACCCGCACATCACACGCCGACGGCATTGCCATGGCCAGATGCTATCTGCCGCTACCAGCCGCGCACAATCTCCTACTCGCCAGCCGCTTGCGGCTTAGCGAAACAGGACAACCGCTTATCCCGGTCGCGAAACCTGTCTCCGTCACTGAACAACTCGATCAAGTGACCACACTTTCGTTTCCTAAAGAAACCCTGGAAAAAGCCCTGGAAATGCTCTCCGGAGACCTGAAAATCCCCATCCAAATCGCTGGCCGTGACCTACAATTGGAGGGCATCACGAAAAACCAAACCTTGTCGCTGGACCTCCGGGAGCGTCCCGCGCGTGAGATTCTGGTCGAGATTTTGCGACAGGCCAATCCCGACCGGACAGCCGCCAGTGCCGCCGATCCGCGACAGAAGTTGGTTTATGTGATTCGTGGCGACGCAATCATTGTGACGACACGCTCGGCCGCGGCTCAACGGAACGAGGAATTGCCGGAAGTATTTCGCGTTCCCCCACCATAATCGATATACTGGAGTTGGTGAGCCAGACGCCGGAACAGCATCTACTAACTTACTCACCAGCTCACCCCAGACTTACTCACCTGCCTTCTCATGGCGAGCACGGAACTTTTCAAGGTGACTTGTTTGACCTGTCAGGCTAGCCTGTCAGTTCGCAATACTGCGCTCATCAGCCAGATCGTCGGTTGCCCGAAGTGCAACAGCATGGTCGAGATCACACCGCCAGCTCCCAAGCCAGCACCCGCACCAACGCCTGTTGTTGCCACGACGGCACCTGCACTCAGCGAATCTGTGTTTGAAGAAGAATTCGAAACACCTGCTGCGGAACCAACGGCAGAAGTCGAATCGCCCGCCGAGATCACGAGCGTGTTGGAGTCGGGCGCGACATCAAGCACCAAATTCATTCTGTGGGCCGCGGCGAGCTTTGTCGTTGGTGCCACAATCACCGGCATGTTCTTGGTATTGCGACCCGGAGAAACCTCGGACATCGCCGTTGCTGCACCACAAACAGTAGCTCCTGCAACGACAACTCCTGTCACCGAGATTGAGCCCACTAAGCCAGAACCCGAAGCAGCCAAAACGCCTGACGCTGCTGACACTCCCAAAAAAGAAGCTGTTTCTACTAAGACTGCAAAGGAACCGTCGGTTGAAGAGAACCCGTTCGACGTTGAAGCCACGGACGTAGATCCACCGCTCACGGGCGAAGTGAAATTACCTCCTCAAGAAAGTATCTCGACCGAGCCAGCCGTCACTCCCACGGAAGCGGAGCAAGAGCCGCAAAAAAAATTGGTGATTGGCATCGTCGATGAACCCCGAGTCGCGCGGAAATTCGACCCTTTGGCCCTCGATCCCGAACAACTCAATCTCAACGCCGTGAGCGAGGCAGGGCAGGGGGATCTTCCTGCCGATGCTGGAGAAGATCAAGCAGAGCCGGGTGAAAACGAACCGCAAGAAGAACCGCTTCCTGTCGTTGTGAGTACTGCGGTCCAGCTTAACCCCAAACAGGGTGGCGAAAGTGGGCGGCGATCGGCCGCGGTTCAGTTGGAACGCAGTCTTCCGGCCGTGACTGTTCAGGACATGCCTCTCCTGAGTTTTATCACGTTCATGGGGCAACTCTCCGGTGTGCCAGTGAGCGTCACCCCCGAGCAACTCATGATGGCGGGGACAACTCCCGGCAAACCTGTTTCGCTCAACATCACAGAAACCACTTTGGCCGACGCGCTGAAATCCGTCTTGGATCCCTTGCATCTGGAAGTTGTGACCGATGGCCCCCAGATTGTGATCGTGCGCCAGGATGCCGCTAAGGTTCGCAGTGTCAATTACCCCATCGACGATTTGCTCGGCAGCGACACGACGGCCCAGCAATTCGCTGATTGGATTCAAGCGCTCGTCGCCCCCGAGTCCTGGCAAAAGAATGGCGGTGACGGCAAACTGACTGTTTCGGGCGATTCACTTGGCATCGAACAGACTCAGGCCGTGCAGTATGAAGTCCTCTTTTTCCTGGAACGGATTCGCTTAGCCAAAGGCCTGCCGCTCCGCAGTCGCTATCCCAAGCGTCTGCTTTCCGCCAAGCCGTATGGCGTGGGGATTGCCGACCGCTTGAACGCACCCACAACCTTTACGTTCTCGCACGACACTCCGCTCGCCGAAGTGTTTCACCACTGGCAAGGCGAGGCGGGACTGCCGATCTTTGTCGATTGGCCCGCTCTCGCGACGGTTAAAATCTGGCCCGATTCGCTCGTAACGTGCCGTGTTGCTAATGAACCGTGGCATCAAGCACTCGACACAGTGCTCGAACCACTCGGCCTCGGTTGGCGCGCCGCCCCCGGCGGAGGGATTCAAATCACGTCGCTAGCCAGACTTCAAACGGAACCACGGCTCGACATCTATCCTGCAGGCGCATGGCGGGGCAACGCCGACCACGCGACCGTCATCGACGACCGCGTGAACAAGCTTACGTACGTGCGCGCACCGGCGAGTGCAAGTCGATAATTACACCGCCACCGCCGCGCCCAGCGTGCGATCCACGGCGTCGGCAATTCGGCGGCAACCGGCCATCATCTCCTCGAATTGGGCAAAATTCAGCGATTGGTAGCCATCGCTCATCGCCTTGTCGGGATTGGGATGCACTTCGACGATTAAGCCGTCGGCCCCCGCGGCGATCGCGGCTTTGGCCATCGCGGGAACCAAACTCGTATGGCCGGTGCCGTGGCTGGGGTCGATTACAATCGGCAAGTGGGTACGTTGCTGCACGTAGGGCACCGTGGCCAGTGGTAGAGTGAAGCGTGTGTGGCTCTCGAAGGTGCGGATGCCGCGTTCGCAGAGCATCACATTCTGATTGCCGCCATCGAGGATGTATTCGGCGGCTAGCAAAAATTCGTCAATCGTCGCGCTCGGACCACGCTTGAGCAGGGCCGCGCGGTGCGATTTGCCAACGGCCTCGAGCAAGCGGTAGTTCTGCATGTTGCGAGCACCAATTTGCAGGACGTCGCTGTATTCGCTCACCAAGTCGACGTCGTCCGGCGAAACCACTTCGGTGACAATTGCCAGTCCGGTTTGTTCACGAGCTTCGGCCAACAGTTTGAGTCCTTCCTCTTTAAGCCCTTGGAAGCTGTAAGGACTGGTCCGCGGCTTGAATGCCCCGCCACGCAAGGCCGAAGCCCCAGCAGCTTTGACGGCATGGGCACACGCCAGGATTTGCTCTTCGGTTTCGACCGAGCAAGGTCCCGCGATCACGCCAATCGAACCGTTGCCAACCGACAAGCTGCCGGCGACGATTGTCGAGCTTTCTGGCTTGAGCTCACGGCTCGCTAACTTGTAGGGGGCCAGAATCGGCAAGACTTCGTCCACGCCGGGGCAACTTTCCAGCGAGCTAATCCCCGCGACGCGTTCTTCGCCCACCGCCGCGATGACGGTTCGTTCGGTCCCTTGAATCACCACGGGTTTCAAGCCAAGGGCCTCGACGTGGGCCACGGCGTTGTCGATATCGGATTGTGATGTGCCGCGTTTCATGACGATGATCATTTTTGCTCCAGAATAGTGTGTGATTTGTCTTTGCTGTTATGAATTGATAGTCGGAACTAACCCACCCAAAAACGAAAAAACCCCGAGAACCTTGCGGTGCTCGGGGTTTGTGTTTCGTAAGCCTGCTTATGTTCAGCTGCTACGCACGTCCTCCGGGCCCGCTACTTGTAAAGTAAAAGTAGCGAGTGGTGCTAAACCAAAAGTTGCCGTAGAAAGCTGACATGCCTGTATTCTTGCCAGGAATCGGGAGGTTGGCAAGCGGAAAATTTTGAGGAGTGCTTAGAGCCCTGTTTTCGACAGTTTTCCTCCCTACGTCACCGCATCGACCGCCCCGACGCCCAATAGCACCATCACGAATAGAATGATCGCGATGACCAGGAACAAGCCGAACAACAGCCGTGCCACCGTCGCCGCGCCAGCGGCTAAACCTGTAAACCCGGCTGCACCAGCAAGGACGGAGACGATCAGCGCTATGATTGCCCAAGTAATAAGGCCCATAATTATTCCTCCCTAGAAAGCACGTTAAAAATACCTGTTTCCGTCAGGATGAATTTGCAAATCACGTGCCACTTTCTTCATCAAGCTGGCGAATTGAGAGCGGCTAGGGTGCGTCGACCGTTCGACGAGCCGTTTGCAAATTTGCCGATGTGAGAGAAGGAAGTTGGACGGCGACCACCTGACCAAGCGGGCGGTTAATTCCAAAGAATTTGCCGTGAACTGTCGTGTCCCAAGCAAAACCTTGGCCTGTGATTGGCACATGCCATGTCTCCACTAAACGCAATGTCGAAGCTGAGTGGGGCAGGGCGAGCTCATACAATTCGCCGCGGTCGTGGCCCGTGCAGTAGAGCATACCATTGCGTGCCCAAGCACCTCCTGAGCAACTGTGAGGTTCAAATCTTGCGACGACTTCCTGAGGAAAAACCCAACCTGCCATCCGCCGCCACTCACGGTCGAACTTAACCAACGACGTCCAACGGGCATCCTTGGCGTGAGGGTCGTCGTTCACTTTCTCCGAGTAATGCCCGAACACGGCCCACCAAGCATCGTCATGCCAATCGACCCACGTGAGCGATCCTTCACAAATCCCTAAGCTGTGTGATCGCACATGCTCAAGGTTTTGCGTATCCCAAATTTCAATCGAACTTACTTCGGGATAGCTCGGGAAATTGGAATGGGCACAAATCAATTCACTGTTGAGTACGATGCCCGAATTCAGATGCACGAGCGGCAGTTTTTCGCTTGCCGTCCAGCGGTTCACCAGCTTGCCAGTGTTCTTGTCATATTTGCCAATCACTTGATTGCCAATCGCATAGAAATGTTCTCTATCAACTGCCACGGCCTGGGTTGCCTCAGGGGCAACATAGTGGCGCAACTCGATGGCGTCCTCCGCCAGCAAGACCCTTGCGGTGGTTATGTGCAACAGCAAGCTCAAACATAACAGACGCACGCTCGATCTTCCCCCCTGATATTGCTTAAGCAGCCTTACTAAATGCAATATGGCAAATGAGTGTGAAGTTTCGATGAGGCGGCAGACTTTACTCAACACGGGGATCGGAGTAACCTCTTGGGAGTTGGGCGCGTACGCCGCTTTTCAAATCCTTGTCCTCCTTGCGGAACTTCCATGCGTTGCTTCATTGCGATTGTCTCGCTGCTCGGCTGTTTGTTCATTCTGCCAATTGCCCACGCCGATGTTTCGCTGCCGACGATTATCGGCGATCACATGGTTCTGCAGCGTGACCTGGAAAACCGCGTCTGGGGTTGGGCCGAACCGGGTGAGAAGGTGACGGTCACAATCGCTGATCAAAAACACTCCGCCACGGCCGACGACAAGGGGAATTGGGAAGTCAAGCTCGCGAAGTTGCCAGCCGGTGGTCCGCATGAATTGAAAATCGTTGGCAAGAATTCACGCACCATATCAGACGTCATGGTGGGCGAAGTATGGCTCTGCTCCGGCCAATCGAATATGGAATGGTCCGTGGAGTTGGCCTACGACGGCGATCTCGAACAATTGATCGCCGACAATCCCAACATCCGCTTAATCACCGTACCACACGTGGGAACTCAAGAACCGCAAAAAGATTTCCAGGGCGAGTGGCAAACGGCTTCCCCCCAAAGCGTGAAAGAATTTTCGGGCGTGGGTTATTACTTTGGCAAGCAACTGCAAGAAACGCTCGACGTGCCGGTGGGCTTGGTCGACGTTTCCTGGGGCGGCTCGGCCTGCGAAGCCTGGATCGAGCGAAGTTTGCTGGCTGACGACGAACGCTTTAAGCCTCTGCATGATTATTGGGTCGAATTCGAGAAGACTTATGATTACCAAAAGAAAAAAGCCGAGTGGCAAGCACAAGTCAAGAAGTGGGAAGAAGGAGGCAAACAAGGCCCCGCGCCATGGGAACCGGCGGATGAAATGAAATCGCGAAATCGTCCGGCGAACATCTACAACGGCGTGCTGAAACCGATTCTCGGCTACGGCATTCGTGGCGCGATTTGGTACCAAGGAGAAACCAACGCGGGACGCGCGCATCAGTACCAAGAACTCTTTCCGTTCATGATCGCCAGCTGGCGTAAGGATTGGCAGATCGGCGACTTCCCCTTTTATTGGGTACAACTTGCCGACTTCACCCGCGAAGTTCCCGAGCCCGGCGAAAGCGATTGGGCCGAACTCCGCGAAGCCCAAACGCTCACGCTCGATAAGCTCCCCAACACGGGCCAAGCCGTTATCATCGACATCGGCGAAGCCGATGACATTCATCCCCGCGACAAACGTGACGTTGCCTTACGGCTGGCGCGTATAGCACTCGCTCAGGATTACGGCATGAAGTTGCCGTACACGAGCCCACGTTACAAATCGATGAAGGTTGAGGGCAATAAGATCGTCGTAACGTTTGAAACCGGCGAACATGCCGAGGGTGCGCTCAAGGCATTCGATAAGAACGAGCTGATGGGCTTTACGATTGCCGGCGAAGACAAAAAGTTTGTGCCGGCTCAAGCCAAAATCATTGGCAATAACCAAATCGAAGTCTGGAGCGATGCCGTGGCCAAACCCGCGGCGGTGCGTTATGCGTGGGCGAACAATCCGGTCTGCAATCTTGAAAACCGTGCGGGACTGCCCGCTTCGCCATTTCGCACCGACAAGTGGCCTGGAATTACTGAAGGGAATCTCGCGCCGCAGATCAACTAGAATGCTGGCCCACCGATTTGGTCCATTATCGAGTCGTAGGAATCACTCTCGAGCATACGCCTCGGCCAACAAGTTCACCGGATGGACAACTTTGACATGGGCCAATGCTGGATCGGCTGCCAATCCTTGAGACAGCTGCAACTGACAACCTGGGTTGCCGGTGGCCACGACTGAGGCACCGGTCGTTGCTATATGTGCCAGCTTGCGCTGAAGCAATTTTTCCGCCTGCTCGGGTTGTGAAATGCTGTAGATCCCCGCGCTGCCGCAGCACCAATCGGCTTCTGGCAAACCTACTGACTTGACTCCCGGCAGGGAGTTAAGGATTTCGCGTGGTTGCTTGAAAACTTTTTGGCTATGGCACAAGTGGCAGGAATCATCATAAGTGACGCAGACTTCACCTGGAGTTGGTGATTTGGTCGGCACGCGATATTCGATTTCAACCAGCCATTCGTGAATGTCCTTGACCAGCGAGTCCCAGCGCGCGGCTTTCTCAAAATATTGGGCGTCACTCGCCAGCAGCGAGCTGTAGTGCTTTAGATGCGAGCCGCAGCCCCCAGCGTTGGTGATAATCGCGTTGATGCCATCCAGATCGAAACGATCAAGCGTTCGCTTGGCTAACTCTTGCGCGCCGGCGAGATCGCCATTATGGGCATGCAAGGAACCACAGCAGGATTGATTTCGTGGTGTGAAAACTTCGCAACTATTAGCAAGCAGCACATCGACAGTTGCCCGATGCACGTCAGCATAAAGCAAATCTTGCACGCAACCCGTCAGCAGTAAGACGCGATACTGGGGAGTGGTCGGTCGTTCCCATTCCGCGATACAGCCCGCGGCAAAAGGTGCATTGATGGACGGTGTTCGCGCTTCGAGTCGTCGCAAATTTCGCGGCAACAACTTCATGACACCTAGCTTACGCAATAGCGTTTGCAGGCCGCTACGTTGATAAAGCCACAACATCCGTCCCACGAGATGCAATAATCGTGGCCGCTTAAACAGGCAATCCAAGGCAAGCCAGCGATAGAAGTTTCGCTTCGGCGAACTGAGGATTTCGCGGCGTTCCACTTCCGCTCGAGCCGTTTCAAACAGGGTCGTATAACTGACCCCTGCTGGGCAAGCCGTTTGACAAGCAAGACAGCCCAGACAGTAATACATTTCTTCCGCGAAATCTTGGCTAATCGGCAAAGTCCCATCGGCAATGTCGCGCATCAAAGCGATGCGGCCACGGGGACTATTTCGCTCGCGGCGTGTTTCGTCATACGTCGGGCACGTGGGCAAACACATGCCGCAATGCATGCATTGCTGCAACACGGAATAGTCCAGGGCGACCAGCAAGTTTTCGGAATCAGCTTTAGTCATCGTTCAGCGGTTAAAGGTCAAAAATCTTGCCGGGATTGAGCAAGCCATGAGGATCAAGTGTTTGCTTGATCTTCTTGAGCAAATTATAGCTCGCATCCCCAAGTTGCTTTTTCAAAAAGGCTTTTTTGGCCAAACCAACTCCGTGCTCTCCCGTAATCGTGCCACCCAGTTCAAGCGTTCGATCAACAATCTCTTCCAGAGCAAGTTCCACCCGATGCATTTCGTCCGCGTCGCGCTCGTCTGTCAAAAACGTTGGATGCAAGTTACCATCGCCCATGTGACCGAATGTTCCCACCAGCAAGTTGTGCTTCTGAGCTGTCTGGCTGATGAAAGAGATCATCTTCGCCAGTTCGCTGCGAGGCACGGTCACGTCTTCCAAAATCGTAGTAGGGCGAACCCGAGCCAAGGCTGAGAATGCACTTCGCCGTGCCAGTCGCAGTTTGTCTGCTTCCGCTTCGTTCTTGGCTTCTTGAACGACGATCGCGCCCCGCTTGCGGGCAATTTCCAACATTGCCTGGATTTCTTGTTCAACCACAACTGCCGCGCCGTCGGATTCCATGAGCAGCAACGCCGCCACATCTGTCGGTAATCCCACTTTGCTGAAATTTTCGACGCAACGAATGGTCTGTTGATCGAGGAACTCAAGCGTGCAGGGGACGATTCGATTGGCGATGATCTCCGAGACGGTTTCCGCAGCCGCTTCAGGAGTGGCAAAGCCCGCGAGAATCGTACGGCGAGCTTCGGGCCGTGGTAGTAGTTTCAGGAGGACTTCGGTAACAATTCCCAGCGTGCCTTCCGACCCGATGAATAAGTCACGCAGATTGTATCCCGCGACGTCTTTGACGCATTTGTTGCCGAGCCATAAAACTTCGCCGTCGACGGTGACGACTTCGAGCCCCATCACATAATCGCGCGTCACGCCATACTTCAATCCGCGCAATCCGCCGGAATTCTCAGCAACATTCCCGCCGATCGTCGAGATCTTCTGTGACCCCGGATCAGGTGGATAGAACAGTCCGACTTTGGCGGCTTCTTGATCGATTGTCTGGGTGATGACACCCGGCTGGCACCGCATGGTCAGATTCTGTTGGTCGAGTTCGAGAATCCGATTCAGGTCAACCGTACACAACACGATGCACCCATCAACCGGGACGCTTCCACCACTTAGCCCCGTACCAGAGCCGCGGGTCACCACCGGCAAGCGGGCTTGATAAGCTACTTGTAAGCACTTGGCAATCTGCTCGGTGCTTTGTGGAAAGATCACGCAAGCCGGTCGTTGCCGCAAAGCTGCTGTGCCATCAAAGCCATAGGGGGCGATGTCGGTCGGCGAAGTCAATATCTTCTCCGCGTCAACGATCTGAGCTAGTTGATCGATCAGAATCGGCGAAGGAGAAATCATGACAAACCGTGAGGCGAGAATGGAAGTATATATAAAACAGCATCAACGGTGCGGAAATCGTCGTTTGCCTACGAATTCATGAAATGGGAGTAGACACAGCTGCCAAGAATGCCAACCAGGGCGGATAAAAAGTTAGGCAGGAGGAGGGGGACGAACCCTCACGCCCTTGGGCGCACGGATCTTAATACGGCCAGAGGTTTCCTGTCCATCGTCAATTCCGATCTTATCAGAGATTATCGCACACGCGAACGTATCTGAAAAGGGCTGAACCGGCGTAGTGGCGTAGTGGATTGATTAAGACGAAAGCATGGACGACACCGACCTCATAACTCACCTCCCCGTTGGCAATTTGGATGACGAGCCGCTTCAACCATCTGGGTTGTATTTTTGAGTCTCGTTGTGGTGCGCCTTCTCGTAATACTGGGAATCCTAATCTAGCTGGAGCAACATTGAGCGAGAAGCTTCCTGTTAAGACCGATCGAGAGTCAACTGTCTTCCGATCGAATCATCCACCGCTTTGCGGTTCCAGCCGGCGTGAATTCGTTCTTCGAGCTTCTCAAGGGAAACCATGTTCTTGCTGGGATCACAGCTCTCGACGCTAGCGGCACCCACGGCCACAGCTGTTTCCAACGCTTGCGATGGGGTGGCATTCCGAACTAGTGCGGCAAGAAAGCCCGCGATTGTTCGGTCGCCGGCCCCATTGGTCGATGTGACTTGAACATCAAAACATGGCGAATAGAGTTCTCGACCCAACCATTGTTCAATACCGGTCTTATTCTGAAAAAAAGCTCGTGAAATCCGATTCGCATCAGCAGAGGTTTTCATATAGAGGCCGGACGAGCCGAGTTTCAACACGACGATCGGGGTTCCCAGTCCGATCAACTGATCAGCGATGCGGCTCAAGGTGTTGAGAGAGAATTCTGGCTCAGTGTGATTAGCAGTCTTATCGCCTAACATAAACACGATCTCCTCGAGGCTCGGCAGGAAGAGATCGACGTGAGGCAGTACTTCTTTCAGCCAAGCCATCCAGTCGATCTTACCTGCTGCGGCGGCTGGATCAGGCATCGCCATATCTAGGGAAGTCATCGTTCCGAGTTCTTTGACGCGGCGAAAGAGTTGGGCCATGTTGGCGCCACCGTCATCCCAGAATTTTTGCATCAACGGCGGGTAGCCGAAGTGAAAAATCTTCGCACCGCTCACTTGAGCAAGATTAATATCATCCACGTTAAATGTGTCGTTGGCTGCGGGGAAGTGAAGAAAACTCCGATCCACACCCGGTGGACTGATCACAACCGAGTAACTCGTGTTTTGCTCCGGAGCGACAATCATTCCATCGCTCAGGCTTGGATCGATGTCATCCAACAGACTGAGAAGTTGTACTCCAAAGGGATCGTTGCCAATCTTGCCCATCAGAGAAGTCGCGATTCCCAAGTGATGCAGCGCCAAACCTGTGTTGGCCACGCACCCACCCGTTGCATACGCTGTCGGCCCAACTTCACGGAGTTGGCCCGGTTCGATAGGCGCCTGAAGACCTCCCTGCGGGAACGCTGGCGTGACGTCGAGACATATATGACCCGCCACCACAACTTCGGGCACCAAATTCCGACTCTCTGTTTGTCGCGAGGCCAATTCTTTGCGGCGTGGTTTGGCTGAATAGTCAAACGAACGTTTGCTCGATGATAGGTCGTCTTCCAGAGAGCGCAGCGTCCGAATGCCGAGGCGAGCAAGTTGTCCGTGATAGGAACGAACAGCCTCAGCGGGGTCCGTGATTTCTCCATCGGCCAGATAACGCAGATGCTGGATAAAGGAGAGTTGATGCTCCGCGTTATTGATCATACGACCATACAATGCGACGCGTGCACCATACTTCTTGGCTTCCCAAAGTTGGTGGAATGCATCAAACGTCGTGCCAGCCGATCCTCCCAGAATTCCCACAATAAGAGAGGAATCGTAAGATACGAGCTCCTCCAAAGCTGCGGGGCCGTGATACACCATTTTTAAGAATAGCGGTCGGCCACGCTCCGCAATACCAGCGAGTGTCCGCACAATCTGGTCGTTAACGTAGGAACCAACATCTGCAATGGGATGTGATGGCAAGTTGGGATCGAACACTTCCAGAAAATGACGAAAGCCGTGTTGCTCGGCATTCTCACGAAACGCTCGATAAGCATTGAGCGACTGAGTATCGAGCGTCGAGTCGTTGTTGAACGTCACCGAGTAGAGTCCCAGATCGGCTCCATGTGTTTCCGTCGAGCCATGTGTCAACGACGCCGTGGCAAACGGCAACGAAGGTTGCTGCGGATAAATTCCGCCCCGTGCCAGCCAAATGTCGGTCGTGTCGTTGGCACGAATCGCCGGCGTAACCGAGCTGTTCTCAAAGAGTCTTTCCTTGACGGTCAGTACTTCGCTGGTGCTCACGCTCATCAGCATGATGTCGATCAAACCTTGCTCGACATTCTGGCGGATGAGCTCACGGAATTCCCGCAGCGTCCGCCTGCGATTTTCTTCTCTATCTCTGCCTGGGGCAGCGATGCCAAACGCCATGTCCGCGTCTTTAGCGTCTGCCAAAATAAAATCGCCGCATGAGGAATCGGCAAGAATGTTGACCAGTTTTTGATCGAGCGATTTCGTAATCATAGCAGCCCCAGGCGCAAGCCTCGGGATATGGCATTTTCAGAAGGGTTTCTAGTGCATCTCGGTCGCGACCGTTCCGATGCCACCACGATAGTAACTGGGACGCACGTTCGGGTGATCGGCAAGGAGTTCTGGTCTGATGGGCATCCGTTCAAATCTGACAGAATCTTCGATGAATGGCAATCGATTCAGATTTTAGACACATGGAAGTCCGATCGTGTTGTTGTGTTAAATTTCTACAAAAAGATTTATCGTGGACTTTAAGTGTTTGTGATTAGAACAAATCTTCGAAGAGGCCGTGTCTTAAACTTTAATGCTTAATGTTTACTGCCGTAGTCACAATCTTTGCATGAAAATTTGAAGGCGTGCTGTGAACTGCGAAAGCATGCCATGCAAAATTTAGATGAGTGTGTGTACGTGCAAATATGCTTGACGTTGTATGCTGACGTGGCTAGTCTGAAAAACCAAGGCGGCCGTAAGTTGAACATTGAGTATTTTAAATCTTATGAACAATATGGATCGCCCAAGATGGTTTCTGGACTATGTCATCCGCTAGAGCCACTCACCGCTGGTGAGGTTCAGCAGGTCGTTGATATTCTTAAAAGTGCCGACAAGGTTACAGCCTCGACACGGTTTGTTTCGGTCAGTCTTGACGAACCTGCCAAAGAATTCGTTTATTCGTTCGCAGACCACGCTGCATCGCCGCGGAAAGCGTTTGTCGTCTTGTTCGACAATGCGATCAACGCCTGCTACGAAACAGTTGTATCGGTTGCGACTAAAGAAGTTGAGTCCTGGCGACACATTCCCAATGTACAGCCGACGATGACGATCGACGAGCAGGTGGAATGCGAGCACGCGGTCCTCTCAAGTGAGCTGTTTCGCGACGCGCTCAACAGACACTATGGAATTAATGACACCGCACTTGTGATGGTCGACATCTGGAGTGCCGGGAATTACGGTTCCGTAGAAGATTCGACTCGACGACTCGCCCGGCCTTTGTGTTTCCTGCGAACCGACGCCACAGACAACGGTTATGTGCGGCCGATCGAAGGTTTGCGACCCGTCGTCGACCTCAACACGATGGTGGTTATTCGAGTTGAAGAATACGGTGAATGGCCGCTTCCGCCCGGGGAATGCAACTATTCGAGCGATCGTGTGTCGAATCAAAGGAAAACAATTAAGCCGCTTGAAATCGTGCAGCCGGAGGGGCCAAGTTTTGAGGTAAATGGCTACCAAGTGAGCTGGGAAAACTGGAAGTTTGTCGTGGGCTTCAATGCCCGCGAAGGTTTGACTCTCCACCACCTCCGCTATCGTGACGGTGATGAGGATCGATCAATCCTTTACCGTGCGTCACTCACAGAGATGGTCGTCCCCTATGGAGATCCCACGGAGACACAACGACGCAAGAATGCGTTCGACGTGGGCGAGTATGGCATGGGAATGTGCGCGAATAGCTTGGAACTCGGTTGCGATTGCTTGGGACATATTCATTATTTTGACGCCCATTTAACGACGAGTCGCGGCGAGCCACTGTTGGTTAAAAATGCCATTTGTATGCACGAGGAAGACTTCGGGATTCTATGGAAGCATACCGACCGAAGATTGAATGTCCCTGAAGTCCGCCGGTCGCGCCGATTGGTCGTGTCTTCAGTTTCGACCGTCGAAAATTACGAATACGGCTTCTTCTGGTATTTGTATCAAGACGGAAATATTGAGTTTGAACTCAAACTCACCGGTATTCTTTCGTTAGGCGCAGTTCGCCCTGGCGAATCGCCTCTCTATGGCACGATGGTTTCTCCGCAGCTTTATGCTCCAAATCATCAGCACTTCTTCAATGTGAGATTGGACTTCGACTTGGATGGTGTCGAAAACTCGGTTCAGCAAATCGATGTGGTCGCCGAACCACCCTCGGAATCCAATCCGTTTGAAAATGCGTTTTACGCAAAGTCAAAGACTCTTACGACGGAAAGCGCAGCCAAGGCTAATCTTTCGCTCGAGATGGCGCGGACTTGGAAAATCATCAATCCAAACCGGCTTAATAGTGTTGGCCAACCTGTGGGTTATCGTTTTATGCCGGGCGACAATTCGATTCCCTATGCCTCGCCTCAAGCGTGGTGGCGAAAGCGAGCAGGTTTTGTTGATCATCATGTTTGGGTTACGCCCAATCGTTCGGATGAACGCTTTGCGGCAGGCGACTACCCCAATCAAAGTTCCGGCGGTGACGGGTTGATTCGTTGGACCGCGGCTGACCGGCCAATCGAATCGACGGATGTCGTGTTCTGGTACACCTTTGGTCACACGCACTTGCCTCGACCAGAGGACTACCCCGTCATGCCAGCGGCCTATATTGGTTTCCTGATCAAACCATCAGGATTTTTCAGCATGAACCCTGCCAACGATGTGCCGCCAAGTTCAAAGGCGACAAATAAGTCGAGTTGCTGTTCTCCCCAACTTGTCCAAATTGCAAAAGGTTGAACCCATGTGCCCCATTTGTTGGACGACTGCGATTGCCTTGTTTGGATCGCTGTTGGCTGCCTCCGCCACCATGGTAGTTGGGCGCGATCGCGTGGCCCAAGGCATCATTGTTTACCTTTTGGGATTTGCTGCTCTTAACAGGGCAGGGTATTTCGATTCGCAGTGGTGGCTGTTCGGTGTCGGAATAGTTGCGTTGCTGATCCGAATCGTGTGGCTGATGCACCGATTGAAGCACGAAATTCTTATCGCACGAATTTGGCAGCAATGTGTCGCTAGTGCGGCGCGGCGGTGCCCAAGCAAACAATCTGTTGTTGACGAGAACCTTGTGTAGTCCGCAGTCTACTGCGCCGCGCTAAAAACCGCGGCTCGAGGGTTGTAATACATCAACTGTTTCAACTCTTTGTCAGTAAATTGTAGAGCTTGCTTTAATAAGCGTTCCATAGTGGGCATGGTCGCTGAAGAACCAGCGAGATGCGATCGGTCGGCGGACCAAGTCGCTCCATGATCGTCGACAATAACTTCCTGATCGGCGATCTTGTAAACCCCGGGCCCAAGACCTGCGGCACTGATCGCGTCGGTTACGATAATCACGCGTTCAAGGCCAGCTACCTTAATATAGTTACCCAATGCCATCCAAGGCACATGAATTCCGTCTGCAATTAAAGTTATCCAGAGTCGGTCCGAGCGACTCAACACGCGTTGAATAATGTTGTCATGTCGTGGCAATTCGATTGGGCAGCCATTGCCGAGATGGGTGAACATCGCCAGACCAGCATCGATTGCAGCATCGAGTTGTTCGAGCGAAGGATTGCAATGTCCCGCCGCAACGCAAATACCTTGATCAGCCAGAGTTTTTGTCACCATCATATTTGGATCACATTCTGGTGCCAACGTGACGATCCGTGTCAAACCGTCGGCCGCATCCAAAAGCCTTTGCATGACATCAACATCTGCAGATCTTACTTCAGCAGCCGGGTGAGTGCCGACAAACCCGGGCTGCTTGAGGATAAATGGTCCCTCGATATGAACACCCCAAACTATCCTTCGCGCGACAGGGCTCATTTCGAGCAATTGGGCGAGTTGCGAAAGTCGCGACGCCATTCGCTCGAATCTATCAGTGATGACGGTCGCAAGTATTCCTTCAACGCCATCGGCTTCGAGACGGAGGCAAGCGTTGTGTAAATCTTCGAGTGTAAGACTGTCACAATTGAAATCGACACCTGCATAACCATTGACCTGCAGGTCGATATAGCGGCCATGACGTTCTGGAACTTTTGAGTCCATCATACGCGTTCCTAGAGCATTGAAGCAGACGCTGGATCAAGATAAAGTGAGGTCCGCAAATGTTCTCTAAGTTTCGTTGCAGGCTGAAGATTACTTATTGGGCAGTTGATTGTGTCGTGGATGGCTTGAGCCTTGCGCTTATCAGGAACGCTGCAGACAATAAATGTCGATTTCATTATCTGACGAACGGACATGCTAATCGCTTTGCGAGGCACGTCATCAAATGAATCAAACCAACCTTCACCGAGCTGCTGCCGACGACAAGCCTCGTTGAGCTCCACAACTATGTAGGGTTGATCCGTATCGAAGTCAGCGGGTGGATCGTTAAACGCCAAATGTCCGTTTTCACCAATACCTAGAAAGCAAACATCAACGGTTTGTGCACTGATTAGTTCACCAAGTCGCGCACATTCCGCGACCACATCACCTTTCCCATCGAAACCTTCGCCATTAACGTAGTGAAATGTCCCGATTGGCACTCGATCAACGAACCGTTCTTTCAGATATTTGCGAAACGACGCTGGATGGGTCGAAGGCATTCCGATGTATTCATCGAGGTGAAATGCCGTGACTTTCTGCCAGTCAATTCCAGGTAATACTACGAGTGCCGCCAGCGTGTCAAATTGGGACGCGCCCGTCGCAACGACGATCGTAGCATGTCCACGAGCTGCAATCGCGTTTCTGATTTGAGTCGCGCCCTCTTCGGCTGCTCGCGCTCCCAGTTGCTTCTTGTTATCACAAATTGAGATCTTCATTATCTGCTCGTTAGATTTTTTGTAAAAGAGTGCAAGAGCTCAATGCATTTCGGCTTCGACCCGCCCAATCCCACCGCGATAGTAGTTGAAACGAACGTTGGGATGATCCGCCAGCAACGACATAGGAACGCTCGAGTCCGCCAAACCTTTGCTGATCATGAGCGCCGTAAGTCGTATGCCGAAAGGATTGTCGTGATTCCCAGCATGCCAGATCGAGACACATTCTGACTTCCAAGTCTCGTGCGGACCCACAGTCGCCGCTTGAAGAGGAACTTGTGGAATGTACCCGCCCCCTGATGTCCGCGCGTTCTGAATGACAGTGACCGGATGCAGTTCCGTAATACGAGTTTTGAGTTGGCGGTATTCTTCTGGGCTCGGAGGCTGATCCGTATATGCTCCTTCACGCTTAGGAGGATCATTGAATGCCCAATGCTTTACTTCCCCTTGCCCGCCTTGCATGAGCACGCAACGAACCTCATCGTAAGATTGAGAATAGGCTTCCAAATCGATGGGGAAATGAATGTTTTCTTGTGGCATACAAAATTCAGGGCGAATACGGTTGAAGCACAATTCCATGTCAGCTTTGGCAAATGAGAGCGGATGATCGATCGAAACCGCACGACCAGCTTCAATCCATTCATCCATTCCCCAGAAATGTGCGTTGTGGAGTTTCAGTTCCAGGCAATTCACGATTTGCGCAACCAAGGGCAGTTGCTCGGTAGGACCGATCGGTCCGCAAATTCCGGCCGGCGAGTCTGGTGTTGCCTGCTTCCATGCCTCGATATATTCCAGGGCCTCCGCATTGTAGAATTCCTCAAGAGTATCGTAGATTGATACCCTGAATCCATCGCGGGAAAGACCTTTCAAATCTTCGGCTGTCAATCTTGCCGCGTCCTCAAGAATCGCCGAGTCGAGGGTCGTGTAGTCCCACCATCCGGGAGCAACCTTACTGATTGGTCGTGGCATCGCGTTAATTACCTCCAAGTACTTCGAGAAGAATATCGGATTGCGGGTAGGGGTGTCCCCGGTGCTGCACGAACGCCTCGGCGTACTGAGTTCCTAGTTGTTGACCTCGCATCGCGCCGTGCTGTTTCATCGAATCAAGATACTCATCCATCCCATGATGATCACGCAACCAATCTCGCTGCGATGCATGACAAGCGAGCATTTCGCACTTCCGGTCAATCAATGCCGAAATATCAACGCTGGTCGTCGTCGACACCAACTCGCCAGTGTACGGGTCAGACCCATCAATCGGATCGCAATAATAGAGCCAAGGAACCGCGGATCCTGGCACAAGAGGTGATTGTGTGACATTCGGCATAGCGAAAGCAAATGATGCACTTCGTGACAACAGATGCACTTGCTCATGATCAAGCATATAGTCATGTCGTGGATGTGTAAAAACGATCGAGGGCGCGATCTTCCGAAACAGCTCAATTGCCTTACGGTTTGCTGACTGATCGAAAATCACATTCGCGTCGAGTAGTTCCAAGCAGTGATAGATGGCCCCGATTTTTTGTGCGGCTGCCGTAGCTTCGTCGCGACGAAGCTTTTTAATTTCGTGAGCTGGTAATTTGGTAGACCCGCAGTCACCGGCCGAGGCAGTCGCGATATGGATTTCATAACCCGCATCGGCCAAGCGAATCAATGTGCCAGCACACAGGATTTCTGCATCATCGGGATGGGCCAAGAAAGCCAAGACCCTTTTTGGGCTATTCACCATATCTCTCCATTACATTGTTGTGGCGCGAGATACCAACGTGCTCTGCCTGAATTGCACGCTACAGGATTGGCGATTCCACTGGCAATTGCAAGCGATTTGGTGTACGTGATAAGACTTCGTGTGGCCAGACGATTTTACGCTGCTGAGGAGTGAGACGATCCAGAAGCTCTGGTGATGGTCGGTAACCGTGCCGAAACATTCCCCATGATGGACCATATCGATAGACGATAATCCGCCGCTGACCCTCGACTCGCGTACGTTTAGCTGAACCGTGGCAAATTGTGTCGGTGAATATGAGAGCGTCACCTGCCTTCATGAACACCTCGATCGCTTCTGGCATGCCGTCGCCACTTTTCTGGTCACCACTCATAGCAAATTCACTCATCAGAGGATGCTTAATGTTTTGCTTGTGGCTAGCAGGAATGATGGTCGTTCCGCCATCGCCGGGGCCGATATCTGTTAGTGCGATCAGAACATTAACCTGCATGGCCATAAAATGACCGTTGCGAAAGCGATATTGGTTTCGTTTGGACCAACAATCACCACCTGAATGCATGCCAATCGATTCGCCGACCCCTCTCAACGATGCAAATGCCTCGTCAATAAACATGGGACCGTGAGCCTGATCGAAAGAATCTTGCCCACCAGCGAATTTCAGCATGTAATCGTGCCATGCAGGGTGGTCGATCAGCTTTTCAAAAGCCGGCCCTGCCTCATAAATTTGTTGCAGATTTACGCCATTCTTCTTGTCGAAACTGTGCGAGTGAACATAGCCGTACCATTCCCCTGGGTCCATCTCCGGGATAGCGTCGATTCCGCGATTTAAATCAAGAACTTCCGCTTCGGTGAGCGCACCTCGAAGAATGAAGTAACCATTAAGATCGAATCGGTAAACATTCATCGGATCGATCATGCTGGAATGCTCTCCTTACTGTCTTTTGGTCTTACTGGCACGTGAGTCAAGAATGGCAACTCTTTACCGGCTAGCCCTAGGGCACCTTTATGCTCTTAACCATACAGCAATACTTCTCAAAAATCTTCCTGGATATTCGCTTCTTGTTCCTGTATTCTAAGGCTTATGGCACGTCCTCAACTCTCCAGCAGTCTTGCGCCCTCGTATGGGCTCGCCGCCTGGAGCGGCCAAATGCAAGGCATGGCCACACCGCACAAGCACTTCGATTTGGAACTCAATCTGTTGGTGCGGGGAGTATGCAATTACCATATCGCTGGACAGCGGGTCGTTGTGCCGCAGGGAAGGTTGTTGGCATTGTGGGGCGCGACACCTCATCGCTCACATAGACTCTCGGACGATACGTTCTTGATCTGGACGACGATTAGCCTGTCAAATGTCTTAAATTGGCCTATAAATAAGCATTTTCTTAGCTCATTGCTCAAGAAGGGTTGGGCAGTTGACAGCCTCTCTTATGAAACCGATGAGCCAATGATGCGTCGTTGGGTATGTGATCTGAGCGAAGGAGATGATGCAGTTAGGGAGATTGTGTTGCTTGAATTACAGGCGCGGTTGTATCGCTTAGCAACCTCGGCGATGCATTCCAATCGCAAAGTGGGACAAACAGTCTCGATTGGAGAGCATGAACGCACAATCCTTAGTGTAGAACGATTTATTTCGCTTAACTTCCGTGAGCCTCTTACAATAAAGGATATTGCCAAACAGACTGACCTGCACCCAAATTACCTCATGTCGCTCTACCGGAAGTACACGGGGATCACCTTAATTGATTCGGTCACACAGCACCGGATCGCTTTCTGCTTGCATGAATTGGCACTGACGGACACCCCCATACTCCAAATCAGTCTTGCCGCTGGGTTTACAACATCGAGTCGCTTTTACGATGCCTTTAGTCGTGAGGTGGGATGTTCTCCCAGCGAATATCGGAGGAGAGTATGGTCTGAGCGACACTCTCGCGAACCCTTGCGGAATTCACCTACGAAAATCGATCGTATGTAGGCTTGGCTTCAACTGGCGAACCGAATCGCCATGCACGCATTTGCCGGCTGACACCCAATGCTTGTCGACAAACTTGAAGTGCCATCCAAAACCAGTGGGATAGCCGTGGACAACCTCATCTTCTTAAGGTTGAGTCGATTTAATCTCGCACTAAACGACAGTAAACAATTACGCAATAATGTTTACTTAAGGTCTATCTAAAATGTTAAGAATTTTGTTGCGTTTTAGGTTTACTCGGCTACAATGCGTCTTGATATAGCACTTTTTGTGATACATCACTGCTCTTCAGCCTTCGAACATTTACATGAGACATTCAATAATGTTTAGTAAACTAACGGTGGCTAGTTCGATGCAAGAGATAAAGTTTAGGTGCAAAGGGTAGGCATGGCGACAATCCGCGATGTAGCTCGGGAGGCGAATGTTTCCCCGAGCACCGTTTCTCTTGTTCTCAACAACCGCGGGAGTATCTCCCGACAGACCGAACGGCGTGTGCATGAAGCCGTTGAGCGGATGGCTTATCGACCTCAACGCCAGGGTCGCCCGATTCAAAAAGTGATTGAGAAGGGGCATTCGAAAACATTGAACATTGCAGTCGTCTGCGCGCAGCCGGTGGTCTTCAATGGAGTGGTATGCACTTTATCACGTCAATGGTTGACAGCAATTCGTCGAGAAGTGGTTGGGAGCCGACATGTCTTGTCAGTGTTCACGGGCGTACGCCATGTTAGCGAAGACTTCATGTTTCAACAGGTTGTTGATGCGCGGGAAATCGACGGTGTGATACTTATCGGCATTGAGGAAGGTGACGGCTATTTGCAACGAGTACTCGATGCACGTCTACCGGTCGTTGTTATCAATCGCAAGCCAATGTACGACGAGTTTAGCTATGTCGGCATTGACGAATACGGCGGTGGCCGACATGTGATGGATTACTTGGTTGGGCTCAACCATAAACGGATTGCCTTGATCTTGCACGAGGCGACTCACGACGGCAGGCCATATTGGCGCGATGGTGCTCTGGCGGGTCTTCGAAACCATGATATGGATTTTGTTTGCGTTCAGCAGTTCCCGTTTCGATCAGGTGGTTACACACACGTTGAGATTATTACCGAAGCATGCCATGCCGTGCGTGATTCGGGAGCCACGGCTGTTTACATTTTGGGCGACAACCTAGCGGCTCAGTGTATCGACATTTGGACCGAGATGGGTGTGTCGATTCCCGGTGAATTGTCAGTTGTGGGAACTGACGATGTCGGGCCCGCGGCGAATTGTGGATTACTTCCAAGTTCCGTGGGCTTCGATAAGCGTCTCATAGGAGAAAAGGCCGTCCAAATTCTCCTCGAAAGTATGGATTCGACAAATCCTTCGCAGAGTCAGGGGCATATCGTGAAGACCTACATAGTTGAGCACGACACTACGGGACCCGCGCCTAGGGAAAGTGCGGTCAATGTGTAGGCAGACAGAGTGAATTGTCCGGTACGGAAGGGGTAGCACGTACCGGCACGTATTTCGTATTTACTTGTGACATCTTACATCTAAGGGGAAAGCTAATGCACGCTGATTCACGTATCACTCGAATGCTCGCAGCAGCAGTTGTCGTCTGTCTGTTGTTGTCCAACTGGTCTCAAGCGGGTTTGGTTACGGGCTCTCCGGTAGGAGTTTTCACAACCAACGATTCCAGCAAGGACAATGTACTAACACAGGCTTCACCATCGTTTGTGGCCGATTTGACGACTTATGCGACGTTTACGAGCCAAGTTCATAGCCTGTTGGGAGTTGTTAACAACTTTGAATCGGACTTTGAGCATCAAGATGCCAGTTCTCCTGATGGAGTACACGGCGATATTGCTCTGCCCTATGCAATGGTGGGTCGGAAAGCAAACGGCGCTAACGGCACGGTGCTTTATAAGTTCGTTGTTGAGAACGGGTACAAAACGGGAGTTGGCGGCACGATTACGGCCAATATGTACTTCCGTCATGAACCAGATACACAGCATGGCGATAATGCGTGGATTGGCGTGAGCACGACCGCGGACGTAGCCGCGAATTTTAGCGGAATCGACAATGACATTGATTTTGCCCGAGTCACGATGAGTGACCTTTTTACAGGCGGATTCGCCACCTTCACAGGTGTTGCCAATCTGAGTGTTCCTGAAGGTGTTAGCGAGTTTTATGTGGCGTTTAGCGATGTTTATGCCTCGAATTTCAGCAGTGCACGGTTGGCGATTACTTCGCTAAGCGTGGATGCGAATCTCGTGGCTGCGGTGCCTGAACCAGGGTGCATCATGCTGATTGCGATTGGTGGTGCCTTGGCATTACTACGAAGATAAGCACGAAGATGGGATGAGGAAGTCAGGTGTGGGTGATCGCACCTGGCTTCCCTAGCTTTTGTTTTGAAATTGAAATAGTTAGAGAAAGTTTTTGTTGACCACTCTGATACAAACATTGACGTTGATGCTGGTGCGAAGAAAAGTAAGTGGCTTTGTCGCTACAGTCTTTCTTGCTCTGTCACAGTGTTTCTGCGCAGTCGCATATGCGCAATTACCTGTGGGTTTCGTCGACGCTTCAACATTCGGCTACAACCCGGTGGACGCGACATCTGCCCTCCAGGCGGCGATCAACACTGGTCAGAATGTCTATGTTCCGAGCATGGCGTCGAACTGGAATGTTCGACCAATTACGTTGACGCACTCGAACCAAGAAATTCGGTTTGAAGACGGAGTCGTGGTGGCTGCTAAGGCTGGCGCCTTTACCGATGTCGACGACGCGTTGTTCACATCGGTGGGCACAAGCAATGTCAAATTAAGTGGCTATGGGGCGACTTTTCGCATGCGAAAAAGCGATTACCAAGGGCCTAGCTATACTCCCGGAGAATGGCGGCACGGTGTCAATCTGCTGGATGTTTCAGATTTTCAGATCGAAGGATTGCGAATTGAGGATACCGGCGGGGACGGCATCTATGTGGGGACGAACTCGCAAACTGGTTATTCGCAAAACGTCACTATTAAGGACATTGTTCTGAATAACAACCATCGACAAGGCATCAGTGTGATCAGCGTTGAGAACATGATTGTCGACAATGCTGTCATCAGCAACACCAGTGGCACCGCCCCAGAGGCAGGCATTGATTTCGAAGTCAACTATGAAACACAACGTATCGTAAACGTCGCCGTTCGCAACAGTATCATTGACGCGAACAATTCGCACGGCATTCTCTTTGCCGGCTACAGCGACCTCGGCGAGAACGAGATTACGGTCGCAATCGAGAATGTAACAATTTACAACAATCAGGCCGAAGGCATCAGCATGGTTTATGGTGCCTACCCCGGCGTGACAATCCAAGATTCATTGATCGTCAGTAATGGTGGATATGGAATCGTTGGGACAACGCTGACGAAAGAATTGAGCCTGGGTGACTTTAATGGGACGGGGCCGTCGCGAACATCCTTCGATCACACAGCACTGTGGAACAACGGAGATGGTGCTCTTATTGGTGCCTATGTTGGCTGGGTCAAGTTAGGGACGGGAAGTCTCGTGCGCACCGCGCCAGTTTTCTACTCAACCGATCCTAGTAGCCCTTATTACCTGTACTTGGATCCAAGCACGCCGCTTTCAATATCGCAAGGTGCGCAAGATGGCGGCTACATGGGGGCGCGGCCGGTCTATACGGGACAAATCTTGGCCGGAATTGACGCCGGTAGCTATACCGGGACCGACAGCCGATCAGTGCCCGAACCGAGTGCGCTATTGCTGATCGCCATTTCAATTGCTTGCTGCACTGGTGGAGCAAGACCCCTAGGCCGTTGTATGGCCCCTGAAGCAGTGTTCGGTCAGAAGTCTGACTCATTAGAAAGCTTGTAAGTCCGCGGTATGTCCTCCTTGAACAACAACTCGTGGCTGTCAATCGTTGTGGCGATATACACAGCATTTTTGGTCTCGCCAGAATTGGCGCAGGCGGGAGTTGTTACAGGATCACCCGTAGCCGACTTCACAACTTTCAATTCCAGTAAGAACAATGTCCTCACTTTTGCCTCTCCGACATTCAACGCAAATTTGTCAACGTACGGTTCCTTTATCGGCCAGGTCCACAGTTTGCTTGGGGTGACTCAACAGAGCGGCATGTCTGATTTCGAGCATCAGGACGCCAGCTCGCCAGACCTTATTCATGGCGATGTTATTTTGCCATACGCCATGGTTGGAAGTTCCGCTAATGGGGCCAATGGAACGGTGTTATACAAGTTTGTTACCGAGAATGGATTCAAGACCGCAGCCGGAGGGTCGGTTTCTGTTAACGTCTACTTTCGTCACGCGCCCGAGAGCAGCCATGGCGACAACGCTTGGGTGGGCGTCAGCCCTTACGCGGTTGTGGAGCCCAATCTTTCTGCACTCACAAATGCGACACAATTCAATCGTGTGACGATGCGAGACGTCTTTCCAGGTGCAGGGTTTGCGTCTTGGACCGATACCGTAGTGTTGCCAATACCGACGAATGTGACCGAGTTTTATTTTGCGTTCAGCGACTACTATCAAGGTAACGGAAGCCCCACATTCAGTAGTGGGCGATTGGCTATTACAGCTCTTACAGTCAATGCGAATCTTGCCGATATCTACCCTTCCGGCGACTTCAATCAGGACGGCCGAGTTGACCAGTTTGACTTGATCCAATGGCAAGGTGACTTCGGGCTCAACGGCGAGTCGGATGCTGATCACGATGGCGACAGCGATGGTCGGGATTTTCTGATTTGGCAGCGCAATTACGGCGTAGGTGCATTTGAAACACTTTCAGCTCACACCGTTCCTGAACCCGCATCAGTTCTACTGCTGGGCATGGTGATGACAGTGATGTGCAACGTGAGATTGTTATTTGTACGAACGTAGTGTAGCTGTCCCGAAATAAAAAAGATCACCTCCCCGGTTGCTGAATCAACTTAACTTTAAAAGTAGGTCAACGAAGCAATATGATTCGCGTTCTACAAAAACATCGCAAACCCAGTTTCGTGATCGCTTTAACCGTTGCGGTCCTCGGTTCTTATACCTCTATGTTGAGTGCTGACACGGACCCGATTGCTTGGGTTCACTCGGAAAAGATTCGGATGGGCTGGTCGCCTGCGACTCTCGACCAATTCCGAAAGATGGCAGAAGCGGGAATGAATGCCGTCATGCCCCGTCACGAGCTTGATGTGGTGGTGAAATACGACCCTGCTGCCGCCTTCAAGCCAGTCTCCGAGAACGATGCCAATATCATGAAGGCGATCTACGACGGATCGCGGTTGTCAAAAGAGCTTGGGTTGCGCTACTTCCATTGCCTCAACCTGGCGGCCGAGTCCCAGACGCACGAAGTCGGCTTCCAAGATAACGCCGCGCGTTTTAACGACGGCAAATTGCCCTCGCCCGTTGATCCCGTTTACTGGCAGCGCACGATTGTGGATCGAATCAGCCGTCTGCTCGAATTGCTAGAGGACCGCGACACGTACGCCCTCGATGCAATTATCATCGACCCAGAAATGTATGCCTTAGGAGATGCCTTACCAGGCGACCCAGATTATGGGACTTTCGCATTCGATACGTTCATGAACGAAACGAATCGTAAGTTCCCTGCGCAAAAATTAACGACACCCGACGAACGTCGGCAGTGGCTCGAACAGGAACGTTTGCAAGCCGAGTACGAAACCTGGCAATACAACCGAATCCGTGACATGGCACGCTCGCTCCGTGAAATGGTTCATCAACGTCGACCCGAGTTGATACTTGGCTACATCATCTACGAAGACAAGATGTGGTTTCATGCCATGGCTGAAGGGCTATCGACGGCAGAAATGCCTGTCTTTATTGGTCCTGAGTCGACCTACAGTGGCGTCATGGATGATCGGATGATCGCGTTTCTTAACGAAATTCGCGAGCAAGTCAAAGTCCCAACACTTTTGGTTCCAGGCGTCATCATGATGATGGAGAACGGCAGAGTTCCCCACAAGTTGCTCGAAGTTCTGCCAGGTAATATTTATCAGCGTTGTCAACACAGTGAAGGATATTGGGTTTATGCCGTGTACCACTTTGGCGACACGGAGGATCAACAGAGTGCATTCTTCAATGCCCTAAAGACAGTCGATGACGCGCTCGACAAACAGAAGGAAACTGGAAAAATCGTCGATCTTCCGGCGGCTTCACTTCCGATTTCGATGCCAGCCAATTTCAACCAGCAATTGCACGACGCACAATCCTTGAAGGCCATGGCGAATGACGTGCCTCGTGCTGATTTGGCAACAACTCCCGCACTGTTGCGGGGCAGTTACACGTTGATGCTTTGGCCACAAGAGGGACAACGAGCCGTCATTAACTTACGCGCTATTCAGTTGGGTGTTTATCTCGACCAGTGTGAGGCGTCGATTTTCAATCATCGATCCGACCTCATTTGGAAAGACGTCGTAGCTTTCAATCGTTTAACCGGCATGAAAGTTCCTGAGAATGATTCGCCCGTTGTTGGCGCTATTGTCGGGGCTGGCATGAATGCGTTCGCGATCGAGGACACCACTTGCCCGATGATGATCCTCCCGGAAAACATGCTAGCTCTCAATGCGGCTGGTGGACTCGCGGGGCGGTTTTACTTCTACGTTCCCGAGAACAAACAATCGTTCCAGATTGCGTTACAAGGGCACCCCGGCGAAACCGTTGATTATTCGCTGTACGACGCATCGGGGGTGAAAGTATTTGAGAAGATCAAAGCCACCCAAGACGAAAATCACGTAGTTCCAATTACCAATCCTGGTGTCTGGTGTGTTGAAGTCGACAACGTTGTCGACGATGCGTGGATTAAGCTGATCGATTTACCCAATCGATTTGCATTGCGGCCGGAGCATGTCCGGACTGATTTGCCGACCAAATAGGTCGAACAAGAAATGAGAGTAAGTGCAAGAAATTTTCGTCAAGCTGTCTGAGGTGCATCGCTTCGCAAATTGTTAGATAGCTTGAATTTTGGTTCATCGTCGATTGTCGAACTCTTCACATGGGAGAAACACTGATGTGCAAGTCTGCTAGAATTATCAGAGTATTTTCGGCTGCTTGTTTGGCAGTCCTGGCGTTTTCAAGCTTGTCTCAAGCGGGTCAGGTCACCGGCCCCGTCGATGACTTTACAACGACGGATTCGAGCAAGGACAACCTTCTGACATTAGCGTCACCGACCTTTACTGCCAACTTGACCACTTATGAGACGTTTACAAGTCAAGTTCATAGCATCCTCGGTGTGACCACAATTAATGGTCAGTCGGATTTCGAATATCAGGATGCCAGTTCCCCAGATAACATCCACGGGGACATTCCACTTCCTTATGCCATGGTAGGGAGAATGGCCAATAGCGCCAACGGAACCGTTTTGTACAAATTCGTCACACAAAGCGGCTATCGTACCGCCGCCGGTGGCACGATCTCGGCGGACATGTACTTTCGTCATGACCCCGATAGTATCAATGGCGACAACGCGTGGATTGGGGTAGCAGACTTCACTGGAGTCGTACCCTCATTGAGTCAGGTCGCTAACGAGGCCAGGTTCAATAGAGTTACGATGCGCCAGTTGTACGGTGGTGGCGGCTTCGGCTTCGAGACGTACACTGGAGCCGCAGCATTTTTAGAAATCCCTGCCGGCCTGACAGAGTTTTACGTTGCCTTTAGCGATCTCTACGCTCTAAATGACCCCGAACCAACTTACAGCAGCGCTCGTTTGGCAATCAGCTCACTCACCGTGAGTGCCGTTCTTGAATCTGCTCCTGTTACAACGCCTGGTGACTTCGATGGCGATGGCGACGTCGATGGAAGGGATTTTCTCGTGTGGCAACGGGGCGAGACGACTGATCCCTTTAGCGCCACCGAACTCGAGCAATGGCAGACCGCTTACAACGGCGGTCAACTTGCTGCATTGACGACAGTTCCAGAACCAGGCTCGATCATGCTGACGTGGCTGGCAGTCTTGTTCTCTGTAGCCACGAGAAAACGCTTCGGCAGATGATGTTTCGCGTGCAAATCAGCACACATCACAAGCTTCACTTACCATCGAACCAGCACCGGGGCAGTGCTTTCGACATTATTGTTGGGAACGCAATATGAAAAGTAGCAGAAGTGAATGTAAGGCATGCTCAGGATTCACACTCGTCGAGCTGTTGGTAGTCATAGCCATTATAGGCGTGTTAGTCGGATTGCTACTGCCCGCAGTGCAGGCCGCCAGAGAAGCGGCGAGGCGAAGTCAGTGCGTGAACAATCTGAAGCAGTTTGGTGTGGCGATGCAAAACCACCATGCTGCCCAAGGAACCTTTCCTCCAGGTTGTGAACGTGACATTCCGACGGGTGTAGAAAACTATCGCGATCCGCGAGTAAGTCCCCATGTGCGCCTATTACCTTACATGGAACAACAGGCGTTATACGATCTCGTGGATTGGACCTACAGTTGGGAAGCAGACATCCATGCTGTCCTACGACAGACGAATGTGCCAGGTTTTTCATGCCCGTCGAGAGACAACAACGACTCTATGACGACTTACAAAGGCAACATGTATTATCCGGGACCTGGCGAATATACAAACCATTATGTTGGCGTCATGGGTGCCAAAGGGCTCATGCCACGTTCTATGACACGAAGATACGAAATCGACCCGACAGGCCAGCTTCATGGGGGCTTCGTGAGAAATGGAATTCTGATCCGCGATCGTGCCATCAATGCCAAAGACGTCACTGACGGACTAACCAACACGTTTCTTATGGGCGAGATGGCCTGGGACATTGGGGCCGTCGAAGCCTGGAACGGGGGGCTCAGTCCGGGATGGCTCAATTCGATGGCGATCAAGAATGTCGCGCATCCTTTGAACTCGTATCGATACGACTCATCCCTCAATCAAGTTCTTCTCAACGATTCGAGTTTTGGTAGTGAACACGCTGCTCGAGGAGCACATTTCGTTATGGGAGATGGAAGCGTTCATTTTCTATCAGAAGATATCGAGTTGGATGTACTGAAATCGCTTGCGAGCCGAGACCAAGAAGAGCTAATTTCTGAAATCACATTATGAGCATCTCCTGCATATTTCCGTCCTTTGATAAGAATCGCATGATTGACAGTTCTCACCACCGAAAAGTGGGTTGTTTGAAATCACGTTTCAGCGGTGTCTTTTTCATGATTGGACAATTTTTGCTCCTTTCGGGATGTAGTAGCGACTTGCCGGAAGTGTCTCCTGTTCGAGGATTCGTAGAGTTCGACGGCAAACCATTGCCCAAGTTTGATCATGCAGCCGTCATTTTTACCCCGAGCGCTGGACGTTTGGCGACGAGTGTCATTTCGCCGGTGGATGGTTCATTCGAATTGTCAACGTATTCTCCAGGAGACGGCGCACGCCTGGGGCGCAATATGGTGGCCGTTAGTGCAACGGTCGATGATCCCAACGCAAGCGTAGAGGCAAAATATCCTGCTGTGCGTTTCGTCATACCCGAGAAATTTGCCGACCGAGATGATTCGGGATTGTCATTTGATGTCCAACCGAGCGGCAATGCCATTCGAATAAATATCCGATCCGACGGAACCGGAGAGATCGTCGCAGAATGAGTGCCGGAAACAGGCCTCGCTGCCACGGAAGAGCCCTTCATCGGGCTGACATTTGATAGGAAGTAGATAGGAAAATCATAAATGCAACAAACAGAAACTGACATTCAAGTCATGGACGCTTCCCTCAGCGATCGCCCGGCATGCGACATCTTCGTGATGGACGGTCGGTACATTATTCAAGAAGAGAAGCACTTCGGAGTGATGAACGGAAAGCTGACAACCGGCGTTGCTCATCAGCATGTGATGGATATCAAGGGAATGTGGGCGCCCCCTTATGTGAGTTCCAATTTCTATCTTGAAGGCCGAGTGTTTGGCGAAAAAGTGCCGACTGCTTCCTATACTTGGCAGCCACACAAAGTCGTGTGCTCGGGTCAATTGCGTGATGTTTCAGTCTCAAGTGACTGGACGTTGATCTACGGCCATCGAGCAGGAGTTCTGACGGTTCGTGTCGAGAACAACGCGAAAGTTCCCGCTCCGCTGGATTTCATGGCCTTGGCATGGCTCAATCGGGAAAAAATTTGGCATTTCTCCACGAATCTTAGTCCTCCTGAATGTGAGACGATCCCTGAGGTCAAATCGGATCACCTACTCCTCCGCCGCGATGATTTAGCGATTGTCATAGCCAGCGACAATTCAGATGTGGAATGGAACATATCTGGTAACCTAGCAAGCGTAAATCTTGTTGTGCCTGCGGGTGAAACCGTCTCCTTCTCGTTGGTCGTCTCGATTGGAACCGTCGAAGAGGCTGAAGAGAGTTGCTGCCAAATTGTCGACGATCCCCTGGCATCAGTCCAAGCCAGCGACCGAGAGTACTATGATCGCGTAACTGAAATTTTTGAAAGAGTTCCTCGACTCGTCAGTTCCAATAAGAAGCTCGTCGATCTTTATAACCGTTCGCTATTTCCTTTCTTGCTCAATCGATGGGAAGTCCCAGAATTCGTCATAAGTCCGTATTATTCGACGGGCGGCATCAATGGTGGATGCGTGGGAGGTTATCTCTACGACTTTGCCGAGAGCTGGGGAATCTTGCCTCTTTATGAGCCTGCTGCCGTACGGGACCACATCAAACAGTTTCTCAAGATCGACCTCACGCAACATTATCTTTTCGACCCGCTAACCGGGGAAGCTGGTGGGCCATGGTACATGATCAATCAAGAGAAGATCATCGGCCTGACTTACCGTTATGTCGCCGCAACTGGGGATGTCGGCTTCCTCGATGAGATCGTCAATGACAAAACGATTCTCGAGCATATGATTATCAACGCTATGTTCGGAGACAGTCTTGATAAGCCCATCAGCTTGATCGACTACGGCACTTCCAATAGCCATTTGGAACTTCGGCGACAGTATCAATACAACCACATCATGTCTGATCTGAATGGCCGTAGGTATCAAAACTACCTTCACACCAGCCAGCTCTGCGATGTTGCGGGCAAGCCTGCTCCTTACTTGCGTGAGCGAGCGGAAATGCTGAAGGAATTACTTGTCGAAAAGCTCTGGGACAACGACACAAAATGGTTTTCGAGCATTACTGAATCAGGTGAGAAATATACTCGTTATACCATTCAGATGTTCAAGCTCTTTGGTAGTGGAGTTTTGGATAAGGAAGCTGAAGAGGGGCTTCTAAGTCATATGAATGAAGACGAATTTTTGTCTCCCTACGGATTGCACAGCATATCAAAGAAAGACCTTGCTTTTGATCAGCTCGACATCGACAACGGAGGCGGTGGCATCTGCATTGGTTTTCCAGCGCAGATTATCGAGAAGCTTTGTCGCGCCGGTTACCCGGCAGAAGCCGCAGACATACTGGAACGCATACTCTGGTGGCCCGATTTGATGCCTTACTGGGGCGATTCGATTGCCGCGAATTGCAAAGACTATCGCCGAGACACCCCGCTGCAAAACTCTTTGGAAGGGGCTGCCATCGCACAATGCATTATCTTTGGAATTTTTGGAATCGATGCGCGACCAGACGGTTCAGTGACTATCAAACCCAATTCGCTGCCGTTTGCTTCTAATCTGGAATTAACTGGAGTGAAAATCGCGGGAACAGAATTCAGTATCGCAATTGATGAAGATACTTTCACGGTCAGTTGTGAAGATCAGGTCATTAAGCGTCGGTTGGGGGAGTCCGTTCAACTCGACACTTCAAAAAAGTTGCTTTTTCAAGTTTAGGACACGTCCTCAATCATGCTGTTGACTCCAGAAAACACGACTCTGATTGGGGAGAGACTCGACCATCCCGAATGCCTTTGCTTAGACCAAGATGGAACACTTTATGCTGGAGGTGAGGCTGGCCAAGTCTATCGTATCGACACAGATGGCACGCAAACACAAATCGGCTCAACAAACGGCTTTTTGTTGGGGATTGCCATCGATGGCGAGGGATGCATTCATGCCTGCGATTGCGTTTTGAAGGGCGTGTATCGTATCGATCCCGATGGAAACGTCGTCCTGCGATCAAATGGCGCAGTCGATCGAGCTTTCGCCCTGCCTAACTACCCTGTCTTTGATGCTCATGGCAATCTGTTCGTGTCCGACTCGGGAGACTATTGGGAGCAGACTGTGGGTTCTGGCTGCATCATGAGAATCAGCCCCGACAACTCGACGACCGTCTTTCATGAGGGGCCTTTTCTGTTCGCCAATGGAATGGCAATCGATCCGTCCCAACAATGGCTCTATGTGGTTCAGAGTACGGCTCACAATATCGTACGAATTCCGCTCGACCGTCCGAACGGCCCGATCGAGGTTACTCATCAGCTGCCAATTGGCACAGTTCCGGACGGAATCGCTTTTGCGTCCAACGGTATGCTCTTAATTGCCTGTTATAAGCCCGATGTTATTTTCCTAGGGCACTGTGACGGACAAGTCGATGTTTTGCTCGAGGACCCTACGGGCGAAATTATTAGCCGTCCCACAAACGTGGTGATAGGTAACAGCCGTCTCTATATTGCGAACCTTGGTGGATGGCATATCACGGCTGTTCCAGATAGTAATTTCGTAGCGGCTCCCATTCATCGCCCAGTTTTATCGCTTCTGGAAGTTTAGAATCACCTCAATCGAGAAGACAAAAACGGCCGCATTTAGGTATTTTTATGCAATCGATCGATTGGGCAATAGTGATTGGGATGGTGGCATTCCTGGTGGTAATTGGCGCAAGATGCCTTAAATACACCAACGGGGTTGCAGACTATCTTGTGGCGAATCGCTGTGCTGGTCGTTACATATTGGGAATGTCAGAAGGCGCCGCGGGCATCGGCGCAATTTCGTTCATGGCAGCGTTTGAGATGTACTATAAAGCAGGATTTTCGATCGCGTGGTGGGGATTGATGATGGTTGTCGTCCAAATCATCGCGGCTCTCTCTGGCTGGGTGACATACCGATATCGAGAAACGCGCGCCATGACGTTGGCTCAGTTTCTCGAAACTCGCTATAGCAAAAGATTCCGTATCTTCGCTGGAATGCTTGCCTTTACAGCGGGAATTGTCAATTTTGGAATCTTCCCAGCGATCGGGAGCAGATTCTTCATCTACTTCTGTGGATTTCCCAACGAATTTGAAATCTACGGGATAACTTTTTCGACGTTTCCCGTTGTCATGGCTGTTTTAATTTTCTTGGGTCTGTTCTTCACCTACATTGGCATGATTGCGATCATGGTGACTGATTTTTTTCAAGGTATCTTCATCAACATAGGTTTGATACTGCTATTTTGCTTTGTTTTCTGGACATTCAATTGGGCGCAAATTTCCGAAGCGTTGTCGACTGCTCCACCCAACGCCTCGATGATTCACCCATTCCATACCAGCGAAGCACTCGACTTTAACGTCTGGTATTACCTAATTGCCGCGTTCGGCACGTTTTATACGCTTTATTGTTGGCAAGGGAGCTCAGGCTTTCAAACCGCGGCAATTAGCGCGCATGAAAACCAGATGAGCAAGATCATCCAAACAACTAAGACCCAGATTCAGAATTTGCAGGTGATGATCATTCCCATAGCCGCATTCACGTTAATGAACTCGGCTGAATTTACAAGTGAATCAACCGTCGTTAAAGGAATCTTATCGGGCATCGACGACGACACGGTACGTTCACAAATGATCGTGCCGATTGTTTTAGAAGTGATTTTGCCTGTGGGAATGAAAGGAATTGTGTGTGCCATGATGCTTGGCGCATTCATCAGCAATTTCAACACTTATCTGCTCTCCTGGGGGGGCATTCTTATTCAGGATGTCATTCTACCTCTGAAAAAAGAACGCCTGACACCTCAGCAACATCTTCAGTACTTGCGAGTTTCGGTGCTGGGAGTCGCGGTATTTATCTTCTGCTTCAGTCTGTTATTTCGACAGACACAACACATCTACATGTTCTTTGCAGTAACCGGAGCAATTTGGCTTGGTGGTGCGGGATCGGTCGTAATCGGTGGGCTCTACTGGAAACGGGGTACTACAGCAGCGGCTTATGCTGCACTTATTGTAGGTTCTACCCTGGCCGTCAGTGGAATCGTTTTTGAGAAGATGTGGCCTTATTGGATTGGAGAAGAATTCCCGATCAACGGACAGTGGGCCTGGCTGATTTCGATGGTTAGTTCAATTGTTGTCTACGTTACAGTGTCTTTAATGGGCAAGCCGATTTGGTTTGATCTTGACCGTCTCTTGCACAGAGGCAAATTTGCTGTCGAGTCAGACGCCAAGTCGACTTCACCCAAAACGAAGGGACTAAAAGCATTACTAGGTATAAGCAATGAGTTTACGCCCAGAGACGTTTTTACATATCTTTTTAGTTTGTGCTGCACAGCCATTTTGGCACTTTTGTTTTGTGTTGGCACGTTTGCGAACATGTTTTGGGATATATCAACGGATGCTTGGATGACGTTTTGGTTTGTGTTTACATTGACCACCTTTATTCTAGGCACGTTGATGTCAGTATGGATTGGCGTGGGAGGCCTTTGGGAACTACCCAGATTGTTTCAGCGCCTTGCGTTGAAAGCAGACAACGCCGAAGACGATGGACGAGCAGAGTCAATAGAGAAACAGAGAAACATCGAAGCGATGCAATCGTAGTGAGGAAAATAGAGTGTTAAAGACATACGTGATCGTTGGGGTTGGTGGAAGATCTATGATGTTCACCGAAGCCTTCGTGGAAAAATACAAGCAAACCTCAAAGGTTTCAGCGATTTGCGATTGCAACCAGGGGCGACTCAATTTAGCTGCTGCGCAACTCAGGAAGGTTTTTCCCGACCTCAAGTGCTATTCTGAATCAGAATTTGATGAAATGCTCAGAATACATCGCCCTGATACCGTTATTGTCACAACGCCTGATTGTTTTCACGACGAGTATATCTGTCGCGCTTTGGAGGCAGGGTGCGATGTTATTACGGAAAAGCCGTTAACAACGGATGGTAACAAATGTCAAAGAATCGTCGACACCGTGGCGAAGACCGGCCGCAAAGTGCTGGTCACGTTTAACTATCGCTATTCTCCCGCCCGATCTCAAATTAAACAGCTTCTTATGGAAGATGTTATCGGGAAAGTGTTGTCGGTCAATTTGTCTTGGAGTCTGGACACGAACCACGGAGCTGATTACTTCCGTCGATGGCATAGTTATAAACGCAACTCAGGGGGATTACTTGTCCATAAATGCACGCACCATTTTGACCTGATTAACTGGTGGGTCGGTTCAGTACCAAAATCAGTTTTCGCACAAGGTTCGCGAAAATTTTACAACTCCGATCAAGCACAACGCTATGGCCTAGAGAATCATGCAAGCAGATGCTTGGGTTGTGCCGACAGTCCTCGATGCAACTATTTTCTTGATATGAATGCTATTCCTACGATCAAAAAATTATATTTGGACAACGAAGAGTACGATGGCTACATCCGTGACTCTTGCGTGTTTAGGGATGACATCGACATCGAAGATACTTTGAGCGTTATCGCACAGTACAAGAATGGCGTTTCTTTGACTTACAACTTGACTGCTTACTCATCCTGGGAAGGGTATCGCCTTGAAATAACAGGGACCAAGGGCAGAATCGAACAACTCAGTCGCGAGTCGTCCTATATTAATGGTGATGGCAATGTGCAAGGTGCGGCTATCGCCGAAGGGACCACACTCAAGATTTATCCCAATTTTAAAACGCCCTACGAGGTTCCTGTTTGGGAAAGCATTGGCGCTCACGGTGGTGGCGACATACTTATGTTAGACGACATCTTCGGTGAATTAGCGAATGACCCTCTTAAAAGACCTGCAGACTATGTGCAAGGAGCATATGCGGCACTCTTAGGGATCGCTGCCAACAAGTCGATAGAAACTAGAGAGGTGGTGATGGTGGACGACCTCGTCAAGCGATTGCCAGATCCTGGCTTTGTTCAAGCGACCGTCGGCGACGAACATATCCCGCATGTGGTCGATGCACGACTTATGGCAGGTGACACCGAAATAACTGGCAACGTTCCCCAGCAGCTGTTCACCTCGAATGTTGGGGTGTAGCGCAGGCTTCTACATAACACTAAGGCGCCCTGTCAAAATTGATCTGGCAGGATGAGGATGACAATGGGTGTTCTCAAGGTCGCGAGAAAATTGGTTTGGCACATAAGCCTGCTTATGTTGGCGGGATGCGAACATCAGATCGACAAAGAATTGGCTCATGAATCGCATCAAGTTCAGGCGCCATTCTCAGCGACACCAGTCACAGTCGACGGCAAATTGGATGAGCCGATCTGGAAAGTTTCTCCCAAATACACATTAAGTCTACCCGGTGATGCCGACGGAGTTGACGTTCAAGAACCAGGAACTGTTCAATTTGCTTTTGATAGCGATAACTTTTACGTGGCAGCGACGTTCAAAGATAGCGATGTCATTGCAGAAGGCACCGAAGATCACCTTCATCACTATTTGCTTGGCGATCTGTGCGAGATTTTCTTGAAACCGGAGGATCAGAGTTGGTACTGGGAACTCTATGCAACTCCGCTCGGCAAGAAAAGTAGTTTCTTTTATCCGAGTCGTGGCCGATTGGGGATGCCGAGCTGTGAAGACGCTGATTTTGAAATGATGGTTGCGTCGCACTGCGATGGATCTCTCAATGACTGGACAGACATCGATAAATTGTGGACATCCGAGATGGCGATCCCGGTCAAAGAACTTACCGCGCGGGGAGAGACTTTTGGGCCAGGTTCGAAATGGCGTGTTAGCGCTGGTCGATACAATTTCTCCAAATACCTCTCGCAACGTGAACTGAGCAGTTTTCCACAACATTCCAAAACAGATTTTCATCGATACGAAGAATATGCGATTCTCGATCTTCAAGAAGCACCTCCTGATGCCGATGAGAAGCCCACGAATCAATGACCTTAGTGTTGGCATTACTATCACCACGATGAAACGTTTACTTGACTGAATACGATAGCATGACAAAAAAAGTCGTAGTCTTTGGAGCCACGGGGGAAATTGGTGGTCGCATCGCAGCTGGCTGCGTCAGAGCGGGCCATCAGGTGACGGGTGTCAGTCGCGGAACAAACGTTCGTCACCAAGTTGACACCGCTGGCGTCACAATGGTTAGCGGGGATCAATATGATGAAAATTTCATCATGCAGCTTGCAAAAAGTAGCAACTTTGACACGGTCATCTTTTCAGCAACAAATCTGGATGGCATTAAGCTCTGCCACAAGTACTTCCGCGAAGTCGAAAACGTAATTCTTTGCAGTTCGACTGGAACCTATGTACCGCTCTTAAGCATTCCTGCCAGCGAGAATAACCCTTGGCGTGAAAAGACGGCCGTCAACTTTCATGAACAATCCGTTCGAGACGCGTGGGCTATTGATCAATATTTAGAGGATGGTTTTCCAATTACCATTTTGCGACCTACCTGTATCGCGGGCTTTGGGCGAGTGCCCTTGGAGTTGTGGGGCAGTCGCAACATCGAATTCTACCAGAAGCTTAGAGATAGCAAGCCGGTTGTAGTCCCCAAGGGATTTCACGAGATCCTCTTGCAAGTCGTGTGCAATGACGATCTGGCAAGCGCCTTTGTAAATGCTGTAGATAGGGGAAAGGCAATTCACGGTGAAGTCTTTATCGTATCCAGCGAGAATTCTCTCACCCTGAAAGATTACCTTGATACTGCCATGGAGTTTTTGGATAGCTCGAGCGAAGTTATGCCTCTCAGCTTCGAAGAACTTCTTCAATATGAGTTTATCGGCGAAAAAGGCCTGCGATTTCTCTTTGAGCATATGAGCTTTAGTATCGATAAGGCTCGGCGCGCACTTAGCTATGAGCCACGATACACAGCCCAGGACGGTCTAAAACTAGGTCTGCAATGGTGTCGAGACACGAAAATTTTATAGTGCATCCCTGGTTCGTACTCAGACGTGGATAGGAAAAAGACCTGTCAAGAAACTTATAGTCAGATTGTGTTTTTGAGGTTGGTGATATAGTGAATGCCCTTGCAGATCGTGTGGCAATTGTTACCGGCGCGGGTTCCGGGATTGGACGAGCGACAGCCATCCGATTCGCTCGGGAAGGTGCGTTCGTGTACGCGATCGATCGAAGAGAAGATCTCCTTTTGGAATTACAAAACGAGTCTCGCTCCATAAAGGGAATTACATGCGATGTCACCAATCACGCCCAACTCAAAAATAGTGTTGATCATGTCATCGGCGAGAAAGACAAGATCGACGTCCTGGTGAATAACGCGGGCTTTAGCTATTACGAGCGTCATCAAGAGAGTTCACTCGATCACTGGCGCGAGACTCAGGCTGTAAATATCGAAGCCATGTACGTTCTCGCCAAATTCGTCGTGCCCTTTATGATCGAGCGTGGTTACGGACGAATCGTAAATGTCTCCTCCGTGCAGGCCATTGCCGCGGAGGCCGTCGTTGGCGCGTATGCCGCAAGTAAAGGGGCCATCAATGCGTGGAGCAGGGCCCTTGCCGTAGACTTGGCCGAACACGGCATCTTGGTCAATGTTGTATCACCGGGATGTATCCACACAGCCATGTCGATCGTCAATGGAGTTGATGAGACAACCACAGACTCCTTTCAGCAGTTGTACGTCAAACAACGTAAGATTCCACTTGCAAGGACAGGCACGGCGGATGAGATTGCCAGCGCCATTCTGTTCCTCTCTGGTAGGGAATGCACCTACATCACTGGCCAAACTCTTGTCGTCGATGGTGGCCTGACAATTACGTTCTGAAAAGACTCGAAAACATGATTATTACCGACATACGAATTGATATTATTGGCGATGATGCTCACGTTAATCCCGATAAAGGGGGTGTCGAGCCGCTTGCCATCATCCGAATCGACACAAATGAAGGACTGGTGGGATACGCCGAGTCATTTCGGGTTCCGCCAGGAGTGGCGCGAGCCGCGATGCTAGGCCGGGATTCGTTTCTAGGTAAGCAACTTATCGGACAGACGCTGACCCACCCGGAACGTCTTTGGCAACGGATGTACGACAGTATCATGCACTACAATCGACGCGGCTGGGCAATGATGTGCCTGGGCGCGCTCGATATTGCAATCTGGGACCTTTATGGTCAGCAACAAAATCAGCCCGTCTTTGAACTGCTTGGCGGATATCAACGCTGCTATTTTCAAACACCTGAATCGCGTCCTACGGCCGAGGTGGTTCCCTACTGCACAATCGTTTCCGATCAATGGGACAATCGCTTCATGATTGAAAGCCAGATCGAACGCGGTCTTGAGCTACAGCAACGTGGCTATCGTGCCTTCAAAGTTGAGCCAATGATGTCGACGGTTGCTCATATCATTGAGTTGGCAACAAAAGCGCGAGAAGCTTTGGGAGCCGATGCCATGCTCGCCGTCGATGTCGGCTATCGATTCAACGATGTAGCAACCTGTGTCAAAATCTGCAAAGTTCTGGAGGAACTTGATATTTGTTTCTTTGAAACTCCTTTTCCCGTGGACTCGTACGAACCTTACGCACAGTTGGCCTCTCAAACAACAGTTCCCTTAGCCATGGGTGAGCATGCTGTTAGTCGTTGGGAGTGCCTTCACATGATCAAATATGGCAAAGTCTCCGTTGTCCAGCCATATATGAACACGATCGGGGGGATCACAGAGGCCAAACGGATTGTCGAGCAGGCCAAAGATTGGGGTGCTTTAGTCATCCCCGGAAATTGGTCGACTCAAATCCTCGGCGCAGCGACCGTCCACTTGGCCGCTTACTCGTCCATCACTCCGTACATCGAATTTGCTCCAGCCGAAGTGTTTGATTCTCCCTTACGCAAAGAACTCCAGGAGCTTGGTCATCCCGTAGTCGATGGGGCTATCCAACTCCCCACCAAACCCGGAATTGGGATTGAGATCCCCGACGATCTTATTAAGGGCTACACATTGGATCTGTAGGGAGTAATGTGTCTGTATGGACGAATTCAAGGCTTCAGATTATTAAATCCACCATCAATCTCGTAATCCGCACCGGTGACAAAACTTGATTCGTCCGAGGCAAGGAAAACTGCCAATGCTGCGATTTCATCAGGTCTGGCCATTCGTCCCATCGGCTGTGTGGCCGACAGCTTCTCAAACATTTCTTGCTCGCGACCCGAGTAATTCTCTTTAAGGTATTTATCGACAAACGGCGTATGAACACGTGCTGGCGAGATACTGTTGCAGCGAATGTTGGACTTCAGGTAGTCACATGCCACCGAGCGAGTCATCATGATCACGGCGCCCTTACTCATCGAATATGCAAAGCGATCCGGAATTCCTTTGGTCGATGCAACAGATGCCATGTTGATAACGGCCCCTCCACCGAACTGCTTAAGCCAAGGAACAGCAGAATAAAGGCAGTTATAGACCCCCTTGATATTGATTCGATAAATCCGATCAAGATCAGCGGTGCTTGTCTGCTCAACGTTTCCGATATGAGCAACTCCAGCATTATTGACCAGTGTTGTCAGTCGACCGAACAGATCTACAACTGCCCTGACAGTCGAATCTACCTGCCCTTCGTCCGAAACATCGCAAACAAAGCCCTTCGCATTTCCGCCAGCCTGTTGAATGCGAGTCGCGGTCTTCTCAGCGGCCATTGGGTCCAAGTCGAGCACGGCAACACTCGCACCTTCGTTGGCAAAACGCAGGCAAATTGCTTCGCCAATCCCAGAGCCACCACCTGTCACGACAGCAATTTTATTTTCAAGTCGACCACTCATAGCAAGCACTGTAGAACCAAAAGCAATGGTGAATATTTTTAAACGACTCTGCCAATCTGTGCGAGTATTTTACTACGACCACAAAGAGAAATCATGGGGTCACACACAACATTTGGCTCGAAGAGTTAAATTACTTCGATGAGTACAAGAAATGTGCCTTGGACAGATTTGTTTACTCTGTTGCCGTCGATTATTTGTTATGGCAACTCAATAATGTTTAGCTACATCGATCTTGATCTATCTTCTGGGAGTTCGGCATGCCGGTTCGATTAAAGGGCATTACGTGGCATCATCCGCGTGGTTTTGACCCGCTGGTGGCTACTGCCAACAAATACGCAAACGAAACAGTCGAGCAGATAACAATCTCTTGGGAAAAGAGGTCGCTGCAGGCTTTTGCCGACCAATCTTTGGTCGACTTGGCGTCAAATTATGATTTGATTGTTATCGACCATCCGCACGTGGGCGTCGCCGCGCAGAGCAAATGCTTGTTGCCGCTCAATAGTTGTGGCAAAGATGCAGAGTTGAATATTCTCTCCCAACAGAGCGTTGGAGCATCTTTCGCATCGTATTTCTACGATGATCACATGTGGGCATTGCCGATCGACGCAGCCACTCAGATCGCAGCCTATCGGCCCGACCTGATCGATGAGCGCGAGATACCTTCAACATGGGACCAAGTGCTGGAACTTGCTAAACAGAATCGCGTGCTATGGCCGCTCAAGCCTGTGGATGCGATGTGTAGTTTTAACTCGCTAGCTGCAAATCTTGGTTCTCCGATCGGTCAGTGCGGAAAGCATGGACCATTTATCGACGAGCAGACGGGACAGACCGTTTTAGCCGCGATGCAAGAAATTGCTTGTCATCTTCCGCGTGCATGTTTACGACTTGATCCACCCGCCGTGCTCGACTGGATGAGCCGCTCCAACAATCAGCAGTACGCATATTGCCCGCTATTGTATGGATACACGAACTACTCGCGTCCTGCGTTTGCCGACCGACTGATACACTTCACAAATATCCCTGCATTGGGAACGAATGGTCCAATCGGAACCCAGCTCGGCGGAACGGGCCTCGCGATATCCGCGGCATGCGCAAATCCATCTGTGGCACTCGATTACGCGTTTTGGCTCGCTAGCGCCGACTGCCAACGCACAATCTATACCGCTGCAAATGGTCAACCGGCCAATTCCGTAGCGTGGGACGATGACGCATGCAATGCAATAACTCACAACTTTTTTCGTGATACAAGACTGACAATGGATGGTGCTTGGGTGCGGCCGCGTTATGAAGGATATTTGAACGTTCAGGACCAAGGTGGAGACACCCTCAATCGCTTTCTTCACGAAGGAAGAGATATTAGCACCACACTCGAAGAGTTGAATGTTATTTGGAATAACATGCCATAATTCCAATCCTTGTCACTATGGAACGGCGGGTGATAGAGGCCACGCCGCACGACTCGAAGTTAATTTTTCCATCAGAATTCCATGAGACTATAACTCAGCACAATACATAGACATGCGTTACTAAGAAAGTTGAGACCAAATGAAACTCATTCGATTTGGAGAATTTGGTAAGGAAAAACCCGGTGTTCTCGCAGCCGATGGGCAGCGGCAGGATTGCTCTGCGTATTTTGAAGATTGGAACTGTTCGTTCTTTCAGAATGATGGCTTGGAAAAGCTTGGACGTCTTCTCGCTGAGAAGGGCGACCAATTGCCCACTGTGCCCGCCGACGTGCGCTGGGGTTCTTGTGTCGCTCGGCCTTGGAAGGTGATCTGTATTGGACTGAATTACAGCGATCACGCCGCCGAGTCGGGAATGCAGGTTCCTTCAGAACCAATTGTCTTTATGAAGACGTCGAACACCGTTGTTGGACCTTACGACGATGTGATTATCCCCCGCGGCAGCGAGAAAACGGACTGGGAAGTCGAGCTTGGTATTGTTATCGGCAAGAATGCTCGACTTTTATCATCACGCAAAGACAGCCGAGGATACATTGCCGGTTTCTGTATTTGCAACGATATCTCAGAGCGCGCTTTTCAGCTCGAGCGTGGCGGCCAATGGGTCAAAGGCAAGTCGTGCGACACTTTTTGTCCAACGGGACCTTTTCTTGCCACCCCTGACGAGATCAGCGACGTGAACGATCTCGCCATGACGCTCGATGTTAACGGAGCTAGAAAGCAAAACGGTAACTCTCGGACTATGATTTTCGACCCGTATTTCTTAGTGCACTATTTGTCGCAATTTATGACGCTCGAGGCGGGGGATATTATTAGCACTGGAACACCGCCAGGAGTAGGGTTGGGTCAGAAACCGCCAAAGTACCTGAAAGCGGGAGACATCATGGAGCTTTCAATTGAAGGCTTGGGAACGCAACGCCAAGTTTGTCGCGCTGAATAGTGTGCCGTCATCTAACAAAAGTTAACTGCGCTACGTACGGCAGAGAAGATATCTGCAGTAAATCAGTTTGTAGCTGGCGATCGAGTTGCCAGCCATTCATGAGACCGTTCGTCGAGCGAGGTTCCATGAATGCCGTGTTCTCCTAGCATCGCGGCACCTAGCCTGGTTGGCTCAACGCATCAGGAGGCTTCGACCGAGCATCCAACTTTTTCGGATTTGATCTGCTACCAAAGCACGCTCTCGCTGGCGCCACCTGCCGATCGCACTAACGCTAGTCTTTCAGTGCCACAGAGGATGTCAATCTGACTGGCGAGTTCGTTAGCAACGGCTTCGAAGATTGCGAAAACCTCATGGCCGCGTGTGTGCTCGAGTTCTCTGAAAAAATGTAGAACTTATGTAGAAATCCCACATTCTGAGAGTGCTGCTGGGATCACAGAATTTGACGTAAGTCCTTATCCCATAAGAGTACCGGAGGAGGGGGTCGAACCCTCACGCCCTTGCGGGCACTGGATTTTGAA
>NZ_JBGSQY010000042.1:0-2228 GCF_041737835.1 Bythopirellula sp. | reverse complement strand
AGCTTTTACCGCGGAATTAATCTTCGCTATTCGGGTCGGAAACAAACGCGGAAGCCGAGGTTGAAATACTTAACCACTTCTTGACCTGGGAAGTTGCGAGTGGCCGAGCGACACTCCATCCCTCCTGCGAAATAACATCCTCCTCGTATAACTCGATTGTCGTGGCGGATAGGTCGCGGAGAGCGATTAGTACAGAATTCCCAAACATTACCGTGCATATCACAGAGTCCCCAGGGGTGGGGAAAATCCTTGGAGTAGCTTCCTACTGCCGAAGTCCGCTTTAAGAATGGACCTTGAGCAGCAGTGCCGTAGGGTATGGTTCCCTCGATATTCGCTTGCGTACCGTTTATCTCGTTCCCGAAGTAAAACGCTTGTCGATTTCCTTTTCCTCCACGACAAGCGTACTCCCATTCGTCTTCGTGAGGCAGGACAAAACGACCTGATCGACTGGGCACTTGAAGCTTCGCTGCAATAGCCGGTTTTGAGTTCAAGAGGCTAATGAACCGCTCGCAGTCGTCCCAGCTGACACTCTCCACAGGAAACTGCGATGTGTCCATGCCTCGAACGGAAAATGGCTTCTTCCCGTCGAACGTACTCGGATTGAATGCCATCAATGCGATCCATTGGGCTTGCGTGACTTCATACTTTCCGAGCCAGTATCCTTTGGACTCGTATTCGACCTCTTTTTCAAAGGGGGTCCGATTCTTCTCCCCCAACGGAGAACCCAATCTCGCGATTCCGGCCGGAATCCAGCAGAAGACCATCTTCGTTTTCGTGGAGATCTCAACAGAACGTTCCTCCCCGGGTTGCGGCATGGCGGCATCCGCGTTCGGCTTCGGGTCTTGAACAAGAGGAAGTCGCTGGCGAGCGTCACCGTCGCGCTGACCCGGCACCAGTTGGGCGATAAACAATGCAATTGCCGCAACTGATGCAATGGACACGCTTAAGACGATAGCCTTCTTACGGGAGAAAAATGATGCGTTCGGTCCCAATCCGTTCCACTCGTCACGGAGCTTTGGCCTTCGCGAGTGTTTTTTCGTTCGGCTCGCGGGGGCCTCAAGTGGCTCGTCGTTGTTAAGCAGAGACAAGAGGTCCGCCAGCATTTCTGTCGCATATTGGTAACGATCGGCTGCTTCCTTCGCCATCGCCTTTCGGACGATGCGTGCACATTTCACTGGGATCTCGGGTGCTACTCGCCGCGGATCGGGGATCGGCGTGTGGCAGTGGGCGAACATCACCTGAACGGCAGAATCCGCTTCAAATGGCGGACGACCTGTCAAAAGGGTGAAGTAAGTTGCTCCCAGTGAATAGAGATCGGACCTCGGATCCGCGGATTGCCCCCGGCATTGTTCCGGGCTCATGTACTGAGGGGTGCCGCTGACTCCCCCCGAGGTGCTGACCGACACGTCCGCTCCTCGTGCCAGCCCGAAATCGGCGACCTTGACCAGACCCAATTCGGTGCGCAAGAGGTTCGAAGGCTTGATGTCGCGATGCACGAGCCCGGCGGCGTGGGCGGAAATGAGGCCGCGGCACGCGTCGGCAATCGCTTGGGTCGCCTGTTTCCAAGTGGCGGGAATCCCATCCCGGAGAAGCGATTGCAGACTCCCGCCGGTCAGGAGTTCCAGGACGAGGTAGTACCCGCCGCTCCAGTGGCCAACGTGATAAATCCCTACAATGTTTGGGTGATTCAGCTTTCCCACCGCCCGTGCTTCCTTGAGCAAACGCTGAAGCTCGGGGTCGTGTTCATCGGCCGGTCTCGGGAGCGTCTTGATCGCGACCCGACGATGCAGCAGAGTGTCCTCCGCTTCATAAACCACGCCCATGCCGCCTTGTCCCAAACGGCCCAGAACCCGAAACTGTTCAAGCATCGTCCCCACGGCGAGATCGGAATTTTGAGGCCTGCCACCCGATTCGCCGAACGGCATCAGTTGGTTTGCGATCCAGCCGAGTGCAACCGCACGTCGCCGAAACTCGCACTCCAGTTCTGCACGAATCCCAGATTCCTTCCCAGCAAGGAACTCATCGAGGCTCGGCGGTCGGCCCTGTTCAGCAAGATCCTCCCACTCTTCAAGCCAGTTTTCGAGAGCCTCTTCGGCACTCATTCGGTTCCCCCGGGATTGAAATCCGGTTGGAGATCCCGCTCTCCGCCAAGCATTTCGAACAACTTCAGGCGGGCATCGCGCCAACGCTTTTTGACAGTCCGATCCGAGACCCCCAGCACATCGGCC
>NZ_JBGSQY010000062.1:0-1818 GCF_041737835.1 Bythopirellula sp. | reverse complement strand
CAAGAAGCTCGGCCAGATGGGCAAGACGATCATGGTCAGCAGCCACATCCTGCCCGAGCTGGCGGACATGTGCAACAAGATCGGCATCATCGAGCGCGGCGAATTGTTGGTGAACGCCGATGTGGCCGAAGTCATGCGGCGCGTGCGCCAGCACTTTGTGCTGATCGTCGGCGTCGTCGGCGGAGAGCCGGAACGCGAGCGCGCCGCCAAGTCACTCGCGGATCATCCGTCGGTCAGTAAAATCGAAGCACGCGGGGAAAACTTGCGCGTCACGTTGAAGCCCGAGGTCATCGACTACAGCGAATTGGTGAATCATCTCCTCGCGGCCGGCTTGAAGCTGCGGACCTTCAGCGAAGAAGAGCTAAATCTTGAAACGGCGTTCATGGTTTTGACCAAGGGGATTACGTCGTAGTGTGCTGGGAAGCTTCTGTGCTTTCGCAGCGATCTGGATAACGCACTTCTTGCGGATGGGGCCTTCATGCGTGATCGCTTGAGCTGGCTCCTAGCCCTAGTATCCCATCAAATATTTCGCAACTAGCGGCAGGAAATGTAGAAAATGGGCGGTTCGAGGGACACAGCGAACACGCTGGCGCGAACGGCTTTTTCAACGATTTTGTAATTCCTTCTATGATTGTACTTGTAAGTTTGTACACATCGTGTACATATGGCATGTACTGAACGCATGAGCATTGGAGAAAGTGTGGCTTTCCCGGGCTTTTTGCGATCCGTGCGACTTTTTTGAGGTTTGGCACGCCAGGTGCATTTACCAAATCTCAACGGAGTCTGATTACTTTTCTGCTGTCACATTTGGAACAAAGGAGTGTCCCATGTTGGTTCTCACCCGCAAGCTGCAAGAACAAATTCGGATTGGCAATGACATTGTGATTACGGTACTCGAGTTTCGCGGCAGCTCGATCCGTCTCGGAATTGAAGCCCCGCGTGATGTGCGTGTGATGCGGGAAGAACTTCCCCGCCGGGAAATCACGATCAATCTGGAGTCAAACGACGACCTGACCGATAATATGAGTGGTGCCGGCATCGCAAGCATACTAGCCATCGAACCGACAGCCAATGTCGATGTTCAAGTGGTCGAATTGGATCGTAAACAGCCAGTGCGGTCGTCGGCCAACCAGCGCGCCGCCCAAACAACTGCTCGCAGCCCTCTTGCTAGCAAGCTTTCAGCCCGTCGTGCTGGCAACACGCCCAATACGGTCTCGGAACAAGCCGCTGATCCCCGCCCCGAAGCCGACATGTTCGGCCAGGATCACTTGGCCGTTGCCCAGAAGGATCTGCGGTCGTTTTCGTCGGCGGTATAGTGAACTCGCCCGTATCCAACGTCGTGAGACTTTGGATTGTTGGATCGCGGTCACACGATCAATGCGGCTGAATTCTTACGACTTCAGCTACGGGAATCCGACTGAAGTCTTATGACTTTAGCAACGAATGGCGATCAACCAACGCTAGCGGTAGAGAGGCATGGCCGAGGGCAAGTCGGCCATCGGAAGATTCGGTTGTTGGTTCTGGGCAGGAACTTGTTGGATCGGGGTCAGCGGCGGCAAGGCCAGCAGATCGACTTCGGAATTGTCGCTGGCATTGAATCCCGTGTTGCGGTTCTCGGGAACAATGACGGATGAGTTGTAGGCTGGACCGGGATAGGTGCCAGCTTCTTTGGACCCCGAGGGATTGTTCGGCAGCCCATTTGTATATCCGGCTCCTGAGGCTCCCTCCTGCTGGAGGAGCGAAGCCGGCAGCACTATCTGACGCTGCTGGCTAGCCGTGGGATTTTGCATCTCGCGCTGTTTCCACGGCCCGACGATG
>NZ_JBGSQY010000035.1:0-13208 GCF_041737835.1 Bythopirellula sp. | reverse complement strand
CCACTTGCGACAAAACTTCGTCGCCAAATGGCTGATTATGATCGAGCAATTTGAGATCGTGCGCGCGCATTTTAGAACGCAACCCTTGTGTACAATAACGACTTACAACAAAATCAAAAATCCTCAGCCGGACAGTAGTGAGCGACAAAATAAAGAGCAAGTCGTCCCCTTTTCCTTGCAACGATACTGGAATTGTGAGAATAGATTATTTCATTAGCGTGCGAACATTAGTCGAACAGCCACAACTGGTTACGCTGCTCGGGTTCTTCGGTTTGGGAATTGGTTATTGAAAGTGCCTGGATTAGCGGGACTTTCTCGAATTGGGTTAAACTTAAAATCTGTAGAATTGTGTAGAGCGGCAGTTCGAGGGCTAGCCGCTTTTTCACAATCGCCACGAGCAAGTACGTCGCCACGGCGCTCCAGATTTGCGTCTTCACCGCGTTCTCGCTGGTCCCATAAAACGCCTTGATGCGCAAGTGTTGCTTGATCCACTTGAAGAACAGCTCGATCTGCCAACGCGACTTGTACAACTGGGCAATCGTTACAGCAGGCAACGTAAAGTTGTTGGTCAGGAACACCAAGCGACGGTCTTGCGCGGCATCGTAGTAACGCACGCGGCGCAACGGTTGCGGGTAGTCTTGACCAGCATAATAATTTGCCAGCACGATCGTCTGATCGGACTGAATGCCGCGCGCTTTGTCCACCGGATGCGAGTAGCGCCGCTGATACGCCATGTTCTTTTTGGCGCGCGTGACAAAGAATGCCTGGGCTTGCTGAAGGGCAAACAACCGCGCGTAGTCCACATAGCCGCGGTCCATTACATAGTAAGCACCTGCCACGATGGGCAACACATCCAAGATATTCACATCGTGCATTTTGCCCGTGGAAATCAGGATAAAATCGGGAATGTTGCCTTGCAGATCGAGCAGCGTGTGCAGCTTGATCGCACTCTTGGTGCGGCGAAACTTGGCCCACGGAAACAGCGAATAACACAAGTCGATCACGGTGCTGTCGAGCGCGTAGACGGTCGCATCGAGTTCCAAGCCGTGGCCATCGTGACAGTAAAGTTGCTTGGCTTGCTGGATCAAGAGTTGTGCCAACTCGGCATAGATCCGCCAGTCGCGCGTATTGTTGGCGTGAGCCAGATTGCTGAACGAAACCGTGCTGCGAATGCCCAAGTGATAGAGCTTGTCGGGGACGGCCCGCCAACACGTTTCGATCTCGCGCAGACTGTGTCGATAGGTGAGTTGGCCGAACATGAGCACGCGCAGTTGCTCGGCACACGGATAGGTTTTGATTTTGTGATCGCCGTCGTAGCGATTCACCAATGTTTGAAATCGTCGCCACGGAACATGCTCCATGACCTGCGCGAAAATGAACTTGCCAGCGTGCATCGTCAAGGCCGACTTTCCTAAAATTCAGGAAACGTTGTCGATCCAAATTGAAATCGATGCAGGTCATTTTCTGGCGTAAACCTTGTTGTTACAATTCGTTAGAGCAAGACTTCATTGCAACGTTCGCACACTAGTGAGATTATTTTGAATCTCGTTGATCAATTTGCAAAAGCCCGTTGCAGAGCCGTACTCACCAACGTGGTCTCCAACGAATTGCCCAGCGCCCAACCAATGGCCTTGCAGCAAATGAGGATAAGCACGACGGCCAAGTACACTCAGCCTTGCGCTGTTGCCAGGTAGGTAATTTCCGTGACCACTTGCAGATCGGCGCTGTCGCGGTGAATTCTTGGGCCAGAGTGTTGGGGAACGAATGTGGGTGTTGGCGATTCCTTCGCGAAATACGCCGTCGCTTTTTTAATATCTCACGCTCCAACTTGGCCCGCCACAGTTCTCGTCGCAGCCGCTAATTCTTCGCTCGCAACTCGGCTACCGTCGCCACTTCACCGCATGACATGTGTTTGGGGGCCATCAATTCAAGCTAGATGCTGTAGCCAAGCCTCAGAATTCTTCGCTTAACTGGAATCCCCAAGAAACGACTTCTTCTCGCAAAATTTTTATCAGCATTGCCTGCCGCTATTGTGGGGAAATGCCATGGCTCGGGGATTCACTTCCCAAAGCTAGATATTAAGAGAACTGACTGTTTTGCTGCTTTATTGCGTAATGCATCTAATGGCTTTTAACTTTGATGCTTAGCGATGATGATCCCATTAAGCCCAAATTTCCTAAAGTGCCCATGGCTTTACTCGGGCCTGGCCTACTACACTCAATCAGCTTGGCCTGAGAGTACGCGCGATTGCGTTGATTTGCAAACCAAGGAGCTAGGTGGGCGTCAGCGGAAGGTGCATGGACTTTTCCGCCAGACGCAGCACCGGCCGAAAATCACCCCATGGGGATAATCGCTCACAGAGGAGTTTGCCGACACGGAGCTGCCAGGGGAGTTTCCGAGCCTTGGCAAACTTACCCGGACGATGCTGGTGCAGCAGATTCAACAACACTTGGCGGGCTGGCAATTCCCAGCACTCGGGTAACGAGACTGACTCGGGTAACTTCAGGGTAAGCCAGCCACAGTGGTGAGCCTTAACAGCCAAGTTCGGGGGGATACCCAGCAAGCAGTTCCGAGGGATTCGTTCAGCCAGCAAGCGAGAGATGGTGCGCGGGGAGCGTCCCTGACTAGTAATAACGGTGGGCCAATCGTAGGCGGTGATCTTTGCCATTAGCTGATCCAGATCGTGTTTCCAGTAACGTGGACCTGGCGCTGGTAACAACGGGGTGTCGAGGATCCGACCGATCTGAGCCAGAACGGCATCAGCTCCACGCCCCGGCAGCGCGACGCCTAGCGGGCTCTGGAATTCACACTTTGCGGTGATCAGCTGGTATAGCGCCTGCTGAATTGCCCAAAAGAGTGCCGATTGCGGTGTCGGTTCTCGGAGAGGTTCGAGGACGTCTTTACTAAGCGGAGGTGGCGGTTCAAGTCCTTGCGCCGGATAATCGGGCAAGACCAGCGGGACTTTCTGGCCCAGTTCGATCTGTCCGAGACGCACGCCGTACTGCGGCAGGCGAAACACCCATTGCTCTGGCGTACTGACAAACCCCAGTCGATCCGCGTGTCGAATGACCTCAATGTGGGGTTGGGTCAGTTCCCGATCGCAGAAATGCCAGTTTCGGTTCTCGAATGCTGGCTCTTGCTTTTGCTGAGTCCGAATATGGCGACGGACGGCCTTGAGCAAGCCACCGCGAGCTACTTCGGCATCCGCCACCACAAACGAGTAGAGCTGGCACTGCAGATCCATAACTTGGCCCGCCCAATGGACCTGACCGTTGCCCAGGAGGTACTTTTTCTCGACTCTCAGGGTCACCCAGGGATATGTCTGCTCTCCCCAAATACGCTCTTGGAGAGGGCGCGGGCAATGGACGCCATGCAGATGCTGAAGGGATTTAATAACTGGTGCAAACTCGGGTAGCGCCGTTAGCTGATGCAGAGCTTTCCATTGTTGGGAAGAGCCAAGCAACAACTCGCCTAGCTCCGATGGAGGTAAGCATGCTTTGACTAGGATTTTCGCGAATTTGCGGTAGTGCTCAGGAGGTTGGAGGTGGAACATCACCTGCGTCAGGTACTCGCGCCACGGTAACGAATGTTCAATCCAGTCGTCAGGCAGGAACCGCCGCTCGTGGACCGACGACTGCATTTTATTGAACATCTTGGCACGGCGCGTGACCCTGCCATTGCATCTGATGAGTTGACGAAGAAGGGGTGGAGTAATGAACTCGCAAATGAAGATGATTTGTCGGTCGGCGATACAATCCCAGGCTTCCGCTGTGCGGTAATAGCAGTTGTCAAACGCACCAACTAGCGGGAGGTTGCCGCGGGTATCCCAATGTTCTTGGAGCCAGCGATATTGAAACCGAATCGCATCTTCCACGTACAGCGTCGCGAATACGTAACCCGGAAATGCCGAATTTGGAGCCAAAGCCGTGGATAGCATGCTTAGGCCCGCTTCGCGACGGGAGTGGTTGATCCCGGGCAAGCTCGCGAAGCGGAGCCTCGGGTGTGAAACGTACTCGTTGGAGTTGTAACATTCCGGAGCATTCGGGATGTACAGATCCGGTGGGTTCGGCCAGACATTGAGGGTATCTAGGTCGGTGTAGGCCCAAGCGCACATTTCCTGGGGCCGGCGATAGAAAGGAATTACGACAAGCTCCTGCCACCTGTCCCGGTTCGGAGCGTAGCGTTTGCCGGGGCCGGGACCGCGGCGAACAGTCCGTTTCCCATCGCGGTTCAGCCGTGGACGCTCGGAGTACGACTGCGGGTAGAGTGCCGTCTGGAGCGTTTTCATCGTCGCGACGCCAACGAAATCCCGATCCGCCAACGCTTCAAACACGGGGTGGTCCCGGACTATGTGGCTGCGCCCCCGGGAAAGACTCCCTGGATGCCCGACGCGGGCATATTCGGTCATGTCGTGCCAGAGCTGGCGAAGGTCCACTGAAGGGGGTGAATCCGCATCCATGCGTGTGCTTAAGAAAGAGTGGCGTATTGTGCTTGGCGATTGGCTTCGTGGTCGACCATGTCGTTGTAGTAGTTTCCGGAGTGACCTTTGACTTTGCAAAAGTGGACATAGCGGTTTTCGCAAAGTGTTAACAGCTCGCTTACTAGATCGTGATTGCTAATGACCCCCTTGCTGCCACGCCACTTGCGCTGTTGCCATTCTCGGGATCGGTGGGCGCAATCGATAACGTATTGCGAGTCGGTGTACAGATCGACCCTGGTTTCCGCAGGCAGCGAAACTAGTGCCTGGATCACGGCGAACAATTCCATACGATTATTGGTTGTTTTAGCGTTACAGCCTGAATTACTGTGCACCAACTTATAGTGCCGATTCAAGATCACATAAGCCCACCCTCCCGGCGGTTGCTTATTTCCTTGGACCAGCGCTGAGCCATCTGTCCAAATGTGGAACTCGGCGTTTTTATCAAAAAGGTGCGGGGGTACCGACGAGTAGTCGGCACCCCCGCGACGGCCACGTATGGCCGTGAAGCAACGGTCGGCGAAGCCACCATCACAAGCACCATAGGCAGGCAGACAAGCGCTATAGACCGTAGCTCTAGCCATAAAGCGAGCATAAGCCCGCTCCCAGAGGCCAAGAAGCTCTTTAGGGATAGCGATCTCCCCAAAGGTCGATTCACGGGCGGTCCGGACGATCTTAGTGACGTTGGATTCCACTGTGTCTGGGTGGTAACAAGCTCCTTGCTGTCCCACCCAGCCCTGGATGACACCCATTGCTGCCATAGGAGGATTTTGGGCTCGGTGGCACTCTCGGAGTCTCAAGCCCAGGTTATCCCAGGTCGATTTCCCGACGCCAACGTGCCAGGTCCCATTCGTCCAGCTTACCCGGTAACCGATCCAATCTACCGACCCTCCCTGGGACAGATCGCAGATCGCTTCTTCCATGGGGTGCTTAAGGCTCATTCCGGCCGCTTGCACCTGCTGGTTCAGTTCTCGGTGATATTCCTCGGGATCGCTCTTGTCCCCAAGCATTAACAGCACATCATCGACGTACCGAATGATCGGCATGTCGGGGTGCACCTTAAGCCACGGCCGGTCGAGACACTGATCGAGATACAGGTTCAGCAGGAGGGGTGACAGGGGGTTCCCTTGGGGGATTCCCCGGCCTTTCTTTCCACTGCCGATGAGTTTCTCGATCTGTCCGACCGTCTGAGGCGTGAGCTGCCGGCTAAGCAGCACTTGGCGTAGCCTAGAGCGGGGAACTGATGGGAACGCGTTCTGCACGTCTTGTGCGATCAACCTCCTGCGGTTCTCCCGCTCAGCCGTCTCCAGAACCCACACTAGCGCCATCTCGCGGTCATGGTTCTCACGTCCTCCTACACACCAGGGGGTTAGTCCCGGGTCCAGGAACGGCGTGGTTGCCATAGCGAGCATCCTGCTCGCGAGACTGTCGGCTAGGTTACTGACGTCGATGGGTCGGGTCTTGCCGTTCGGTTTCGGGATGTTAACCCGACGAGTTTCGCCCGCCTGGTATCCTCCCTCTCCGAGTTGCTCCCCGATCATCTTGATCAGTAGCGTCTGGACATGGACTGGCAGGTCGCCCTGTCGGATGCCATCCGGTCCTGCCGCTCTTGGGTCGTTGGCCGTTTTCTTCCATGCGATCTTGGCAGATCGGAAGTCTGCTGCGACGCATAGGAGATGGTCGGTCACCCTCTGGCGATCGGCTCGTGCCTTGCTTGGTAACTCGCTGCACATTTCGCGGTGACGGCGCAGGAACTCGTCCGCGTCCCCCCGATGGGAGAACACGGTGCGGATGCTCTGGCGGGCAGCGCGACCGGCGAAAGGCTGACAGTTTGTTCGCCGGCCCAAACTCTTGTACATGGTGAACCTCCTTTTGATTGAGTGGACGTTCCTATCAACGGCTCTACGGCGTAAATAGGATAAATTGGCAATCTATTAACGTCGAAAGTTTGTGCGTCGTTTGCCTGCCTTGTCGCGATTGAGATGCCGAGGTTCAACGATCTCAATCACGGTTTGCTGTCGAGCTTGAAAAGGCCTTGGGAGTATGGTTTTGGTGACGTCAAGCTGGGCTTTGGTCCCGTCGGCGCGAATCACTAGATCAGCGCCGTAGGATTGGAGAGCCTCAAACGCAGGGAGCGTCATGATGGATCCCCGATAACGCTCTTCATACAGGACAAAGCCTGCAGGACTGACGCTGCTTCGCTCGACGAGTCGATAGTCAGGCAATTGGGATTGGACCTGCTGACCGTGCAGTTTGTTCTCGACAAGAATGAGCGTTTGTTGTTTAGTTGCGCCGCGACGCTCACGAATCTCCGAATGCTCCGAGAGCTTGATCTCAGCGGCAAGGCAGCTTGAGTTGCCGTCGAGATAGCCTGCTAAATCGGCGATAAGGCGATTTCGCCCGACGTTAGTCCAGATAGCCAAGCGTTTCCACGTCAGCAAATCTTTGCAAGGAGGCCCGGCGTCCATCGTTGAATCTAGCCGGGCCGTGTAACTTGTTATTTTAGCCGGGTTTTGAAATTCCTGTTGGCAGGGCAAAGCAGCGCCAAAAACGATTTTGAGCTTTTCAGCGTCAGAGGGCGTGAACCGCGCGTCGGAACTTACGATCCCGTATTTTCGGTGAATCGGTGCCCAGTAACACCAGTCGTTGAATTGCTTGTGATGCAGGATTCTTTCGGTCGAGAGCACAATCAGGGTAATTGGATGCAGGCAATGCAGAGGGATGCCGAAATGAGGCGTTGCCAAGTAAATGCGCCGTGGCGAAAGTGCGCCTTTATCTCCCCAGAACTGGATGCGGGGACGGTATTTTTTGGCGATGTAACCTTGGAAATTGTGTAATTCGCGTTTACTAGACGCCATGACAATCACCAAGCTTTGCTCGCGATTGAGCATGGCCAGGTCGGCTGCGGATTGATAATTCTTTCCTGGCGCTGCTTGTGTCCACGCGAGACATTGTTGCGCCCAGAGTTTTGCGAGTTCCTGATTGCTCGGATCGAGGGACTCGTAATAGTTTTGATTGATGCCTTGGAGCAGTAATTCATTAGCTGGACGTCGATCCTCGATGGAGTAATGGTACCCGTGGCCATCGAGTAAGGACGTGATCCGTTCCAAACAGCCAAGCCCAAAATAGGTCCAGCGGTTAGCTAATGGCAAAGCTTGAATGCGCCGTTCCTCGCGCTGGTGCCCTAAGCGTACATGCTCAGAGAATTTGCTGTTGCGGAGCTTTTCGGCTGTTTTTATGTCGAGGAACGTTGGAATGCCCTTGGTCTTTGAGCCAGGTGCCCGACCATGCCGATAGAATTTTTCTGTTCGAGGAATCCAGGTAATTTGCGAATCGATAGAAACAGGGAAAGGAATGGCGAGCTCAAATGCTCGGAGCAAAAACGCAGGAGCGGATTTGACTACTACGCCTGCAGGTTTGACCAAAATTTGAATTTGCATGTTGTCAGCTGCAAGGCCGCGATTCACCGCTGCAAACCAACCGCTGATGGACCTCTTCCATCAAACGCTTGGTGCGGGAGATTTCTCGGCGGGAATACTAAATTCCAAGGCGATCCAAGATTTTGTCGGCGGCGTCTGGCTCGCCGGCCGCCTTTTCGCTAGGCCGCATGCTCGGCTTGCCATTGATTGCTGCGAGAAAATCCACCAATTGCTGCTGCGTGATATACCGCCGCCCGCCCACCAATGTCGTTTGAAGTTTGTGCCCGCGAACCCCACGTAGCCGCCAGCGCGCCAGAGTACTCACATGTGGCCGCCCCGGCAAAAACGCACACGCTTGAGACAAACTCATATACTTCGCATCCATCATCCACCTCAAAGCAAGTGATGCCCCGATGGAAATAACTATATTCCATAAGGAACAAACGTCAAGCGTTTATTGTCTTTTAAGTGATATTGCTGCAGCTTTACGCAAAACGGATCAAGATTTTGCAGGATGTCGCCACAGGATAGCGAAGCAATTCGCCGAGGTGGCCCAGCGTTAGAAGTTACTGCTGATAACAACTGCTAAAATCCGTGCGTTGTAGACGGATCGCAATCGCGAGCAACCGTCCTCCGGCTTGGAGACCAATACGAGATGTGTAACACTTCACCATTTCCTGCATGGTCGTTCTGCGTTGTGGCTTGCTGGCGAGAGGCCGAATCTCGGGCTTGCCGTGATTGTCGATTTTCAGCAAATACTCAGTTGCCGGAGGCACGCTCTGGATGCTCGATCGGTCTTCGCTTATCAGATCAACATAGACGCCAATATCGTCCCCCTCCTCATATACCCTGTCTGCTAATAACAACTCCGCTTTGCGAATATCCTTCCGGTAGTAGACCACCGGTGTAGACTGCTGGAACTCGAATTCCTTGAGATAGTTGGGATCAGTCTCCAGCAGCAACATATCCCCCGTTTGCAGTGATGCTTGGGGACGGTAAATTAGTCGATCTTCGATCTGCAACCGGTAAAAATAGCGCGTCACAGCATACTCGTGACCTCCCACAGGCCAAAACCCTGTTGCCCCCAAGGCAGAAGGCTGCGTGAGGGGTTCTGTGAGCAAGCTGTTGAGAATCGGGATTGGCCAACCACCACCCCGTGATTGGCCTTGATCGCCGCGCAAGGGATCCCCCAAGCCGCTGATCAGCCACTGGGAATTGATCCGCTTATCCTTCGCCAAACCCTCCAAGACATCGCTGCCAGGGTTCTGAGACTTTTGGGCGATTTTGGTGATGTAAGAGCTCGTGCAACCGACGACGGCAGCCATCTGGGAACGATTTCCTGCAAAGATCACTTCCAATAGCCAACGCACCCGATCCCCGGGCGTGGAGTCGGGACCAAGTTCCTTAGTAAGTTCGATGGGAGCGGAGGGACGGGCCATGGTTTCTCTTTCGTTGTTCGTTTGGCTTCGCAGCACTAAGAAATTTCAGCGGCGATCTGCATCGCTCGACTGAGATCCCGTTCCGCGTAAATTTGGGTGGTTTCTACTTTGGCATGGCCCAGGATGAGTTGCGCTCCTTCAATCCCGTATCGCTCGCGCACTTTTGTCCCCGTGGAGTGCCGGATTTGCCCGGGGGACCAGCGATGCGCTTTGCGCCAAAGCTTCTTCTCCGCTTCAACCAACTCGGCCGGCGGCGGGAAAGCCTGATCGCAAGCACGATAGATCGCTCGGCAGTAGGCCTTCGAGTTGTAGCAAGTTCCAGGTTTGCGACGGGGATTCGACTTCGCGCGATTGAGTTGACTGGGTTGAACTTTCGACTGGCGCTTAGCGCGCATCTTCTTCTTCCGTTCGGTTTCGCTCAATTGCGGATTGAAGCAGTAATCGCCAGAATTTCCCTGCAAATACGGTTGCAAGACTAGTTGGGACTGCGGGCCAAAATAAATTATTTTCTCGCGGCCGTGATGCTCAGTCTTGTGGGACGCCGGTCGATATTGCCAAACCGGCTCGTCGCGGTTGATCTCCTCGGGACGGAGCTCACAGATCTCGGAAGGCCGGGCTCCCGTGAGTTGCTGCAAAACGACCATCGCCTGCACCATCGTAGGCAAAAACGGTAGGATTGCCACTACCTTCTCATCGGCCACGGGCTTGACGGGTTGGGACTCGCGAGCGGCACTGCGACCTCGTTTCAAGCCGGGTACGGTCGCGAGCGCTTGAAAAATGGTCACCGGCAGCAATTCTTCCGCGACTGCCCAGCGAAACATGCGTTTGATCCGCGCCACCCGACTATTCACCATGGTCCGACAAAGGTTTTCTTCCACCCAATATTGCTGAATCGTCTTCAGAGCTTTGGGACCAAATTGGGTGACAGCCAGATCGGCGTATAGCTTGCGGATTGGCCGCATTGCATAACGGATATTGTCGAACTCCCCCGTTGTTTTGCCATTTTTACGGTAGTACTTCTGGGCGTACGTCAAATAGGTGGCGATTAAGGCTTTCATCTTCAACACCGCGGCAGGCTGGATGACGAGGGCCGGTCGGCCGGCGGCCAGACATTCCGCGATCAAACGGTCATATTCCCGCTTGCTGGTTTTGGTGCCGTGGGGCCCTAAATAATGATCCACGCCCGAGATTGTCACGATCGCTTGGCCCGAGGCTCGGTGCTGGCGATAGCGCGGTACGGCAGAATGCAGAAGCGGCATTGGAGTTCTCCCAAGTAGCGCAAACCGGTATGTACCGGTTTGCGCACCTGAAAAACGCCGCTCTGCTGACTTTCAGCAGGTAACACAAATTGTGTTTCAGCAAGGACTTACAAAAAATGGGCGATACAAGGCTCGAACTTGTGACCCCCAGCTTGTCGAGCTGGTGCTCTAACCAACTGAGCTAATCGCCCTGATGACTTTCGTGCGTTGGCCACGAAAATCGAACGTTTATCCTGGTCGTTCCGAGCACAATCGTCAAGGGGGTGCGGTTCGCCATTTTCTCCGGGCCACGGTCTGGTAAAGTAGATGCGATCAACTCGCCCTTCGACCCAACCGGAGTTTCGTGATGACGCTGCACCGCCGTGATTTTTTAGAACGTTCGGCCGCTAGCTTGCTCTTGCCAGCCCTAGGCGGCACTCTCGCGGCCCAACCACCTGCGACGAAGGAACCCGCAACGAAGGCTCTAGCCAAGCCGGCCGCCGAAAAGGTCGATCCGTATGCCGATGCGGTCTTTGTTGCCGGCGAGCCGCCACTGCCGGCCAAGGATTCGTTCACGCTGGCGATCTTGCCCGACACGCAGAACTACAGCGAGAAGTATCCCGACACCTTTGTCGCGCAGACCGAGTGGATCATCGCCAACCGCGACAAGCGCAAGATCTCGGCGGTCCTCCAACTCGGCGACATCACCAATCACAACACCGAGCCGGAATGGAAGAATGCTGTCGCGGCGCTGAGAAAACTCGATGACATCGTGCCGTACTTCCTGACACTCGGCAATCACGACTATAGCGAGAAAGGCGGGTGCAAGGATCGCACGACGCTTTTCAACAACTATTTCGATCTGGGCAAGGTTCGCAAGATGCCGAATTTTGGCGGCGTCTATGACAAGGAGCCGGAGCAACTCGAAAACGCGTATTACACGTTCGAAGCCGGCGGGCAAAAATTTTTGGTTCTGTGTCTCGAATTCGGTCCCCGCGTTGATGTAGTCCGCTGGGCGAATCAGGTTCTCGCCAAGCATCCCGAGCATGCGACGATCTTGAACACGCATGCCTACATGTACTTCGACGAGACGCGCTACGATTGGGCCAAGTACGCGAGCAAGCAGACCTGGAACCCGCATGCATACCCTGTCGCCAAAGCGACGCAGGATGATGTTTGCGACGGCGAAGAGCTTTGGCAAAAGTTGGTGCGCAATAACCCGCAAGTCTTCATGACCCTCAATGGGCACGTCCTCAATGACGGGCTAGGCCGGCTGACGAGCGAAAATGCTCGCGGAAAACAGGTTCATCAGATGCTGGTCAATTTCCAGATGAAGCCCAAGGGTGGCGACGGCTGGCTGCGGCTCATGGAGTTCTCGCCATCGGCCAAATCGATCAAGATTGTCGATTACTCACCGACGCGCGAACAGCAGAATTACAGCACTCAGAATAAGTTTGAGCTAGCGTGGGGATAAGTTCATCATCGGTAGCAGATCCCAGGGGGTGAACCCCTGGGCTTTGACTTCTACTGGACGAATTTCCCTTAGCTCCTTCGTCTCTTTACCCCATAGCCTCTGCATTGATGTACGAAGTCCAGCCTCAGCACGAATTTCTGATCGGCGTCGATTCCGACGGCTGCGTGTTTGATTCGATGGAATTGAAGCACAAGGAATGCTTCATTCCGACGATCATCAACTTGTACAATCTCCAGGCGGTCAGCAAATACGCCCGCGAAACGGCCGAGTTTATCAATCTCTACTCGTGCCATCGCGGGCTGAATCGTTTTCCCGGGCTGGTGCTGACGCTGGAAATGCTCAAGCAGCGGCCCGAGGTCCTCGCGCGGGGCGTGAAGATCGAGGTTCCCCTGTCGCTTGCAAGATGGTGCCAAACCGAAACGCGCTTAGGCAATCCGGCACTCATCGCGCGGATCAAGGAAACAGACGACCCCGAACTGCGTATGGCGCTCGATTGGTCGATCGCGGTGAACAAGTCGATCGACGATATGGTCCGTGCGGTGCCGCCGTTTCCATTGGTGCGGGAGTGTCTGCAAGCCATGAACGCGCGGGCCGATGTCCTCGTCTGTTCGGCGACACCCAGTGCGGCGCTTGAGAAGGAATGGGACGAACACCAGATCGCGCAGTACGTTGTCAAAATCTGCGGCCAGGAAATCGGCAGCAAAAAAGAGATTCTCGCCAACGCGAAAAAATACGGCCCGCAGAAAACGCTCATGATCGGCGACGCCCCGGGCGACTACCAAGCGGCCAAGGCAAACGCGTGTCTGTTCTATCCCATCAATCCGGGTGCCGAAGAAGCGAGTTGGGAACGCCTGCATAGCGAAGGGTTGAGGCGATTCTTCGAAGGAAACTTCGCCGGGGAGTTTCAGGAGCAGATTCTGGCTGAGTTTCAGGCGTTGTTGCCCGAGAAACCGAAATGGCGAGTTTTGTAGGTCAGGCTTCAGCCTGACAAGCCGGCCGTGGACGGTCCGGCAAAGCGATTGTCAGGCTAAAGCCTGACCTACTAGTTCGTCTAGCGATCAATGTCATGTATAGGTTATACATCTTTGAGCCACGAACTCTCAATTTTGGAGGACAAGGATGTCCCGCTCGCCGATCAAGTACCAAGTCTTGCTATCATCC
>NZ_JBGSQY010000033.1:0-2630 GCF_041737835.1 Bythopirellula sp. | reverse complement strand
TTCTTCTTCACAGGTAACAACGAGGATCGCTCCGTCTGAAGATAGATCCAGTCCTTTCGGTCCGCCCTCCTGCGGATTTTTGCGACCACGATTGTAGGCTTCGTCAGACATCACGCGCAGTTTTGTCAACGGGTAGTAGTCACTACGCCATTCTTGTTGGGTGCAATGATAGACAAAGACAAAAGGAGCTCCGGCTGGCCTGCTGCCATGAACAACGATTTTCCGTCGGCGGAAAATCTCAGACCGTGCGGATAGAGCATGCCTCGTAGCATCGCCTGGAACAGAGGAGTGGGAGAGTTCCGTCGTGTTTGCGTAGACATAGACGCTGTGGTCGGAACGATTGCTGACAGCAATCCAGTTTGATTCCGGGTCTCCGGATGCCCACCAAAGGCGTGCAATGCCGGTTGTTGATCCTCTATCGCTTGAGCATCAGCCCCTGCCCAGTCGGCAATGTCAGTATCGGCGTGCCGACTGATTCTGCAAATTCATCCATTGATTCATGCTGACGCTCATATCCTTCAAATCCGTAGTCATCAAGTATAACAATAGCTCCTTGGGAAAGTTTTGGCCAAAAAAACTCGATTGCTGCCCGCTCAGGCTTTTCGATGTTCATATCAATAGAAAGATATGAGACTTTTTCTATCAGAACATCAGTCAGAGTGTCTGGCACTTTGCCACGGACCAAGTGGGCCAGACGGAATGGCGCGAAATATGATTTCGCCAATTCGTAGCATTCAGTGTAATTGTGTAGGGCGGCCCTCTCAGCCTCGTTTTCACTAATTTGATCAGGAGGTATGCCTGCGTAGGTATCAAAGAGGTAGAAGTTCTTGTCCGTTTTGTTAAGATCGAGGTAGTGACAGATCGTTCTGGATATCCACCCTTCATTCACTCCGCACTCAACGAAATCTCCCGGCAACATCAGCGCATGTTCGGCGGCCCAACAGCATATATACGCTCGGAATGCGATATTCACCCCGGGGTCGGCACCCTTTGTGTACGCCTCTACGAAGCGGGGATTATTTAGAGAACTAAGGTTTTTTCCCCAAACTCTTAGCCAGTCGCTATCGTACTGATAAACGGGTGGGAGAGAAATTTCCTGTGTACTGTTTGGCGCAGAAACGCGCTCTTCTCTTGATTGCAGCTGATATGTTAGTGTTTGCACCTGCTTTATCAATTCTTCTCTCTGGCGGTACATTTTTTCCAGCGGAGGAATGGACTTCAGGGCAAGACTTTTGAGCAGACCACGCATTTAACTCATTTCCTTCACAATCAGGGGATGGAAGTAGTATGCTTCGTTCGGATCGCAACACTAGGTTAAACCTAGGGCCCGCGTATCCGCAGCGCGGGGTGGAGCGCGATAACACTGACACTTCGCTTCCCCTGGGGACCTGCTTTAGCTGGGTCCCTACTTGAAAGGAGAAGCTGTTAGTTGCCGGCGTAGCGATCGCAAGATGGCGACCGCGACCACGGCATCGATGCTGGCGCGACTGCCATTGCTGACACTGAAGCCATGAATCACCAACTTGGGGAAACAGCCGCAATATCGCCCGCCACTCGCACGCAACCTTTCCGCTTAACCTCGCCAGCTGACACACAACCTGCAACCCCGTTGTTCTGCACAACAATGCGTTGATCTACTGCCGTCCCGAACCCCCGGAGTCACTGCCGAAAATAACTGGCAGTACTTGCGTCAGAACTTACTTCCAATCGGGACTTCTAAACCTATGGGTCGATCGTCGATGACGCCTGCGAAGCCTGGAACCAACTGATTGCCTTTTCTGAAAAGATACGCGACTAAGCCCTCATCTGATACTCACGATAGCCGACGGTAGCTGTTGATGGTAGCCTGCGCCTTCATGACTTCCACTGGCCTACTGCCGGTTTTTCGGACACGCGGTTACGCTAGCATAGCTCGCTCCTCGAACTCGACAAGGCTCAAATAGCCCAGCGTCGAGTGCCGTCGCCGAGGGTTGTAGAAGCGCTCGATGTAGTCGAACACATCTGCCCTGGCATCGTCCCTCGTCCTGTAGACCTTTCTGGCTGTCCGCTCGGTTTTCATCGACGAGAAGAAGCTTTCCATTGCCGCATTATTCCAGACGTTTCCCGACCGGCTCATCGAGCAGGTTATGCTATGGTCGGCCATCAGGCGCTGGAACTGCTCGCTCGTGTATTGGCTGCAATGGTCACTATGGTGGAGCAGGCTGTCCGGCTTACCTCGACGCCAAATCGCCATGAGGAGTGCGTCCGTGACGAGCTGCGCCGTCATCTCCCCCTTCATCGCCCAGCCGACGACGCGCCTGGAGAACAAATCAACGACGGCGGCAACGTAGAGCCATCCTTCGGCGGTCCAGATGGAGGTGAAGTCGGCGATCCACTTCTGATTTGGCGCCGACGCCTCGAAGGCGCGGTTGAGGAGGTTGCCCGACACGGCGGCTAGCTCCCCAATGTCTTTCGGCAACCCGCGGCGTCGGGGACGTGCCCGTAGCCCGTTCTCGCGCACATGAGCCTCTCTATACGATGCAGGCCACAGGCCAGGCCCTCGGCCAGGACATCGTGCCAGACGCGGCGCGCGCCATAAGTGCGGGCGCTGCTCTTGAAGCTCCGGTCGACAACGCCGATGAGCAACTCGT
>NZ_JBGSQY010000058.1:0-1953 GCF_041737835.1 Bythopirellula sp. | reverse complement strand
TGGGCAGAATCGGAATCAGCCGTCCATCCTCGGTTTGAAATGCGACTACTTTGTCCAGCGATTCATCCACCAGTTCGAGCTTGAGCAGCTTCCGAAGCGCGGGGCCGTAGAACACCGCTTGCCCATCAAGCATCACGACTTTGGAATCATCCGTGACGGCGGAAGCGTTCGCAGCCGCTTCAGTTGACTTCGTCTGTTCGGACGTTTTTTGTGGTGGAGACGCCTCACTTTCGGGAGCGGCAGAGTCCCCGGCATGGAGAAAGGGGAGCGAGATGATCGCAACGACTGCCGCAAGCAGGATGCCGCCGCCGATTGGAAGAATTCTTTGATGCCGACCCATCGCTCACCTCCGCACCTGTCGCCTCTCCTATTAGAGTAGCAATCTTGGTCGGGCCGCGTGGCCCAAGGGTCGTAGAATGAGCTTCCAAATAACGTCTTTCTGGAAGGAACTCCCTTGGACCGAAAACCGCTGATCGAGATTATCAAACGGGATGCCCTGAAGTTCGGCGACTTCGTCCTGGCGAGCGGCCAGCGGTCGAGTTTCTACATCGATTGCCGAAATGTGACCCTTTCGGCTGAGGGTGCTGCTCTCATCGGACGAGGCATTCTCGATCTTCTGGGCGACGAGCCGTTCGAGGCGGTCGGCGGAATGACGCTCGGTGCTGATCCGATTCTCGCAGCCGTCCTCACGATCGCTGGGCTCGAAAAACGCCCGCTCCGAGGATTCATTGTCCGAAAGGAAGCCAAGGGGCACGGGACCGGCAAGCTCGTCGAAGGTCCGCTCAAGGAAGGTGATCGCGTCGTCGTCGTCGAAGATGTCTCCACCACCGGCGGCTCCGCCATCAAAGCATGTGAAGCCGTCGAGGCGACCGGCGCTAAGGTCGTTCACGTCGTGACGGTACTCGACCGCCTCGCCGGCGCGGAAGCTGCCTTCAAGGCGAAGGGGTACAAGTTCTCGTCACTGGTGACGGTGAAGGATTTGGGAATAGGGTAGGGGGAGTATTAGGCCAATATGAATGCACAACTTTCGAGAGTTTTTCGCCGAGGAATAGTTAGTCCACTTACTGAAGACTCTGCTTTTCAATTGGAACGATGGTTTATCGACTCGAGCGTTTGGGTCGATTTTCTTCTTTTGGAAGACGACAGCTTATTCTATTCGATTTTCGAACATGGAATATTCGACTCAATAAATCGAAGATGTAAGGTCATTATTGATGACTATGAGGAGGAATGTCTTGAGACTGAAATGCTCGCCGAAGCTATTGCAGCCCTTCAGGAAACACGACCAAATATCAAGTATGACATGGTCAACGCTTTCGTCGGGGATTTAATCGACTTGCTGCAATCGGCAAAGAATCGAAATCAGCCTGTCTATTTCATCCTCTAACTCTGATCACCAACAATCTGGCAATCAACGACGTGCATTTTATCGTCCCGTGAAGACAGGCTTTCGCTTCTCGTGGAAAGCGTTGATCCCTTCCTGGTAGTCGGCACTTCGGTAAACATCGTGCCGAAGTTGCTGGATACGCTCAAAGACATCGGGCGTGACGGGGTCAGCCTCGGAAAGAATGCGAAGCTGCTCTTTGATGGCAGCGACCGCCAGCGGCGCCTTCTCCGCGATCTTCTTCGCCATGCCGTAAGTGAAATCCGCTAGTTCGGCAGCAGGAACCAAGTGATTGAGGATCCCCCACTTGGCAGCATCGTTTGCCTTGATGGACGCGGCCGTGAAGAACATCTCCTTCACCAGATTGAGGGGCAATCGCCGAAGACACTGTAGCAAGCCGGAGGTGTTATAGGCCAGCCCCAAATTGGCAGGCGTGATGGCAAACGCGCTCGTCTCATCACCAATGATCATATCGCAACTGAGTACGAGATCCGTCGCCCCTCCCCACACCGAACCATGCACCATCGCGATGACCGGAGCGGGACACTTCTTAATCGCTCGCAGCAGCC
>NZ_JBGSQY010000036.1:0-11011 GCF_041737835.1 Bythopirellula sp. | reverse complement strand
AATGACACGCCCACATTTGTCATTTGAGCAGAGCCAGTCCGACGCTCGGATGCCCACGACGCCGGCGCCGTCAATTCGATACCGTCGCTGCAGAGGCCTTCCTCACCGCCCTCAGTTTAGGCGGCGCCATCGGAACAGCGGTTGGTCCAACCTCGTCAGCTGGATGACGCATGGACAAGATGGCGACGATTCTGACCGCAGTCGGGCCCTTGAGGGGGGCATCGATGCCCCGCTCTGGCAGCTGACCAAAGAGATCAATCGGCCGGGACGGAATAGCCAATCGTCAATACAACGGCCACAAGCCCAACTCTGGGGAATTTCATGTGAATGCGTTGCGAGCAATGGGAAGACGTCTTGCATTCAAACAGTAGGCGATGGCGCGGCCCTTCGATTCATTCCACCTTCACGAGGAATGGGGGCTTCCATGTGCCTTCGCCCGGGGGGAGGATCGAAGGTTCTTCGGTCTTCGGCCAGTACAGTCGCATGGCGAGGTAGATCGGCCCGTCCGGGGCGGGCAGCCAGTTGCTTTCCTTGTCGTCGCCGGGGCTGTCCTTCTGGATGTAGATGGTCAACGAGCCGTCGTCGTTCTTTTTCATGTTCGGAACCATCGGCGAATTGATGAGGTAACGGTCGATAGGATTCTTGATCAGAAACTGGGTCTTGCCGTCGTACATGGTCACCGACCAGAAGGCGTTAACGGGGGGAAACCCATCCGCCGGGAAGGTCAGAGTGTAGCTGTGCTTGCTCCCGTCCAGGGTCTCGCCTTTCTCATCCACGCGGGTGAGCGGGTAAGTGGCTTCCGCGGCATCGTTGCCATAAATTCCTCCCTTGGCCGCCGCGGCGCGCATCAGCCAGTCGCCGTTGTAGAACTTCTGGTCGCCGAAGAAGGAACCGATGTTCCATCCGTTGACTTTCTTGGTTCCATTGGCCAGCCATTTGCTCACCTTCTCATCGCCCTCCTTCATCGCGAGGACGACGGCAGCCTTGTGTTCCAGGGAGAGGTCCTTGAAGTCGAAGGTCTTATCAGGACCGACGCCGATGCTGGCGAGTTTTGCGCGAATCTCCTTGCTGTCCTCCGCCGGCGGGACAAACTCGAGGGCCGCGTCCAGGTACTGAAAGAAGTTTTCCTTGATCCCGGCGGTTGTAGCAGGAAGGAAATCGATCTTCGGTGCGGCGGGAGGCGCGGGTTTCTTCAGGTAGGAGGAGAGTGGCTGGACCTTGTAGCCATCTTGCACCTTGATCACGTTCGGCATGTCCTCCGGATTGAAGAGCTGGGTCCGGTAGGCCGCTAGTGAAAAGGGGGTGGTCGATGTGAAAACCTGCTTGATGCTTTCGGGCTTCTCGCCTTTCCAATCGGGGCCGACGACCATGTAGTCGCCAGGCTCGTTACCCGTAGCCCGGCTGCCCATGTAACCATAGTTGTAAGTATTGCCGTCGCAGAGCATTACCGAGAAATAGCGATCCTTATCCACTGCCGGCACCGAGAGCACGATGGGCTCGGCTCGTAGGTCCAGCCAGGCCAGCGAGTAAGGCGTGTCGCTGTTCGGCGTAATGACTGCGGTGTCCTTGTAGGTGAATACGCGCGGCTCGTTGAGGATTTCGTTGAATGGCGCCTTGAACTGCCCCGAGTCCTTATTGACGGCGTACTCGTTCATCACCGCGTAGTTCATCACGATCGGCAGACCGTAGATGAAGCCTTCCTCCGCGATGGCCTTGGTTTCTTCGATGCTGGGGGCGGCGACGCCTTCCGCTTTGTCAGCCTGGTCCGTTAAGGAAATTACGTCATTCGTTTTGTTGCAGCCAACAAACGTAGCGATGGAAATGGCGAACGCGGCGGCAGCCAAAGTAGGGAGGTGTATTGTTTTCATTGTTGATGGCTTTACGGGGAATTGTTGTGCCAGGAAAGGCAAGAGGATGCGTAGAAGTGACAGATCCTATTAGGGAGAGTATCACCTTTTCGTCAGGGGACCGATAGTAGGTGGCCCAATGCCCAGGCGGCTATTCGTCGCAGCTCGACGATTTGCCAGATAGTTTCGCGGAACTGCAATCGGCGGAACATACTTCATCGAGTCCACCAGTCTCGTTCCTCAGGTAGGTTGCATCAAACGCGGCGGGTTCGACTTGGAGCTATCTCGCAGAGGTGCAAACGACCGACAGCTCATCGGGGCATCCAATATCGAAGTCAATCTGAGGACGGGAATCTGCCTTCAACAAGCCACTTCGTGCCCAATGTCGAACAGTCATTTTGCCCAAAAAATCAGCCGTAATGACACGCCCTCATTTGCCGTTTGGGCAACGCGAGTCCGACGCCGGATGCCCTCCACGCGGACGCCGTCAATTTGATACCGTCGCTGCGGAGGTGTCCGTCACGAATGTCGCTAGATATAGACCGAGGCTACAACGCTTCGGAATGAAACGCCGAGGGCAGTTAGCGATCTGCACGACTCAGTATTGAGAATGGAAATTTGCAACGCGGCCTTTGGCTGCAAGCTGGTAACTTGAATCGCCGACTGCCACCCGCATTAGACGTGAGCCCAGCCCGCGATTTCCGCACTGATCGGGTTAGTCGTGGATTAAGCGGCAGACGTGCGGAAACAGCACGCAGCGCGCTTCGATATCGGCGACGGACCCCGCGATCACTCAGAATTGATATTTCAGCCTATACACTCCGGACAAAATCATCGGGATTCTCCCTAACGCTTGGCGCGCCGGGTTTCTAGATTCGCCCTCACCCCTTTGCGGATCAGCTACCAGCTTATTAGTCGCCCCGTTCCCAGAAAGTTGTAGAGAGTGAAGAGAATCGTGCGCTACTTGTAGGTATTTCCGAGGCGGAATTCAACGTCTGGCAACGTTCGATGCTGAAGTTTCTTATGGCGTTTCAATTCGTAGTCAATCTTCGAAAACATTGCAGACTTTTGTGGAGCAATGCATATGTGGCAAAGGAGATACAGGAAATGTACTGCGGGGCTAAAGAACGCACATCCCTCGCAATTGTCAAGTTCAGACTGTTTTCTGCAATTTGCCGCAACAAGATTTACAATCTTAACAATTTTCCTGACACTCGCGACATACTCTTGCAAACAGCTAGAAGACTCTAATTCGTGAAGTCCATTGATGCGGTTTATCGCGTAAACGTGCACCTATGCCAGCGACAACAACCCGAAATACCGAATACATTCCCATTCCGCTGGCGACCATCAGTCTGTCAGGGGTAGCCAACTTTTCACTGTATATTAGGGACAATTCCAGCAACTCAATTCACTTGTATCGTGACTCATCTTTACTTCTAGACGGTGCAGACCTCCAGAGGTTGAAAGATCGCGGTGTGAAACACCTCTACATTACGGCTGATGCGCATCTCGTTTACCAGCAATACCTCCGCAACAATTTTGCTGCGATTCTTGACGATGACAGTCTGCCGATATCACGACGATTGGACTGTTTGAGCGAGGCCGTCAGGGATGTGCTGTCCGAAGCATTTGCCCAGAGAAATATTGAAGACACACTCGAAAGCGTCAAGCAACTCGCCTTGCAAACAGTCGATTTGATCTGTCACACAGACACGACTGCGCAGCAGCTGCTTAAGGTGCTGCGGCATGACTACCACACCTTCACTCACTCGACCAATGTCGCATTTTATTGCGTGTTACTGGCTAAGGCGTGTGGCACAACGGAACGCTGCGAACTTGAACAAATCGCGACGGGCGGGCTATTACATGATATTGGCAAGCTCGATATTCCGGAGCAGGTTCTGACCAAGAATGGCCGGCTGAATAGTGAGGAATGGGAACTAATTAGACGTCATCCGACAACCGGATTCCGACTACTTGCGAACCACACGGATTTCAGCTTCGGGCAGCTAATGATGGTTTATCAGCACCATGAGAAAATGGACGGAAGTGGTTATCCCGTGGGCATTACGCAGAGCAGAATTCATCCCTGGGCGCAAATCTGCGGTATCGTCGACGTGTTCGAAGCGCTCACCAGTCACAGACCCTATCGGTCCGCAATGTCGCGGTCAGAGGCAACTTCGATCTTGGAACGACAAGCGGGGTCCAGATTCAACGCAGAGATATGGCAATGCTGGAAGAAGATTATTCAACACTCTTAGAGAGATTGCTCTCAACCTGTGAATGTGATATTGCGGTTGCCAGTGAGTGGGAGGCCAGCCTCACAAGCGGGGGCGTTATCCCGCCTCTCCCTAACGATCAGCGAGCATTCCTCCGCCATCGATACGCTCGCCGAGTTTTGTTGGAGTATCAAAATACGTTTTCGTCAATCCCTCGAAAGCGGGGGCAAACGCTAGTGGTAACACGAGACCTCTCTCGCGACGGAATCGCTTTTTTACATGCAGAGCAATTGTTTCCAGGAGAACGGATCACGCTCTGGCTACCGACGGGTAAAAAAACCTATGTCGTCCAGCGATGTCTCCAACACAATGAAAAGTGTTTCGAGATCGGCGCCTCCCTCGCCAGGAATTGTCGACCCTCACAATAAGTGATCAAAAGTTCTACAACCTTATGTTGAAGCCTTGCCGATGCTATACGGCGAATCTAAGTCTGAGATTCTCAGATCGGTCAGAACCTGCGTGGACTGAGCGGCAAAAGGGCGGAAACGGCAGGCAGCGCTTCGATATCGGCGACGGACCCCACGATCATACAGAGTCGATGTTTCAGCCTAAAAATACTGGGCAAAACCTTCACGATTCTCCCTCATACGAGGCGCGGCGGATTTTTGAATCCGCCCCCACCCCTTCGCAGACTGGGATTAAGCGGTCTAATTTGACTGTTCCCGCAAGCAGAGCCAAAACGACCAATGACACGCCCACATGGGTTGCGAGCATGTGCCCAATTCGAGAACTCAACGTGCCGGCTGACGCTGTTGTCGATTTGATTGCACGACTGCAGAGGTGAAAATCACCTCATGCAGTTGGAGCCACCGACGCAGGTTACAGCATTCCCCCCAAAACTAAGTCCTTGAGTGGCTGCTTCCCAGTGAGACCTAGCTCAAGTGTGGGAGTTTCCTCGTAGCGTCAGCAGGCCTGCGACGGCCAGGGCAGCCAGCAGCAGGGAACTCGATTCGGGGATCGCAATGCTCAACAGATTGTCGTCCGTCGTGAAGTAATACACCGCATGCTCACCCGTCAACAATGGCAACCCCTCGGCAGTGCCTTCCCCTGCGGCAAACTGAACGGGAAGCGCGAGCGGTATATCGCCAGTCGCCACGCTGACCAGGAATTGCAGCTGGAGCGACTCCGCAGCTAAGCTAGCCCGGACACTCAGTTAGTAGCTGAATACCACGTCGCCCCTCAGAACGCCCGCCGCGCCAGCCAACTACCGCCAACATCAAAACAGCCAGCGTAGCCGAGCCAGGTTCCGGCACGGAACTCAAGTCCCAGCCGATAACGTCGAATGCTTGTAGATCCAGTGCGGTGATCGCCCGCAAGCCGAAATCCAGGGTTGGGTCCATCACTCCCAGGTCGAGATTATCTTCCCAGTGACTCGGACCAAAACCATCGCCGTTGAATGTGCCGGTTGAAAATGTCGCCAGTTCCGTCCTGCCGCCGTCAATGGAGAAGAACGGAGTGTCCGCCACGCTGGGACTACCGAACGACCAATCACGCAATCCCCCGCGCGGCTGATTCGGTTGGCTCAAACTGTCATCCGTGTAGCGGAACAGATCGATCGGAAAAAAGATCGCTTCGCCGCTAAGGTCGATCAACTGATCAGCGAGGGGACCTTCGGGCGGGACTCCATTACCTCCGAAGACGTCCAGAAACTCCACGCCGCTAAAGAAGCCCAGCTGATGGCCAATCTCGTGAACCACGAGGCCGACAAAGTCGACTCTCCGCCGGTCGATACCATCTTCCCGATCAAAGTCCCAAGGTCCCTCGCTGAGGACGCGAATCGTTCCATCCAGGTCTGAATCGTTGGGCGAAACTATGCCCAGTGCCTTGGCGTTGGCCCGTGTGAGAATCAGATCTCGGTTGTTCCCGCTGCCATCGTCGTCGCGGATCCGCGGTGCCGGGATGACGGTCGTGTCATGCGTGATGAACTCAATGCCCGACGCCAGAGGTAGGGGCAGCGACCCGGCAGCGGTCCGGTCGTCGGCACTTGTCCGGTCCGCCAACAGCGCGGGCCGGATGACATCGGAGTAATTGGGGCCAATAAACTCGGGGATCGCTTGCCCCCCTGACCCCGGCGGAAGCCCGTCGAGTTCGATGACGAAGTTCAGCGTCGCGTCGTCTCTTAAAACCGAACGCCAAACCTCTCCTGCCGCCTCAACCGCCGAGAAGATATTCGCGGCGAGCGTTTGTTCGGCAGTCGTACCCGATTCAAAATCGAGCAGGCTTTGGCCTTTAGTAAACTGAAACGCCAAAGGAGACTCCATTGCTTGTGCTGGAGCAGAGAAGATCGCAAACGCAACGATCATAGTAACTTGTAAGCTGCTACTAGTTAACGGCCTCATGAGCGAGTCCTAAGTGTCAGTTTTAAACCTCAAGTTCGTTGGAGAAAGTCGTTGCCGCTGAGGTCAGTCGTCAACGCGTACTCATTTTCATCACGGCCAGCTATCGTCATGTTTTGCAGTTGCGAGATTCTTGCATAATAAAGAAAAGGGAATCAACCATACTGCAATGAACATGTAGATCGCCGTTTGTTCGTATGGCGTGCCATCCAATACATAGCTTGCAAGTAGGATTGCAGCGGCAAACAACATTGATATCGAAATGATTAGTACGGACGTTTTTTTCGGTCTCAAGGAATCGCTCCCTTTCGTTTAACACTTGATCGAGCCTTGGAATCGCGTTACCGATCTGGCTGCGATTCGTTGGCTCTAGAGTCGCCGCAATCTAAACACTTTTGTCGATCGGAGGTGTCATTGCGTCAATCTGTTTTGTGATCCGTACGTCGAATCGTGAGATCAAATTCTCGGCCGGCTTGCTTCCATGTTCCCACGGTTTCTTTTGTCAGCGGGTTGAGTTTGCCGTTGAAACTTGCGCCAGCGCTCTTGAATTGCATCGACACCAAGCCATTATCAACGGTCATCTTGGAAAGTGGAACTTCGGTGTTGCCCTGATCAAGGCTGATCAGTTTCCCAGAGAATTCGCCCTCGGAGTTGAGCGAAATTTCGAAACGCAAACGCAACTCGCGATTCCCCGTGTCAACTGTGCCCTCCCAAATTTGCAAGTTCTTGTTCTTTGCAGCCTGGCCGAAGATTGGGTTCTCTGCGCCAGGAACATTCTCAAGTGTCTTCTGAAAAGCGATCAGCTTCTGGAACAGTTCCGGATTGGCAGTGCCCCATTCAGCTAGATCGCGAGTCGCTGCTTTTAACCGATAAAATTCCAGTGCCGGGTTAGAGGGTTCGGGTCGAGGGCGATTCCTGATGGTCAGGTATTCATCAACGGCAGCAGTCGCCTTTTGCTTTCTGCCAGCTCTGTAAAGGGCTGCCGCATACTGCGGTAACAGGGTGTCGTACTCTTCTTGCTTGAAAAGCTTAACCGATCCCATCAAATCGACCCACAAGTCGGCGAGCTGTTCGGCGTTGTATATGTTTTGATGAGAAACGATGTTCATGTTCACCAAGGTCAGATAGCTTTGATTCTCAGGCCCCAATACCTCTTTGGCCCGCTCGTAAATTTTTTCGATGATACCACGCGCTTCTTCTCCGCCTCCGTACTGAAACCACCATGTCGACAACTGGCATTGTTGAATGAGAATTTCTTTTTCGCTGAGCGTGCCCTGCCGTTTGGATTCATCGAGGTCTGCCAACCAAGCTCTGGCCAGGTCTTCGGCATCAGCTTTGTCTCGGAAAGGATTTCCAACCATTGCGGCCATCCGCCGAGCACGGTCTGCCTGCTCGTCAGCACGTTCGGAAGCTACATTCGCTGCTTGTTCTGCCTGCAAAGCATGGTCGCGTTCACGCAATGCCCAAACGGAAGAAATGGAAGTCGTGACCAAGCCAAACAGCAAGGCAGCGATCAGAGCCGAGGCAACGGCAATGGTCGCTTTATTGCGGCGGAAGAGTTTTCGCAGTTTGTAGCCCGCGCTCGGCGGTGTCGCCATGACTGCTTCATCGTCCAAGTAACGCTGCAAATCGTCAGCCAACTCACTTGCTGCGCCGTAACGACGCGTGCGGTCTTTCTCCAACGCTCTGAGCACGATCCAATCAAGATCGCCCCTGAGTAGGTTGCCCAAACGGTTCGGCTCGGTGCCACGAGACCGTGCAATCAAGTCGGAATCCACTCCCATAGAAGTCACAAGAATCGAAGGCCGTTGAGGCTCTTCCTCGCGAATCAGCCGCTGCAGTTCATCCCAAGCGGCTAACTTAAGCGTGGCAGGATCGACCGGTGTCTTGCCAGTGAGCATTTCGTAGAGCAGAACACCGAGCGAATAAATATCACTCCGCGTATCGATGTCCACGCCAGATCGTTCCGCCTGTTCGGGGCTCATGTACTGCGGCGTGCCGATGAGTTGACGGAACTCGGTGAAAAGCGTCTTTTCGGTGAGCTCTGTGTTGGTCGCCTTGGCAATGCCAAAATCGATTACCTTGGCCAGTGGCTGCCCATCGGCAACGGTAACCAGCACATTCGTTGGCTTAATGTCGCGATGGATCACGCCCTTCTGATGCGCGTGCTGTATCGCCTGGCACACTTGCTGAAACAGTTTGAGTCGCTCATTCGTCGGTAGCTTCTCACGATCGCAATATTCGGTGATTGGATCACCGCGAACCAATTCCATCACAAAGTAAGGACGCCCTGAACCGGTTTCGCCGCCATCCAACACGCGGGCGATATTCGGATGGTCCATCAGTGCAAGTGCCTGTCGTTCGGCTTCGAACCGAGCGACGACCTGCTTGGTATCCATGCCCAGCTTAATGATCTTCAGGGCAACCCGTCGTTTCATAGGCTCATGCTGTTGGGCCATGTACACATCGCCGAAGCCACCGTGACCGATTTTTTCCAGCAGCTTGTAACGTCCGATCATGCTGCCTGCTTGCTCGGCGGGCTCAGAGTAAGCAGCTGCTACGTGATCGATGGTAGGTTCACCCAAAAAACTGCCTGCGTCCTCGCTCGCGGCAAGCAGAGCTTCGATACGGTTACGCAGTTGAGTATCCTCACCACACGCATCGGCTAGCAACTCATTACGTTCCGTTGGCGAGAGATCAATGACCTGCTCGAAAATTTCTTGAGCGGGATTAGACATGATTTTTCTTTAATTCGTACTGCTTTAATCGGGTTGACTGAGTTGATCGAACAGCCAGGCGCGGGCAAACTTCCAACGTCGATCCACCGTCCGCGGCGACATTTCTAATGCCTCGGCTGTTTGATCGACGCTGAGCCCGGCATAGAATCTCAGCCGGACGACACCCGCAGCTTCTGGGTTCTGCTCTTCTAAGCGACAAAGGGCAGCGTCGAGCGCCAAAATTTGTTCGGGATCTCCATCAGCGGCCAGTTCTGCCACATTTAGCGGCATTTTCTTGCCCGTACCGCCCCGTTTTTTTCGCCCTTTTGACTTGGCATGATCCAGCAAAACCCGGCGCATCGCCTCCGACGCCGTCGCATAAAAATGAGCCCGATTCTGCCAAGCCAGCTTGCGATTGCCAAAAAGCCGTAGAAACACTTCGTTCACTAGCGCCGTTGCCTGCAGTGTATGCCCCGGATTCTCACTCGCCATCCGGTTGTTCGCGATCGCCCGCAGCTGCCGATAAACCATCGGCAATAGCTCATCAGCAGCCTGCTCGTCGCCATCAGTTGCCTGAGAAAGCAACGCGGTCACATCGGGTTCTAGTTTTCGATCGTCATCAGCCATGACTACATTGTAGACGCGATCGAATATCGTCTCTATCTCAGGGTCGCATTGCCAAAAAAGCTAGATTAACCCCCTCCCATTCTGAGAGAAAGGCTATGGGAAAGTTTTGAACTGGGTAGCAAGCTACCGCTGTAAGTCTCCGGTAAAGCTAATTCGCCGAGGTGGGACAATTCGGGGGATTAAAGTCTGCACGAATTGCACTATGTGCATTTCACCTCCGCAGGATTAGCAATTTGCTAAGTCGCCAGGGTGACGCTCACCTCTGGAAGTTGGCGACCGTTCCGACTCGACGAAGTTGCATCATCCGCCCGAACTAGCGAATAGTCATTTGCCGCAGCGGTGGATCCCACCGATCGCACTTTGGGGCTGCGAAAAGCGCAGTCAAATCGATAACTCCTGGCTGCTTGCGAGTGGCTAGGTGCGTGACCCAGGACGAACCGTCATTTGACTCTGAAACGCAACCCTGGACACGCTCATGGGAGCAGTGTCAGTTTCCTTCGTTTTCCGGTACTAATCGTCGCAAGTCTTTTTGCAGTACAATCTTGGGGGCGGAAAAGTTTCTAAACTGATATTGGAATTCAAATCCCCGAGAAACGTCGAAATCGGAGCTTGTTGGCTGAGCCGCTACTGTGGCAGCCAAGGGTCGTGCAGGGGGCGTGCCGCCGCGAACTGAACGATCGAGGATGTTGTCAGGAGCGGATATTCATCGACGAGTTTTCGGTTAGTCCGCAACTTGAAACGGCAGGCCAGTTTCCGGAACCATCTCCAGCTCTCTCAAAACATTCGCCAACTCCGCACAGACATCAATCCCACTCCACTCTTTCTCGGGATCCCAGGCGAACGATTCATTTCCGGCGTCAAATTTCAGATAGAGTGCCTGCTGCACAACGTCAGCCAATCGCTCCAATTCCTCGCGGGAAAGTTCCTTCGACGTTCTCATGCCTATTCACACCTTTCGTCGAGTAGTTCATCAGGTAGGGGTGACGTTCCGGAGAGCTTCCAACCGAGGTCATATTCTTGATAGGGTGACCAATCAAAATCCTTAAACTCTAGCCTAGCCCTCGCTTGTATTTGCTCAGCATCATCAGGGGGAGCCGGACAGAGCGGCCACTCGATAACCCGCTTACCAATCCATAGTCTCTGCTCGTCGTCCCCAACTTCGACACCAGCTAACCAGTGATTCGGCAACATCGGTTCGCCAC
>NZ_JBGSQY010000013.1:0-1689 GCF_041737835.1 Bythopirellula sp. | reverse complement strand
GGAAAGCGATTCGGATGACTCGGATCTCGAGTCTTGCTAACACGAGCAACTCGCATCCATTAACAAACGGCCGTCCCGGACGGCCGTTTTTTCGTGGGTCGAATTATTTTCCGCGATGCCCCACGTCAAAGGTTTTAAAGTTGCGCTATTGCATGAGGCATTGGCTTTTCCCAACCCGCCGCGTGAGCGAGGGACCAGTCAATACCAATTTTCCCTCGCTCGCGCGTCGGATTGTGATAAAAGCGCAACTTCAAAAGCCAAAGGTCGGCCGCGGCCTCGACTGATTCGGTTCAACTACGGTATGTTCTTCATCAACTGTGAATAACGATCAAGCCATTCCGCCGTAATGGAACTGGCCAGCGTAGGTGGATCCGTGGCCCGCAATTCTTGGGCGGTCTGCCCCCAATAGAAGCTAATCCAGCCATCCGCGAATGTTGATGATTCATCGACAAAATCAACTAATTCGTCCTGGCTGCATTTCAGTGGAAACATCTCCTCGACGACCAACGGCTTGCCAACTTCGTAGGCACGCAAGCTCTCGATGGCCCTATCGACTTTGCCAGACTCGGGATAGAAGTGAACGGCCACAAAGTCGAGCGGCTTGCCGACCACCGGACCATGAAATAGTGGCTTGCCTCCGCCGAAAACATGCACCCAGGGAATGACTCCGACCGTTACCAAGTGCGATTGGTCGTGCTCGCGAATGGCATCAACCATCTTTTTCACCCAAGCTTCAGCCACTTGCTCGCGGGTTCGATCACCGAGCTCCAAGGCAATGCGTTGTACGAAAAACTTGCCACCCAGTTCGCCGAGTAGCCAATCATTCTCGGACCCTGCGCCGGGCAAGACAGGTTCGTTCATTAAGTTGTAGCAGAAGATGGCGGAGCTACTCTCGCAGACCTCTGCCACGGCCCGCCAGAAGCAGGCTTGGGCTTCCCAACGATCTTGTTCGTCTAACGCGTCGTACCAAGCCGGCACATGCGCCTTGTGGTAGCAGGCCAATCCCGTCACGTCGAGCAGCAGATCCAACTCTTCGGCAAGCTCAACAAGCTTTTGCAACTGTTCTAAGGCACCTCGACTTGCTTCGCTTGGACTATCCATGAACTTGCCGAACTGCAAATGCACCCGAACGCAGTTCACACCTAAGGCCTTAATTTCATGAAAATCTTCGACCACGACCGACCACTGATCGATCCAATATTCCTCCAGTAATCGACCCGACTGATCGTGATCGTAGTTAACGCCCCGGACCACGAATCGCTCACTCGTAGGGCCACGCTCAAAGTGCTTATGGTCGCCACTGACGCGAACGAAGTCCTGCCTATCGGCAGCCGACAAACCGCTCGCGAGAATCGCCATGCAGCCCAACCGCAAGACCACCGTTCGCAAAAACCAAGACACGCAGATGGATAGCGGGACGGCCAGCAAGACAGCTCTTGATCGATCCATAACTCCCCCTACAAACGTTTTACCTGAAAACTACGATATGCCACGGGATCGCTGTGACCCGCAAAGCCGATACGGCCTGTTCGATGGTCGAGTCCCTTTGGAGCGTGCTCGATTTGCGTGCGATCAAACTGATCGATATCCACGTCTAAAATCTTGGTTCCATTCAGCGTGACTTTGATCTTTTGGCCTCGCATCTCTATCTGCTCAAAATTCCATTCACCAACTGGCCGAAGATACCCA
>NZ_JBGSQY010000053.1:0-52854 GCF_041737835.1 Bythopirellula sp. | reverse complement strand
AATGAAAGTGCTAGTTTATCCCATCTTTTAGCGTATTTCTTGCCATGCTTAAACGTTTATTCTGTATTAGCGCTGTTTCGATCTGTTTTAGTTTGTGTGTTGGCACGCTAGGGTTCGCCGATATTTTTCAGTGGGAGTATGTGAATCCATCTGATCCAAGCCAAGGCAAACAGCAAAGTGCGGCATTAGCAATCGATGGAGCCGGTGTAAATGCAATAGCCGGCGCAGATTTGGATGAACTTAATTTAACAAAGGGCTTTTTTATTGGTGAGAATCTGCAGAATACTTCGTTTTATTATGGAGTGCTATCTGAAGCCGATTTTAGTTACGCCAATCTTTCAGGTGCATTGTTGTCGAATGCAGCACTGATCAATGCGACGTTTACAGGTGCAAATTTAACAGAGGCAAATATTACAGACGCAGATTTTACGTCCGCGAACCTTTATATGACCAAACTAGAGAAAGTGACTGCAAGTAATACAAATTTTGCTGCCGCAAATCTCTCTTACGTGAATGGAGTCAATGCAGCAATGGTAGGTGCGTCTTTTCAAGAAGCCAATTTGTTTAAGGCCGATTTTCGGTGGACGAATTTATCAGGTGCGAATTTTAATAATGCGAATCTATCGGAAGCTAAATTTACGCAGGCAATTTTCACGAATGCGACATTTGCAGGGGCCAACATTCGATATGCTGACTTTTCTCAGACGGCGGGCCAAGCCTTAACAGCAACACAACTCTACTCGACTGCTAGCTATGTGGAAGGCAATTTATCGGGAGTTAAGCTTAGTGGAAATAATGCTAGTGGATGGAATTTTGCAGGACAAAATTTAACTAACGCAGCCTTTAATGGAATAACAGCATCAGATGCAAACTTTTCGAATGCCACACTTGTCGGTACTAATCTTGCTAATGCCAATCTCACGTCCGCCAATTTTGCATCCGCGAATCTCATGACCGCGAAACTCCGAGAGGCAAATCTAGCCAATGCGAATCTCAGATACGCCTCGGTAGTTGACGCTGATCTACGCAATGCGAATTTAGCAGGCGCAGATTTGCGAAATTCGATACTGTCGCGGACTTATTTCGAGGGAGCAGCATTGGGGATGGTTGATTTCACTGACGCCGTCATTGAAGGTGCAAGACTGACGGCCGTAACCAATACTGGGTTTACTGCAGCTCAATTGTACTCAACGGCGAGCTATAAGAATCATGATCTCAAACAAACTTGGCTAAGTGGAAATGATTTGAGTGGTTGGGATTTTTCTAATCAAGACCTAACTGGATCATACATGACCGCCAATCTTACGAACGCAGATTTCACGGGAGCAATCGTCCGCGGTGTTCAATTTTCAGCGACGACATCTTTAGGATTTACTTCGGCCCAACTCTATTCAACAGACAGTTATCAAAACAAGAATCTAGAAGGAATTCATCTGGGCAATGGTAATGATTTACAAGGATGGAATTTCAGCGAACAAAATCTGAGAGATTCATATTTTTATAGAGCAAATCTTTCCAGTGCACAGCTCGACGGGGCAAATCTAACAGGTGCTGATCTGCGATACGCAAATTTGATCGATGCAGATTTAAATAAAGCCGACCTTACGCTCACCGATTTGGCGTATGCCAACCTTACTAATGCTGATATGAGTGATGCGATTCTTGAGCAGACTGACTTTAGCAATGCACAACTTGGAGGGGCTGTTTTTTCTAACGCCCTGATTCGCGGTGCACATTTTAACAGAGCAACCACTAAGGGCTTCACCAGCTCACAACTTTACGCGACACATTCTTATCAAGTCGGCGATCTCTCGGGAATCGATCTCTCAGGTAACAACTTGAGCGGCTGGGATTTTACTGGCGTGAATCTTGCTGGCGCCAGTTTGGGTGGCTCGACGCTGACTGGGGCCGTTTTTCAGAATGCGATTATTGTCGGGGCAGCGTTTGATGGGGTAACCCCTTCGCTCACGGCTGCTCAGATTTACGCGACGGCGTCGTATCAAGCAAAAGAAATGCCATTAATGAGTCTGGGATTAAATAACCTCAGTGGTTGGGATTTTTCTGGACAGAATTTAGCACACGTATTTTTTAATCACTCGACACTTACCGGCGCGAACTTCACCGCTGCTGATATACGTGGAAGTCAAGGCGCGCAACTTCAGAACGCAGTTGTTAAAAATCTGATCAGAAGCAACGGTACAATCCTCACGCTGGATCTTACAAATAGTGGTGTCTTGTTAGTTCGTGATCACGATGCCAATCCTCGCTATTCAACAACTTCGTTGCCAATTCCGGTTTCAGTTCAAGATGAAATGAAGATGGACTCGACGAGCGTCTTAGGATTTCGCTTTGAAGCCGATGAATGGAATTCAACTATCTCTTTTGAATCTGGTATATCTGTGATGCTTGGTGGCGTTTTAGAACTCGACTTTGCTGAAGATGTAAACATAACGAGCCAAATTGGACGCACATTTGATCTCTTTGACTGGTCTGGTGTTTCTCCTACGGGAATGTTTGAAAGTTTGGGTCGATATATTTGGGACGCAGCAAATCTTTACACTACGGGTGAAGTCACGTTGATTGGTGTCCCGGGTTTGCCTGGCGATTTTGATGGAGATGGCGATGTCGATGGTCGTGACTTGATGGCTTGGCAGCGTAATCCAAGTGTTGGTTCTCTGACCGCATGGAAAGCTAATTACGGTGATAAATTGACAACATTAGGAGAGTTTGTTGCTATACCCGAGCCGGCAGCTTTGACTTTGTGGGCAATCGGATTTATCACAGTCGCGTATTGTCGGAAACATAGATATCAGTAATGTGATAGATGTCGACAGTAGTTTTTCGTTCTTGGCTCTGGAGTTTGCAGCATCATGACCAACATCATTCAACGTGGTTTCGTCGGCATCGTTTGCGGTGCGTTGTTGACTTGCACTCTTACGTCGCTCGCTGTCGCGGCGGACGATTTCACGGTCAAGTCGGCAACCGATGATTCGACGTTTCAGCTTTCCAAGCATCGAGGCAAAGTCGTCGTCCTGCATTTTTTGTTGAAGACGGAATGCCCGTTTTGCCTCCGATATACTCACGACTACTCTGTTTTGGCCGAGCAGAATCCTGAGGTCGTGCATGTGTTTCTCAAACCGGACAGCGAAGCGGAGATCAAGTCGTGGGCCGAGAATCTCGACAAGAACGACCTGAAGAATCTGCCCCAGGTTTACCGCGATCCTGATGCCAAGCTGGCTGAGGAGTTCAAGATTCCCGACGGCTATAAGTTTCACGGTCAGACCGTGCATTACCCCGCGCTCATCGCGTTGGATGGGAAGGGTAACGAACTGTTTCGTTACGTCGGCAAGAGCAACTCCGACCGGATGGCCGTCGAGGATTTCACGGCGAAGCTAAATGAGTCGACTGGGAAGCCGTCGAAGTAAGCGATGTATAGCCCTCACCCTAGCCCTCTCCCGGAGGGAGAGGGGACATGTGCGGTTGTCCGTTCACGGCTCGTGTTTTAGACTCGTTCTCAGCTCAGAAACCTGTTTCCCCTTCCGCTGAGATCCCGCCGTGCATAATCTTGAAGCCAGCCAGCTGACGGTAATGCTGTTGTCGCTGGGGCTGTTGATCGGCATGGCGCGGCTGTTGGGCGAGTTGGCTCGTGTGTTGCATCAGCCCGCGGTGTTGGGCGAGTTGCTCGCCGGTGTGATTCTGGGCCCCACGGTGTTTGGGCAGATTTCGCCCGAATGGCAAGCGATTCTGTTCCCCTCGGATGGCCCCAACTCGATTGTGCTGCACGGGATCAGCACGCTGGCGATTGTGCTGTTCTTGTTGGTCGCCGGATTGGAAGTCGATCTGTCGACGGTATGGGAGCAAGGCCGGTCGGCGATGAAGGTGGGGGTGCTGGGGACGCTCGTGCCGTTTCTGTTGGGACTGATCGGGGCGTGGGTGATTCCTGATATGTTGGGACGACCCCCCGGCGGCGATCCGCTGATTTTCGCGTTGTTCCTGGCCACGGCGATGTCGATTTCGGCGCTGCCGGTGATTGCCAAGACGCTGATGGACTTGAATCTGTACCGCACCGATTTGGGGATGGTGGTCGTCAGCGCGGCGATCTTCAACGACCTGATTGGCTTCACGCTGTTTGCCATCATCCTGGGCATGATCGGGTCGCATGGCACGGGGCTGAGCATCGTCGCGACAATTACGCTGACACTTCTCTTCGCTGGGCTAGTGCTGACCGTGGGACGATCGTTTGTGCATTGGACTTTGCCGGTGCTACAGGCTTACACCCATTGGCCCGCCGGGGTGTTGGGATTCATCGTGACGCTGGGGTTGTTCGGCGCGGCGTTCACGGAGTTCATCGGCATCCATGCGATCTTCGGTTCGTTCATCGTCGGCGTGGCCGTGGGGGCGTCGGATCATTTGCACGAACGGACGCGGGTGATGCTCGAAGAGTTTGTGTCGTTCATTTTCGCGCCCGTGTTTTTTGCCAGCATCGGTTTGCGGGTGAATTTCGTCACGCGGTTTGATCTCTCGTTGGTTGTTTTGTTGCTGGTGTTGGCGTGCGTGGGCAAACTCGCAGGCGCGGTGGTTGGCGCGCGGTGGGGGGGAATGCCTTCGCGCCAGGCTTGGGCCGTGGGCTTCGCTATGAATGCTCGCGGGGCGATGGAGATTGTGTTGGGCTTGCTGGCCCTCGAAGCGGGGGTGATTCGTCAACGATTGTTCGTGGCACTGGTGGTGATGGCGATTGTCACCAGCGCGATGAGTGGACCCTTGATGCGGTGGGTCTTGCGTCAGAAGCAACCTCATAAGTTGCAGCGAGTGCTATCGCCCAAGCTATTTCAGCAAGACATGCGGGCGACTTCGAGTCGTGAAGCGATTCACGAATTGGCCGCCTTGGCACATCAGTATTACGATCTCGACATTGAAGCCGTCGAAGACTTGGCTTGGCAGCGGGAAGAGATCGCGGCCACGGGCATCGGCAACGGCGTGGCAATTCCGCATGCGAGAATTTCGGGATTGAAAGAAGCCATCGTGGCCGTGGGAATCTCTGAGCCGGGGATTAATTTTGATGCCCCCGACGGCCAACTGGCGCACGTGATCTTTTTGCTGCTCACGCCCCGCGACGATCCGAGCGTGCAATTGGGATTGTCGGCGAATATCGCCAAGATGTTTCGCAATCCCGAGTCGTTGCAATATGTGTTGCTGAGCAAGAACTTCACGGAACTGTTGGCGAAGTTCAAAGTCTTGGATTCGCGTTAGGCGGTCGCTGTCATCGGGGGTGGATCCACGAGCGCGATAATCTTGTGCCCGGCGCGTGGTGGTGTTTCGACGTCCGTGGTCGCGACAACGAGACGGTGTTTCTCCTCGATGCGAAACATCACGAGCGCCGTGTCGCCGTAGCGATTGCGAAAGTCGTCGAAAGTGAAATCGGCGCTGAGCGTGGTGACTTTCACTTGCTGACCCGCTTCGATTCGTTCTTCGAGTTGGTCGAAGGTTGTGGGTTTATCAAACAGGATGCGTCCCCGACGATAAGTGGCGGCACGTTCACTTCGCACGGAGGAAGAATCGTGCTTGGCAAGCTGATAGACGTCCGAGCGGCCAAAGCGTTCCGCCAAGCTGATGGCGGCCAGCGTGTTCACTTCGTCGTTGGGAGTCATCGCCAGCAGTCGGCCAATCCCCGAGAGATCGATCGTCTCGCGGACGAATTCGCTGCCGATGCTCGCCAGGTTCACCGGCAGTCCGGCGAGGCGCGCGCTGGAAATGTTGCGCGGATTGGTATCGACCAACATCACGTTGTAACCTTCTTTGCGAATGGCGGAGGCGATTTCGCGGACCGCTTGCGAGGCCCCCGCGAAGAGAATGCCTTGGGGATCTTGGCGGGCAAGGCCGAGCCGTCGCGCAAGTGGTGCGAGGCTCATGCCATAGACCGTGACCGTGCCGACAATCACCAGAAACGTCGTGAGCACAAAACGATTCGATTCCATGGCGAGGGGATCATTCTCGCCGAGTACGTTGACGATTTCCAAGGCAAACAACGAACTCACTGCGGCGGCCACGATGCCGCGGGGGTGAATCCAAGCGAGGCAAATCCGCTCGTTCCAGTTCAGCGGGCTGCCGACGGTTGAGAAAAAGACCGCGACGGGTCGAACAACGAGAATCAACAAAGCGACGAAGGCCAAACTTCGCCAGCCAAGCATCGTCATGGCTTTCGCATCGAATTCCAACCGTGAAGCGAGCACGATGAAGAGCGTTGAAATCAACAGCGTGCGCAAGTTTTCTTTGAACTCGATGATATGGCGAATGGGGACGGTGCGTTGATTCGCCAGAATGATTCCCAGCAACGTGATCGTGACGAGCCCCGATTCGCTGTTGAGTTGATTGGAAAGCGCGAACACAAATACGACGAGCGCTAGCACCACCGGGTTTTGCAGCGAGTCGGGAATCCAATAGCGACGCAACATTTGCAACAAGACAAACGCGCTGATCGCGCTGAGCAGGATGGCGGTGAGGAGGGTCAGGCTGAGTCGATAGGCCGATTCGCTGACGATATTGCCTCCGCTGTGATGCAAGATGATTTCGAATACCAAGGCCGCGAGGACGGCACCGATCGGATCGTTGACGATCCCCTCCCACTTAATGAGCGAACCGATGCGTTTTTCAGGCTGGACATGATTCAAGAGCGGCATGATGACCGTGGGGCCACTCACGGTGAGCAACGCGCCGAGCAGAATCGACATTTGGGTTGAGAAGCCAGCGACGTAATGGGCGAAGCAGGCGGTCAAGAGCCACGTGATCACCAAGCCGACGCTGACCAAGCGGAAGACAACGCCGCGGACCCCTTTGATTTCGCGGAAATCGAGATTCAGCCCCCCTTCGAAGAGGATGATGCCCACGGAGAGTGACACGACCGCGAAAAAAAGTTGCTGGTTGGGGCCCGGCTCTTGAGGTGAAATTCGGCCCAGCACAAACCCCGACACGAGCAGCAGCACGATGCTCGGCAAGCGCAGTCGCCAGGAAAGCCATTGGACGGCAATTCCTAAGGCCAAGATGCCGGCGAGATAGAGCGGATAGTTCATGGCCGATGTTTGTTGGCAAAAGTCGCGGGTGGAAGCCACATTCTGCAAGAATATGCCGAACGACGCGATAGCAGACGGAATTTCAGCGTGGGTGGAATTTCGCGAAACTGTGGGGCAGTCGCGGAGTTGAATTCATTGAGGCAGAACATTTTCCGCCGCCGGCTTCTCAGAATTTCGATGGTGGCGGGAATCAACAACGAGGAGGTATTTCCATGAAACGGGCCATGTTATTTTTGGCAATCGCTTTGCCGATGTTGCTCACCGCCAACGCGTGGGCACAAGACGATGCAGAACGACCGAAGCGCGACGGCGAAATGCGCGCGAAAATGATTGAAGAATTTGACGCTGATGGCGACGGGGAATTGAATGACGAAGAACGGCAAACTGCGCGTGAAACGATGCGCGAACGTCGTGGTGGTCGTGGCCGTGGAGAGGGTCAAGGCCGTGGACCGGGACGGGGAGAAGGACAAGGTGGGGGACGAGGCCGCGGAGAGGGACAGGGGCGTGGCGAAGGTCGGCCCGCGCCTCCTGACCCGAATGAATTGTTTGATCGGTTTGATGCGGATCAAGATGGCCAACTCAGCCGCGATGAGTTTATGAAATTGACCGAAGAAACTCGTGGGCCGCGTGGACCACGCCCGCCGCGGGAAGGTCGGCCTGATCGCCCGCCTCGTCCCGATGGGGACGATCGTCCTGGGCCACCACCGGGAGATCGCGAGTTCAGCCGTCGTCCACCGCTGCAAAATCAGATTGATGGACCTCCGGGACCACCGCGCGGTGGTGAGGCGGGTCCACCGAGAGGACCACGTGGACCAGAAGGACGAGGACCTCGTGGGCCTGAAGGTGCCGGTGGCCCGGGAGGCTGGGGTGGTCCGGATCCGAATCGAATTTTTGATCGATTCGATGAGAATGGCGACGATCAACTCAGTCGCGAAGAGTTTCAAGCGTTGACCGAACGGATGCGTGAAATGCGCGACCGCTTTGGTGCCGGTGGACCGGGACCGCGTGGGCCTGGAATCGAGGGTCGACCAGGACGGGGACGGCCAGATCGCGGTGTACCACCGCGGCCGCAGCGTCCTGCTGGGGAATCGGAAGAGGAGAAACCGGCCGACGAAAACACAACGTGATTTTGTGTTGTCCGTAACATAAATGAATAACGCCCTTGGGTTGCAACCCAAGGGCGTTGGCGTTTAAGGCTAGGAACAATATTGTCGAATGGCTTCGACAAAGGCATCGCCGAAGTCGCGCTGTTTTTGCTGACCGACGCCGCGGACTTCAAGAAAGTCGGCTGTGTTGGTGGGTTTGATGCGGGCCATGTCGCGGAGGGCTGCGTCGCCGAAAACGAGATAGGGTGGCACACCCCGTTCGGTGGCGATGGCCGTTCTCAGCGTGCGTAGTTCTTCGAAGAGTTCGCGATCGACGCCTTCCCAATCGGCGTCAGAGGACTCGCGCGAAGATCGAGATGAAGCCGCGCGTTTCGTCGATTTGGTGAGTTGCGGCGTGGCATTCCCGCGGAGCAATTCTCGGCCCGTCGCTGTAATGCCCAGGGTGTTGTATTCGCCTTCTTTGGCGAGAAATTCTTGGCTCACAAGTTGGTCGATCCAGGTGCGCACGGCCGAGACGCTCGTCTCTTTGAGCAAGCCATAGGTGCTGAGCGAATTGTGCCCGAGCTGAAGAATGCGTTCTTCTTGTGAGCCAACGAGGACTTTGGCGGTGTAATCCATGCCGAAGCGTCCTTGTAAGCGGGCCACGCAGGAGACAATTTTCTGGGCGATGATGAGTGGTTCGTCCACGAGTTCGAGACCACCGAGACAGACGTCGCAGGCGCCGCAGTTTTGTCGGTCCAAGGTTTGGCCGAAGTGCCCGACAAGTGCTTGATGACGACAGCCCACGCCATTGCAGAATTGTGTCATCGCTTGGAGAGCGGCGAGTGCTCCGTCGTTGGGCCCTGATTCGCTGTTCTCGATGATCATCCGCCAGACTTGGTAGTCGCGACCGCTATGAATGAGCAGACAATCGGCGTGCAAGCCATCGCGGCCCGCGCGTCCGCTTTCTTGCACGTAGTGCTCCAGCGACTTGGGCATGCCGGCATGAATGACATAGCGGACGTTGGATTTGTCGATCCCCATGCCGAAGGCGACCGTGGCCACGATGATGTCGACGCGTTCCTGGAGAAAAGCTTCTTGATTGCGCTGACGCGCTAGATCGGCCAAACCCGCGTGGTAGGGAGCCGTGCGATAACCGCGCTTTTTGAGATCGGCCGCCATTTGGTCGACTTCTTTACGACTGATGCAGTAGACAATTCCCGCTTCGCCGGGATGCTTGTCGATGAGCTCGCAAATTTGCTCCAACTTTTTGGAGGCGCGCTTCACTTGATAAATCAAATTCGGACGGTCGAAGGAACCGACCAGAATTCGCGGTTCGCGTAAGCCCAGTTGCGAAACGATATCTTGGCGAACGCCTTCGGCCGCGGTGGCTGTGTAGGCGTGAACTCCTACGCCGGGAAAGGCCTGCTTGAGAATCGCCAGCCCGCGATATTCGGGTCGGAAATCGTGACCCCATTGGCTGATGCAATGGGCTTCGTCGATGGCGATCAGTTCGAGGGGAACGCTTTGGAAGAATTCGAGCGAATGCGAACCCAGCAGACGTTCGGGAGCGATGTAGACGATTTTCAATTCACCCGAGCGAATTTGCTCGGCGACCTTGCGACGTTCGGCGGGGGTGAGCGTGCTGTTGAGCGTTGCCGCGGGAATCCCGCAGGTTCGCAAGGCGTCGACTTGATCTTTCATCAGCGAGATCAGGGGCGAGACCACGAGGGTCAGTCCCTCGCGACAGACGGCCGGCACTTGAAAGCAGAGCGACTTGCCACCACCGGTGGGGAGCACCACCAGCGAATCGTGATTGCCCATGACCGCTTCCATGGCCTCGGCTTGCAGCGGGCGAAAGGAGTCGTAGCCCCAATAGCGCTGCATCGTGGCCAGAAGTTGAGGGGCGAAGGTCATAAAAAGCTAGCAGGGCAAGTGGGGAACAGCAGTTAAGTTTACAGTCAATCGTTAGGATTGCCGAACTAGGTTGCCCCCATCGGCAGGCGAAATCATAATAGTATTTATAAGAGGTTACGCATAAGAGCGCAGGAATACCATGGAACTCACAGCCGTCTTCATGTCCGTGCCCGAGGGGTTTATCGCGTTCGTCGAGGAACTCCCTGGCGCGAATACGCAGGGTGCCACTCTTGAGGAAGCACGAGCGAATTTGCAGGAAGCCGTTTCGCTGGTACTCGAAGCCAATCGTGAGTTGGCCGAGCAAGATTTGGGCGATCAAAAGGTGACTAAGGAACCTTTTGTGTTGGCCGCGCCATGAAGCGAGTGGATTTGATTCGGCATCTCGAAGCCCACGATTGCCGTCTCCTACGGGAAGGTGGCAATCACAGCGTTTATGTGAATTCGCTGAGTAAGCGGACATCGGCGGTTCCCCGCCATCGGGAAATCAACGACTATCTGGCACGCAAGATCTGCCGTGATCTGGAGATCCCGGAGCCATAGTCGGGCCGGTTTTATGGATTTTGCGGGCTGTCGTTGGCAAATGCAGGGGACTTACGTCCCCCGCTCGCCCGACGGGAAAAGTTTGCTGGGGTGGGGGGCGGCATTTATACTGGAAATAGGCGGCCGTGGACGGGCGGCGTCTGATTTCGATCCCTTAGCGAACAGAGATTCCATGCGCGGCGTTCCTACTTCATTTATTTCATGGCGAGCTGGGTTTTGCCTGCGGCGAGTTTTGGCTTGTGCCCTTGTGTGTCTTGCCGTTAGCGGACAAGTCCGCGCTCAAGCGGCCGACGTGGCGAACACGGGCCCTCAATTCGCGCCGGGCGTGCTGACCACGATCCCTCCACAGCTCGATCCCGCCGACACGGTGAGCAAACACGACGTCGTGGAATTGCGTGCTCAGTTGGATTTGGAACGTACGCCGAAATTGCTGTCTGATACGCGCACTCTGTTTGAGATGGCCAAAGATACCGAGTTCCGTCGCGATGTATGGTGCTTGGAATTTTCGTTCAAGCCGCTACGGATGATGGAAGTTGATATTCCACAACCTTCGGGCAAGATGCAACGCAAACTCGTGTGGTACATGGTCTACCGCGTGCGCAACACCGGCGCGGGCTTGGTTCCCAAACAGAAAGACGACGACACGTTTACGACTGTTGAGCAATCGTTGGGTCCGCAGCGTTTTATTCCGCAGTTCATGCTGACGAGTTTGGATCGTGATCAGCAGGGGAATCCGATCCGCAAGTCGTATATGGACCGCATCATGCCGACGGCGGTGGAGGCGATCAAGCGCCGCGAACTTCCCAAGGGTGAGTTGCTTAATAATGTGCAAATCAGCGATAAGCTTCTGGAACCCGAAAAGGGTCGCGGAGTGGGTGGCTTGTGGGGCGTGGCGACTTGGGAAGATGTTGATCCTGCGATGGACTTCTTTGCCATTTATGTGAGCGGGCTCACCAATGCCTACCACTGGGAAGACCCAGCGGACTTTCCGAAGGGGGCTGCCCCCGGCACGGGTCGTACGTTTACCCGCAAGGTTTTGCAGCTGAATTTCTGGCGTCCAGGCGATTCCTACAAGGAAAATGAGACGGAAATTCGCTATGGTTCGGCCCCGGGCATGGCGGGGGTTTACGGGGTCCGCGAAGGCATTGCCTATCAGTGGGTTTACCGCTAAAATCGACAGGCTCTGAGTGACCCAAAAGCGAGGCGTGGTGCTTCGGATTTTCGGTTGCCGCAACCTGCAATTCTCTCTACTGCCATGGCACATAAAAAAGGACAAGGCTCCAGCCGCAACGGTCGTGATTCGAACGGCCAGCGTCGGGGTGTGAAGCGTTTCGGCGGCGAAAAAGTGATCGCCGGCAATATTCTCGTGCGTCAGCTGGGCAACAAGTTCCATCCCGGCAAGGGTGTCGGCCAGGGTAAAGATTTTACTCTGTTCGCCCTGATCGACGGCGAAGTGAAGTTCGACCGTGAAGGTCGTCGGATCAATGTGTTGCCCTTGGCAAGCTGATCACGGCCATTGATTTTTACAAACAGCAAGGGATGCGCCCCGGTGGTGCATCCCTTTTTTATTGAGGCGATGGGACAATTGGACCAGAGGACAATAGGACGAAGGAATTTAGTACAACGGAGTTGTTCGCACATCTCGAGGGTATTCAGCGATGGCGAGGAATTACAAGAATATTGTTGCATGGCAACGCAGTCACGAATTTGTTCTGGTTGTGTATAGCCTCACGGCCAAATTCCCGGACATAGAGCGATACGGGTTAACGAGCCAATTGCGGAGGGCAGCTGCTAGTGTCCCCGCTAATATTGCTGAAGGAGCAGTCAGAGATTCTCAGGCCGATTATCTAAGGTTTCTCACGATTGCGCTCGGATCGTTGAGCGAGGTCGACTACTTTCTGTTCCTATCCAAGGATCTAGGCTATATCTCGGAACAAAGATACTTAGAATTACAAGAACAAATCACACGAACTTTTGCCGCAATGCATGGGCTTATCAAGGCTGTTCGAAACGATAAACAGCGAACCTAATAGAGTCCCTCAGTCCTATCGTCCCTTAGACCTGTAGTCCTATCTCCTATGTTTGTCGATCGTGTCACTGTTGATGTTGAAGCCGGTAAAGGGGGTGACGGGTGCGTCAGCTTCCGGCGTGAGAAATATGTTCCGCGGGGCGGACCGGATGGGGGTGATGGTGGTCGGGGTGGCAGCATCATCGTGGTTGCTGAGCCGGGGGTTGATAGTTTGCAGATGCTGGTGCACCGCAAGCATTGGCGGGCTCGATCGGGCACGCCGGGCATGGGGAGCAATTGCCACGGCGCGAATTCTGAGGACATGATCATTCGCGTGCCGCCGGGAACGGTGGTTATCGATGCCCAGCATGATTTTGTGCTCAAGGATTTGGCCGAAGCGGGGGATCAGGTGATCGCCGCGCGCGGTGGGGCAGGGGGCAAAGGGAATACACGCTTCAAGACGGCGACCAACCAAGTGCCGCGCGAGCACACTCGCGGGGGCGAAGGGGAAGTTCGTCGGATCACGTTTGAGTTGAAAGTGATTGCGGACGTGGGACTGCTAGGCAAGCCGAACGCCGGGAAAAGCACCCTGTTGAGCCGGGTTTCGCGAGCGAAGCCGGAGATTGCCGACTATCCGTTCACGACTAAGATTCCGAACCTGGGGATCGTGCAGGTCGATGCCGATCATTCGTTCGCGATGGCCGACATTCCGGGCCTCATCGAAGGTGCCAGCGAAGGGGCCGGATTGGGCTATGAATTCTTGCGGCACGTGGAGCGCACGCGGGTGTTGATTCATCTGGTCGAGCCCTCGCCGATGGATGGCAGCGACCCCATTGAGAACTACCACACGATCCGCGCGGAGCTCGAGCAGTACGACATCGATCTCGCCTCGCGACCAGAGTTAATCACTGTCAGCAAAGCGGAACTCCCCGGTGCGGCGGAAGTGCGTGATCAGCTGGCCGCGGAGATTGGTAAGCCCGTGTTGTTATTTTCCGCCGTCACGGGGCAGGGGCTCAATGAAGTCGTGCGGAGTGCTTACACATTGCTCACAAAAGAGCGGCAAGCAAAATGAGCGCGGCAATTCAGCCAGGTTTGTTGGCCATCGACATCGGCACAAGCCGCGTGAAGCTTGGTTGGTTTCCCGACACCGCGGCTTGTGAATCTGAGAAGCCCAGCCAATTGCCAATCGCCGCCCCGCGATTGCCAGAACCGATGGAAACCTTTGATTGCGCGCATCGCGATCAATCGAAGTTGCAGTTTGCCGAAGAGTTGGCTTCGTGGCTGGGGCAGTTTGTGGATCACAAACCTCAAGCCGTTGTCGCGTCGGTAAGTCCGGAAGTGACAACAGTTGTTGCCAACACGCTGAAGCTCAGCGGTTTTGCTGCGCCACGGATCCTCAAAACATCGGAATTGCCGATTCAGCTGGCGGTGAACGAGCCGGAGAAGTTGGGCATCGATCGGGCGCTCGCTGCCGTGGCGGTGAATCGCCTGCGTTCCGCGAACACTCCGGCGATTGTGATTAGTCTGGGGACAGCCTGCACGGTGAATCTGATTTCGGCGGAAGGTGTGTTTGAAGGGGGGGCCATTCTGCCGGGGCTGACGATGGCGGCCAGTGCGTTGCACACGGGGACAGCATCGTTGCCGCTCATTTCGCCGGAGAGTTGGCAGCTTCCACAGCACGCGATCGGCAAGAATACGAACGAAGCGATGTCGACGGGAATCTATTGGGGGCTCATCGGTGCCCTTGAAAAATTGATTCGCGAGCAGAGCCAATCCGTAGGCAGCCAGCCACAACTTTTTCTAACTGGTGGCGACGCACCGCACGTTGTTGATGCACTCAAGACAAGCGGACTCACAGTGCGATTGATCCCGCATTTGGTTCTCGCAGGAATCGCCGTTGCGTGCGAGGACAAGCCGTGAGCGCGGTTTTTAGCGTGCTCACGCCGACGGGACGCGGCGCGGTGGCGGTCGTGGCGGTCGCAGGTTCTCAGGCTACTGATGCCGTTGCCTATTACTTTCGTGCGAATAACGGGCGAAGTCTGACCGAACAGCGAATCGCGTCTATTGTTTACGGACGTTGGAATTCTGATGGCGAAGACCTCGTTGTTTGTCGTCGCGCCGCAGAACTCTTGGAGATTCATTGCCACGGAGGATCACAATCGGTGGCGGCGATTTCTGCTGATCTCACAGCGCAAGGTTGTGAACAGATCCCTTGGCAAGATTGGCTCGCACGGCAAGACGATGATGTCTTCAAATTCGAAGCACAAATTGCCTTGGCGCAAGCCGCTTCCCCGCGGACTGCGTTAATTTTGCTGGAGCAATATCATGGTGCGTTGAGGTTGGAACTCGAAACGATTCACGATTTGCTCGTGAAGTGCGATTCAACAGCGGAACAACGAATCGCTGCCTTATTGGCGACCGCTGATCTTGGATTGCATCTCACTCGTCCCTGGCAGGTAGTGATTGCGGGTCGACCGAACGTGGGGAAGAGTAGCCTCATCAATGCGCTGGTGGGTTATCGCCGGGCGATCGTGTTTGACCAGCCGGGAACCACACGCGACGTGGTGACGGCTGCCACGGTAATCGAGGGTTGGCCCGTCGTGCTGAGCGACACCGCTGGGCTGCATGAAGCTAGCGATGCAATCGAAACCGCGGGGATTGAACTGGCCAAGCAGCGCCTCAAGGATGCTGATCTTGTGGTCTGGGTGTTTGATACTTCTGAGAGCCAAGAATCGACTTATCAAGAATTGATAGTCCAAGAAGTTCATCGCCTCGGCCTGCAACTTCCGGAGAAGCAGCTCTTGGTGCTCAATAAGATTGATCGCATCAGCGATCCGAATCTCCCTGGCGACTTGATCGCAACAAGTGCCACGACCGGCGCAGGAATCGATTCGTTGTTGGCAGCGATCGCGACTGCATTGGTGCCAGTATTTCCCGCTTCAGGAGCAGCCGTTTTGTTTAGCGACCGGCAGCAAGAAGCTGTGCGAGCGGCACTTGAATTCTGCCAAGCAGGTGAAACCACCCGAGCGGTGGGAGTTCTCGCAGAGTTACTCTAAATAGGCCCTTCGGTGCTAGGATGGCATTAACTCCACGGCAGCGGGACGCTGCCGGCTAACGCTAGCATGGCTTTCTCCCCTCATAATTTTTTCTTATTCGCAACATTTGTTGCAGGCCAGACATTCGTCAAGGTCGATAACAAAAATGATGGTTGCGTAGAAGGCGCCGCCAGGAGGCTTTTCACGAATCTTTGGCAGGACGGTTATGAAGACCGTAAGCAGGGAAGAAACCTACCGACGAATGAGGAGTCGGAGGGATCGACGCTGAGGAGGGGCGTTCATGCAAGGGGGGAATTCGAAACACACAATCGTCAGCGGAGCTACGCGTATCGCGGAAGTTGCGCTGTCGGCACTGTTGATGGCGAGCACCAGCTACGCCGATCTGGACTTCCCCGCGTCAGGGGAAGCTGAGCAGCCGGCCGTCGTCGCGGTCGCGCAAAAGCCCAAGGGCGAGCGCTCGATTCTCGTCGCCAAGGGAACGATCAGCGAAGAGCCCGCGAAAGCGCCCGTCAAACCGCGCACACGCCGTCGACTCGAGCCGATTTCGAAAATCTCGGAATACGAGCCCGAACTGGCTGAGCCCACCATGGCTCCTGCTCAAACGCCACGCACGGAAAGTGCGCCCGTTGCGATTGAAGTTGCAGCGCCACCCGTAGTGGATGAACCGATTGTTGAAGCCGAGGCCGAACCGGTCGTCGAGCCCGTGATTGAAGCGACCGAGCAACCGAACGAGCCACTTGTGGCTGAGCATTCGACTTTGGAAGCGGTGACTTTCCACGGGATTACGCCGGGAATCTCGACACGCAGCGAAGTGCTTTCCGATTGGACCGCGCCAACCAATGGCGACACGAATGCCAAAATACTCAGCTTTCAATTTGAAGGCTTGAAATCGGTCGACGTGAACTTTGCCGGCGAGCGCGTGAAATCCATCACGATTACGCTCGACAAGCCCACGCCGATCAGCGATATGATCACTAGCATGCAACTCGAAGGGATTCGCCCCGTGATTGTGAGCGATGCCGCCAAAACACAATTCAATCAAGCTTATCCCGAGCGGGGCGTGATTCTTACGCTCTCCGATTCTGCCGGGATGGTGATGGCCAGCGATGGTGAATCCACCGACGTCCAAGAACAAGTGAGCGGCGTGCTGCTCGAATCGATTAGCTCGCGGTTGTTCTTGCTACGAGCCAAAGAGAGTGCCAAGAGTAATCTCACACAGACCATTGCTGACCTCGAACAAGTGGTGACGCTTGAACGGAAATCGGCCGAGGCCAAATACTTGCTCTCGTGCCATAATTTGGCCGTGGGTAAGGCCGTGACCGCCGAGCGTTATGCCGCCGAGGCCGTTGAAATCGCGCCGAACAATCACGAATATCGTTTGCAGTGGGCCAAGTGTCTTGGCCAGTTGGCTCGCTACGATCGGGCCGTTGCCGAAGCACGCAAAGTTCTCGAACTGCCAGGCGTTGAGCCGCTCCAACGTGCCGAAGCCCTGGAAGAAATGGGCCAACTTGCGTCGCTCGGTTCGTCGGAAGTCGCCGAACGCTCGATTCAACTCCATAGCAAAGCGATTGAGATTGCCGACGGCCTAGCCAACAGCGAAGACGTGGCCACACGCCAGGCGGCGCAGTGTGTGTTGATCGACGCTCACTTGGCGATTGCCACGCAAATTGCTCAAGGCAATTTCCAAGATAAGAACCAAGCCGTGCCCCAATGGATCGAACGGGCGTCGGCTTTGGCCGAAGCGTTGATCGACGAAGACGCAAGCTTCTTGCCACGCCGCTTGCAAGTGGCGGTGAGTGCCTTGGCCGCGGCGACGAATCTCGCCAAACCGATCAATCCCAAACTGTGGGTCGAGGAAGCGGAAGAAACTGTCAAAATCTTGCTCGAAGAAACGCCCGACGTGCTCACTTGCAGCCAGTACGACTGGGAGTTGGGACTAGCCTATCTGCACGCCGCTGATATCGAACATCTGCGAAGTGATGCTGAATCGGCCAAGAAGTTCGGCAAGCTTGCCGAGGAAAAACTCAGTGAACTCTCGCGTCAACGCGATGAACTCCCCGACACGGGTTACACGATGGGCCGGCTCTATTTCCAAATCGGTGCGGTCTTCGCCGTGCATGAAGAGGATCACAGCGCGGCTTGCAAGTGGTACGACCAAGCTGTCGATCTGTTGCTGAATCCCGTGCCGGTGACAACTCTGGCCGTGCCACAACAGCATGGCGATGCGTTGGTGAGCATGGGCGTGTCGTACTGGCGGACCAACGACCGCGAGCGCGCCGTGGAACTCACGCTGGCTGGCGTGGAGTTGATCGAAGAAGCGGTGGACGCGGGGCTGTTGGGTTCGACATCGTTGTCGGTGCCTTATGAAAACCTGTCGGCTATGTACCAAGCTTTGGGCAAAACCGAACCAGCGGCTCGCTATCAAGTGCTGGCCCGCAAGGTGAATGGCAGCCTGACCGATTCGCCACAGTAGTATTCGCGTCGGGATGCGCTTACGATTGAGCGGAATGGACCCGCGAAACCGCAAGCGAGAAACGATGTGTGTGCATTTGATCCAGCCAGTTATGGTCGAGAATTTGCTGCGTTGATTCCCACGGAGCGGTTGATGCCGCTTGATGCAGGCGTTCCTCTTGAGGGATCGCGTCGAGCGTTGAGCGCTCTCACGGTCGATCAAGCATTCTCTGGCATCAACGTCGCGGACATGAACATGGCCCGCTGTGCGTTGGCGGGAATTTGGCTGCTGCACGACTTTCTTGATGAGTCGCACACGATCAGTCAGGGAATAAGCACTCCCTCGGGCAGCTATTGGCATGGAATCATGCATCGCCGCGAAGGGGATTTCTCCAATGCCAAATATTGGTTCGATCGCGTGGGAGATCACCCCGTCTACGCGGAGCTGACGAGTCTCGATGGCTCCGCCTGGGACCCGCATCAATTCGTCGACCAATGTCAGCGAGCGCTGCGCAACAACGACGCCCAGCAGATTGCGGCACTCCGCCAATTGCAGCAGCGCGAATGGCAAACGCTGTTCGATTTCTGTTATCGCACAGCCCAAGGCGAGCGGGAGGCGTAAGCCTCGCGCAATCTTGCTATCTCGCGCAGTGAAGCCCTCGCGCAAGTATTTAACAAACTGCGATTTGCGAGAAAATGTGTGAATTTGCAGGGGACTTACGTCCCCCGCTCGCCTTGGTGGGCCTTGAATCTGCCCTGCAAAACCTGATACTAAAGGGCTGAGAAACTTCGCAAATTTGCCCACATTCATACACAGGAAGGGTTCGATCATGTCGCGCGCTGGAGCAGTTACTTTTAAGGGTAATCCGATGACGTTGGCCGGCAAGGCCGTCGAGGTGGGTAAGCCCGCCCCCGATTTCACCGTGCACTATTTTGAGGGTGGCTTGAAGAAGCTTTGCCTCGCCGATCTGAAGGGCAAGCCGACGATCTTGAGCGTCGTGCCTTCGCTCGACACGCCCGTCTGTGCGATGCAAACCAAGAAGTTCAATGAGCAATTGTCGGCCCTGGGCGACAAAGTGAATGCCATCACGATCAGCCTCGACTTGCCGTTCGCGATGAATCGCTTCTGCGGCGCCGAAGAGATCAAGAACATGAAAGTCGGCAGCGACTATCAAGATCGCAACTTCGGCAACAACTGGGGAACGCTCATCGAAGAGCTCAAGATTCTGAGCCGGGCGATCTTCGTGCTCGACAAGGACTGCAACGTGGCCTACGCCGAATACGTTCCTGAAGTCGCCAGCGAACCGAACTATGAGGAAGCGATGGCTGCGCTCAAAGGCCAGCTGTAAGCGATCAACACACGAGCCGTCGCCACGATCGGCGGCGGCTCGTGATTTCTGATGATGCACAATCAACTTGTAAGAGAAAGCAAGAACAATGGGCAGGTTTTTGGCAATTGTGGTAGCGCTTGTGGCACTTGCGCTGGTGATCAATACCATGCAAAAGGATAAGCCGGTCGGTGAGAACGACCAACCGAAGCTTATTGCTCCTGAGAAGCCCGACACACCCGCCGAGGAACCCAAGGAAGTTGCCGCTGCGGGTGAGAAGGCTGTCGAAGCCGAACTAGCAGCAGTTGATCCGGCTGTTATTGAAGCAGCTCCCTCGGCCACCACGGAAGTTAAACCAGCTGCGACAGAAACGGCGCCTGCGCCATCGACCGAAGAAGCGTCGCCATCTCCCAAAGCTCAAGCCGAGAAAGCCGCTAAGGATGAAGCTGTCGAAAAAGCCAATGAAGCGATTCAGGAAGTCGAAGCCGAGCGCGAGATTGACGATAAGTTCAAAGGCATTGCCACCCCCAACAAGGAAAAGACCGAGCAATTCATGCTCGGGGGTAATGAATTGCTCATGGGAATTCCCGGCGAAGAGGATCTCACCGAAGAACAAATCGAAAAATGGCTACAAGACCCGGTGAATCGTGCGGTGCTGTTGCCGGAATTGCCATTGGGCCTTGCGGCTGGGGCGGGACAGATTCAAGGCGTCGAAGAGAATCCACTGACCCGCGCGAAGATCGAACTCGGTCGGCAATTGTATTTCGATACGCGACTGTCGGGTGATAACACGATTAGCTGTGCCACCTGCCACGATCCGGAATTTGGTTATGCCAAGGACACGCAGTTCGGCGTGGGCATGAAATCGCAAATGGGGAATCGCAACTCTCCCACGGCCTACAATCGGATTTTGAGCGGGCCGCAATTTTGGGATGGCCGAGCGACATCACTTGAAGACCAAGCGATCGGTCCGATTGCCAATCCCATCGAGATGGGCAACACGCACGAAGTGGCCGTGAAAGTGATTGCCAAAATCCCCGGCTATCAAAAACAGTTTGATGCAATTTTTGAAGACGGCCTGAGCATCGAAAACATCGGCAAGGCCATTGCGAGTTTTGAACGCACGCTGGTAACTGGCCCCGCGCCTTGGGATTACTATCAGCAGTTGGCCACGTTTGAAAAAGCCTACGAAGCAGACCTCGAAGATTTGGAATTGCTCAAGGAAGAGGACGAAGAGTTTTACAACGAATACATGGAGTTAAAGAAAGTCAGCGAAGCCCATCCGATCAGCGAGTCGGCGATTCGCGGCGGGGAGTTGTTCTTTAGCGACAAGGCGGCTTGCACGACCTGCCACGTGGGGGCCAACTTCACCGACGAGCTGTATCACAATCTGGGTGTCGGCATGGATACGGAAAAGCCCGACCTTGGTCGCTTCGAGCAAACGGGCGAAGAGAAGGACAAAGGGGCATTCAAAACTCCGACTGTGCGCAATATCTCGTTGACCGGTCCGTACATGCACGACGGCACGCAGAAGACATTGGAAGAAGTCGTCGAATGGTATGCCAAGGGTGGGCATCCCAACCCATACTTGAGCGACAAGATCAAGAAGCTGGATCTCACGGATCAAGACAAAGCCGATCTCGTGGCCTTTATGAAAGAGGGGCTGCAAGGCTCGCTGCCAGAGCCTGAGCAAGGGCGGTTGCCGAAGTAGGTGCGTAAGTTGTGCTCTATAGCCGGAGGCACACTTGCCTCCGAGAAAACCCCGGAGGCAGGTGTGCCTCCGGCTAGTTAGGTTTACTCTTCCACGACGTGCGATTCGATCACTTTTGCGTCGACGATCGTCGACGAGCCGCGGAACCGTGTCGTCGCCGGGGAGCTTGCCGCTGCCGGCTGGCCAGAAGGCGGTAGTTTGCACGCGGACGTTCTTGCTGAACCAGTTGCGTATGGCGAACATCGCCAAATGGCGGATCGGCGGAATCAGCAGGGCAATCCCCAGGACGTCGGAGATCACGCCGGGCAGCAGTAGCAGTATTCCCGCCACGAGGATCAGTGCGCCATCGCCGATGGTGCGGGTGGGGACGACGCCTTGCCGCAGTTCATTCTGCACGCGCAAGATTGCGTGCAATCCTTGCCACTTGGCAATCCAGGCGCCAACGATCCCCGCTCCGAGCACGAGCAGTATCGTCGGCAGAATCCCAAACGTGGATCCCAGTTTCACAAGAATCCACAGCTCAAGGACAATGAGTCCAAGGAATGTCAAAGGAATGGCTAAAAGTGGCATGACGTAATGGTATGCGGATCGAGGCACGAGTTGTAGTGGTCGCAAACAAAGCACCGTAATTCGCAGAGTGCACTTGACTAAAGCATAGTAAACATAGGTATACTATTCGATTCTGAGTTTATAACCGCTTATCTGCGCTAATTGTTCGCTAATGAGAGTGAAGTATTAGCGTTAATTAGCGGTCAAAATCGGTTTCTTTAGTTTGGGTGACATGGCGGATCGAAATTTTCCGATGCCGAGCGGTAGGGGGGCGGGTTCGCAGCCGGCTAATCCCTATCTGCACGTGCTTGAGGAGATCGACCTTGAGCACGTGGCCGACGACGAAGAATATCTCGCAGGCCTCGAGCGGCTGCGGACGACTTATTTGGTCGACACGTCGCAATCGATTGTCAGCGAGAACGACAGCCCCGACGTGGGCTTTCGCTACAGCGTGAATCCTTATCGCGGCTGCTCGCACGGTTGCAGCTACTGCTATGCCAGGCCATCGCACGAATATCTGGGGATGAGCGCGGGGATCGATTTTGAAACCAAAGTGCTCGTGAAACTCCGTGCGGCAGAGTTGTTTCGCGATTGGTTGGCGCGGCCGAAATGGCAGCCCGAGCCGATTGCCTTTTCCGGCGTGACCGACTGTTATCAACCGGCGGAAAAGGAGTTTCGCCTCACGCGGGCGTGTTTGGAAGTGGCGCTGGAAGCTCGGCAGCCGATGACGTTGATTACCAAGAACGCACTCGTGACGCGCGATATCGACGTGCTACGCGAAATGGCGGCGAGAAACTTGGTGCGGGTCGCGATGAGCGTTACGAGCATGCGGCAAGAATTGACTCGGATCATGGAACCACGCACGAGCGCGCCGCAGGCACGGATCGCAGCAATCAAAACGCTTAACGATGCTGGCGTGCCGACGTTTTTGATGACGGCACCAATCATTCCCGGGCTGAACGACAGTGAGATTCCCGCCATTTTGCAGGCTGGGAGTGAAGCGGGGGCCCAAGGGGCGTCCTACGTCTTGTTGCGCTTGCCGACGACCGTGCGCGAAGTCTTTTTTGAATGGCTCGAACGGCAACTCCCCGACGAGGCCGAGAAAGTAAAAGGAAGGGTTCGCTCGACGCGCGAAGGACGCGACAACAGCGCAGAGTTCGGCAAGCGGATGCGTGGCACAGGATTAATCGCCGATCAAATCGCGCAGACGTTCAAAGTCTTTGCCGCAAAGTATGGGTTGGATAACAGCAAGCTCACACCACTGGATTGTTCGCAGTTTCGACCACCGAAAACGGCGAGTGGGCAGTTGTCGTTATTCTGAAGCGAACATAGAACGCGGAGGAACGCTGATTGGACGGATTAGCGCGGAGAGTGTTTTACAGGAGAAAGCAGAGTAAGCGGAGGTAAGAAGGGAAATCGGAACACTCATGGCCGCTGATCTTCGCTAATAAAGATATCGGCCTCCGATTCAAATTCTCTGCTCACTCTGCTTCCTTCTGTAATAAATCCGCTGAGTATCCGGCTAATCGGCGTTCATCCGCGTTCTATTCTGTAGCAAAGACATTCGCAGCTAGGGCCGAGGTGAGTAGTTCGGTTACGAACGCCGCGATCTCGGGTTCTTGCGATCCGCGGGGGCCTGCGATGTTGAGCCGTTCGACGTGATGCTCGGTGATAAATTCGGCGATTTGTTCACCTGCTTCACTTATGGAAGCGACTGTCTCGCGGGCAATATGTAGACAAGGTTTGCCTTGTTGGCGCGTAGCGGCCAATGTCAGAGCGGTGCCGCCGGTGGGGGTGGCTTGGATTGTAATAACTAGCGTGGCATCGCTGTCGCGGACGTTCCAGCGGGTTCGCTGGTCGTATTTGAAGGACGGAGTTTCCGTGAGTTGATAGCGGTTATCCAAGGGGCCATCTTCGGCGAGTCGGCCGCGGGGACACCACCCGCCATGAGGAATGCCAAAGCGAATTGCGAAATCGAGAGCGGCGCGGTCCGCGCCTGTCTGTCCGCCTGACACAATCGTGAAGTCGCGCGGCAAATCCATTGCTATTTACGCAAATTGTCGGGCACGCCGCTGGGGAAGTATTTTTCGATCGCCCGTTCGATAAACTCGACGCGGTTGGCGGGCTTGGGGTGCGTGCTGAAAAACTCGGGTGGAGCTTGTCCTCCGCCTGCTTCTTCGAGGACCTTCATCACGCCGATCATCGCGCGGGGATCGTAGCCCGCTTGATAGCAAAGCCGCACGCCCCAGTCGTCGGATTCGAGTTCCGCTTCACGGCCATACTTCATACTGAGCGTGGCGGAAATCATCTGCGCGGCTTGAGCCGATTCTTGCGTCCCACCGAGCACGCCAATCGCACCAGCGAGTCCTTGAAACATGCCTTGCCGAGCCATTTGTTTGTTGCCGTGGCGGGAGAGGACGTGACCGATTTCGTGGCCCAACACACCGGCGAGTTGCCCTTCGGTTTCGAGGGCGGCATACAGGGCTTCGGTGATGAAAACTTGCCCACCCGGCAGGGCGAACGCGTTCACCGTTTTGGGATCGGAGAGCAACGTGAACTGAAACGCTTCTTCATAAGGGTTGCGACGGTTCGCACCGGGATTCTCGCGATTGAATTTTGCGAGCTCCTTATCGAGCGCTTCCAAGAGTCGCCAGCCGACGGTTTGCACTTGCTGCTGCGCAGCAATGTTCCGCGATTGGCCGCCGTGCATGCCGATCATTTCCGGCTTGGCCTGCAAACCAAGTTGGATTTCGTCGGTTTCGTCGGTGAGGGCGACCCGTTCGGGTTCACCCGTGACTTCGTTGATATCTTTGGACTTGGCGTAGTAGCTCAAGAAGGCGAACGCCGCGATCGCGAGCGCGATCAGGAGCCGCGCTTTCAGTGCGCTCCCCGCACCCGAGCCGCCGAACATTTGCCGGCGCTGGCCGGTATTGCCGCGGGATTGAGGAAAGGGAAAGCGGAGGGTCGATGTGCGTGCCATATCGCCGTTCCAGGATCGAGTGGTTAACGAGCGTCCACTATAGCAGGAAACGGGGAAAAGAAAAGTTGGGGCGTGCGCGCGGGGCCGCTAAGCCGCAAGCGGCTATTGGTCGGTGCAATGGGAGAGGGCGACGACGGCTAGCGCTGTGGCTAGTAGCGGATCGTCTTCTTTCATGAGGGGGCTCTCGGCATTCGCGAAGCTGCCGTCGGGGTGCTCGAGGGCGGCGACCTTTTTGGCGAGGGCCAACTTTTCCGCGGCGGGGAAGTCGAGCGCAGCGTACACTTCGGCACGGACGGCGAAGTGATAGTACTTGAGGGCATCGCCCCAAGGTTCGGGATAGTCGGTCGGAATCCCTTGGGGGTAGTCGAGATTGGTGTGTTGTTTAAGCCACTGCACCGCGGCGGTCACACGTTCGTCGTCTTTGGGAACTCCCGCCGCTAAGAGCGCGAGGATTCCATCACACGTGGCCGTGGCATAGCTTCGCCAGTAGTTGCCATCCTTATCGAGACGGCCTTTGTTGGCTTGCAAGACTACGGGGGAGAAATAGAATCCGCCGTCGAAAGGAATTTCTTGCGGTCGTTCAACACCCTCGGGGACGGGTTGCACGTTGAGTGTTTCGGGTCGCTTTTGTACGACGGCGAGGAAACGCTGTGTTCTGGCACGAACATCACCGCCGTTGTTGGTAAAATGAACACCAAGTGCGAATGCAGCGTCGATCGCCCTTCGTGTATGTGCCAAATCCATGTGTCCTGGGTCGCCGGGCTGCTGAGCCTTATCGAACCCCCAGCCACCATAGGCAGGCATTGCTGTGGTGAAGCCGCTTTTCTCCTCGAACTGAGAGGAGATCAGAAAACGGTTCAACCTAATCAAAATTTTTGACGCCTTTAGACGATGCTCCGCACTCGCTTCTTGATCAAGCTTGCAAAGACGATCAATGGCCAAGATGGCGTAGGCCGTACTGTAAACGGGGTACTCCAAAATATCGGGATCAGCCTTGCCGATCGCCCCATCGTCATCGAGTTGCGAGACAATGAACGCGATCGCTTTTTTGGTTTTTTCGATTTCTGTGGGTGTGAGCGATTTGGTACTGGCGAGCAAAGTGTGCAGCACAAACGGCGTGAGTGCTTGGCCAGAACGCATGACGGCATATTGCTCGCTTCGCCAGGAACCGTCGTCATACTGTTGGCTCCAGAGAAATTCTCTGGCCTTGGCGAGTGCTTCAGTGGGAGTTCGTTGCTCAGCAGCGTATGTGTTTGCGATGCTGAAAATTAACAGAAAAACACATGTCATCCTGAGAGAGCCCTGGCGACCGAATGATCTAGCCTGCCACACTCTTACGGGTGGAGTGCGCACGGTGATGGAAGCCAGATTCTTCAAGTCGTGCCAGTTCATCTAGTGTGGGCCTTTCAGAATGACATGTTCGCAAGCAAACAAGACCTTCTTTACTTCGCGGTGGCAAGTTGCTCGGCATTCGTGCGTTTGGCCATTGCGTTGAGAAACTCGGCATCGTTTTCGGCGGTCAGGCATTGCACCGCGGCAGCCGTGCAGAACACGGGGCTGGTGATGCAATGGTGGCCGCTCCAACTGCCATCGCCATTTTGCACTTTTTCGAGCCGCTCGGCCATCTTGCCGTTCCAATCGTTGAACTTTTTGCCTCCGGCGATCACGAGCGTTTCGCTGGTCATCATGTAGCTCAGATATTCTTCGCCGCCGTTGTTGCCAAAGCCAGCCAGCAATTTTTCGTCATCCAGACGAGCGATCTGCGCCAAGTTTTGTTGTGCGGCGGCAGCCAACTTGCGAGCGGCTTTGTCGCCCACGCCAGCAATTTTGAGCGAATCTTCGCTCATCGCGGCCGTCGCCGGCAATCGGCCTTCTTCTTTGGCGAGCTCGAAGCGATCTTCCGCTTCCTTGGCGTCGGCGGCGTTTGCGCGGAATGAACCGTTGAACGAATACAATTCCACTCCTGCAGCTGAGGTTGCACTTACACGACCTGAAGCTTGATCGAAATTGCCTTTTTGATAGTCGCGGGCTTTGTCGAGAATCGCCTTATCAATTTTCTTGCCGTTGGCCGCGGCGATTTCCAAAGCGGAGCAAGACAACGAGGACTGCAGCACCGGTGCCCAACCACCCCCTTGGCTCCAACTGCCGTCCGCTTGCTGCGAGAGTTGCAATTTCACCAGGCACTTATCAATCGCGGCGTTCACCCGTTTGTGCAAGGCTTTGTCCTCTTTCACGAGTGGCAACACGCGCGACAGATATTGCGACGTCATGGCCGTATCGACGTAGCGGCCCAACTTGGCTTGTGGCTGAGTCCCTTCGATGTTGGTGATCAGCGGGCCTGCGGTCGGTGCTTGCTCGACGGTCGTGAGTAGATATTCCAAACCTTTCTTGATTTGCGATTGATATTCGCCAGCGACAGGTGTGTGGCCAGCCCGCATGAGCGAAAGCAACGTGAACGCCGTCGTGGCCGGGTCGGTCTGCACAGCCTGGGGATCACGAACGCCTTGTTGCGCGTGGGAGCCGCCACCCCAACCGCCGTCAGTGTGCTGCGCGGCGATCAACCAAGTGATCCCCTTCTTCACGAATTCGGGGAATGCTCCGGGTGCGATAGGTTGTGGGGCCGGTTCTGGCTTTTTAACAACGGTGAATTGTTCGAGAACTTGCCGTGTTGCAGCTTGTTCAGGATTGGCGGAAATCGGTTCCGCTGTGAGGAGTTTTGAGAGACTCACAGTCGCTAGCAGTGTGAGCGCAAGACAAGACAATCGGCGCGAAGTCATGGTTTGACTCCTTGTGAGAGGGCTTTGGAAGGATAAGGGCCGCGGGAAATCGGCCTGCCAGAGCTTTCGACGCCGAGGGCGGGGAAAGAGTTCCCAAGAATTTATTGCGAACGCCGACGACGGCCTTTGGGGGCGAACATCGCTTGCACGGCGATGACCCCTTCGATCAAACGGTCAACATCCTCGGGGCGATTGTACAGGTAGAAGCTCGCCCGGGTGCTGGCGGAAATTCCCAGTGCATTGTGCAGCGGCTGCGTGCAGTGATGCCCCGCGCGCACGGCCACGCCAAAGCGGTCGTTGAGCACTTGCGCGAATTCATGGGCATGAACCCGCTCGAAGGCAAAGCTGATCAGCCCCGCGCGGAATTCCGGCGGTGGGCCCAGGATGTGTAGGCCATCGATTTGATTGAGCTGCTCGTAAGCGTATTGCGTGAGCACGTCCTCGTGGCGGTGAATCGCGTGGAGGCCGATGTTCTCCAGGTATTCAATCGCCGCCGACATCGCAATCGCGGGGGCAATCGGCGGAGTGCCCGCTTCAAACTTGGCGGGAAGCTCGGCGGGAGTAAAACTATCGAGCCGCACTTCGTTGATCATGCTGCCCCCTCCGAGGAACGGCGGCATCGCGTCCAGCAGTTTTTCCTTGCCGTACAGAATGCCCACCCCCGAAGGGCCGAGCATCTTGTGTCCGCTGAAGGCCAGAAAATCGACGTCGAGCGTGGTCACGTCGGTGTGTAGATGAGGCACGCTTTGCGCGGCGTCGACCAACACCAATGCACCCACGGCATGAGCGGCGGTCACAATTTCGGCAATCGGATTGATCGTGCCCAGTGTATTGGAGACGCTCGCCACGGCCACGAGCTTGGTCCGCTCGCAGAGCAGGTTCTTGAACTCCTCCATGTTGAGCCGGCCATCGAGCGTGAGCGGCACGTGTCGCATGACCGCACCGGTCTTGGCGGCGACTTGCTGCCACGGAACGAGATTGGAATGATGCTCCATCACCGTGCTGAGAATCTCATCGCCGGGCTTTAAGTTGGTTTCGCCCCAACTTCGTGCCACGAGATTGATCGATCCCGTGGTGCCTTGCGTGAAGATAATTTCACGGCCGTTGGTGGCTCCGATAAATGCCGCGACTTTCTCGCGGGCTTGTTCGTATTGTTCGGTGCTGCGTTCGCTGAGCGTGTGAATTCCGCGATGCACGTTGGCATAGTCGTGCTCATAAATGCGCGTGATCGCGTCGATCACTTGCCGGGGGCGCTGAGTGCTCGCAGCGTTGTCGAGAAACACGAGCGGGTGGCCGTCGAGCACGTCGCTGGTGAGGATCGGAAAGTCTTCGCGCAAGGAAGCGGGCAACAAAGCCGCTTCGTCGAGTGTGGCGAGATTGCTCATGACTTCGTAGACACTTTCAAAGTTTGTAGGCCGGAACGAGTAGTACGAGTTCCGGCAGGAGGTTGGTCGACAGTCGCAGTGCGGGACATGTTTCTCTGCCGGAACTGCGCACGGCTTGTTCCGGCCTACGTCACCGGCGAATGCACGGCCGATTGCAGAACCTTCCACGAGAGCAGGCAGCACTTCTGGCGGTTGGGCGTGAGCCGCGGGCCGTAGAGTTCCAGCATGTCCCCAGCGGAAAAGTCTTTGATCTCGTCGACCGTTTTGCCTTGCAGCTTTTCGAGCAGCATCGAAGCCGACGCTTGGCTGATTACGCAGCCTTCGCCACTGAAGTAGGCGTCGACGATCTTACCAGCATCATCGAGTTCGAGTTCAATCCGCACGACATCGCCGCACAACGGGTTCTTGTCCTGGTGGGCATGGGTAGCCGTCGGGAGTGTTCCCCGATGAAAGGGGTCTTCGTAGTGATCGAGGATGTGATCCTGGTAAAGTTCTTCTTCGGAGGGCATGGGGAAATGTCAGATATATGATGTGAGATTGCAGATGTCAGAGACACATTATACGCAATTTGCGTTCGTTTTTCTTACATTTGGGTGAACACATCCAGCATTTCACATCGACCCACTACCAGGGCTTATCCCGCAGGATTTCGCGGGCGGCGTTGCGGCCGCAGGCTCCCATGACGCCGCCGCCGGGATGGCTCGCCGCACCGCACAAATAGAGGCCCGGCACGGGCGTGCGGTGATCGGCCCAGCCTGCCACGGGGCGGAAACAATAGAGCTGATGCAGCGGCATGGCCCCCTGCATGATGTTGCCCCCCGTGATGCCGAAAGTTCGTTCCAAATCGAGCGGACTCAAAAATTGACGATGTTCGATGGCATTGGGGATATTGGGTGCATATTGGGCCAGCACTTCGACGCAGCGATCCGCGAACGATTCCTTGATCTCGTCCCAATTTCCCGACGCCAATTTGTATGGCGCGTACTGCACGAAGATCGATAGGATATGTTTGCCCGGCGGGGCAATCGTGGAGTCGACACTTGTGGCCATCGTGCATTCGAGAATGGGATTCTCGCTCGGCTTGCCATACTTGGCATCGTCGTAAGCACGTTCCAAATAATTGAGCGACGGACCAATGTGCATCGTGCCGTGATGATGGGGCCCAACTCCGTCGCCAGGGACACACGTGAATTTTGGCGGCTCGCTCAAGGCAAGGTTCAACTTGGCCGACGCCGACGAGTAATCGATGCGTGCAACCGCTTCACGGAACTCGGCGGGCAACACCTCAGGGGAAAGAAGCCGTTCAAAAGTGAGATGGGCATCAACACTCGAAGCCACGACCCGCGCTTCCAATTGCGATCCGTCTTCGAGCCCCACGCCACTTGTGCCATGTTTGTCGGTGTGAATCGCATGAACGGGCGCTTCGCGGCGAATCTCCACGCCGAGATCGACACACGCTTTTTCGAGCGCATCCGACAATCCACCCATGCCTCCTTGCACGTAGCCCCACACGCCGCGCGAGCCGCCAGCTTCGCCCATCACGTGATGTAGCAGCACATAGGCACTGCCGGGCGAACTGATCGACGCGAACGCGCCGATGATCGCGTCGGTCGCCAACGTTGCACGCAGCACATCGGATTCAAACCAACGTTCTAAGATCGGCCGCGCGGCCCCGGTGAGCAGTTCCACGGCTTCGGGCAGATCCGCACCGAGAGCTTTGGTAGCGCTGAGTAAATTAAGAATCTTCTTGCCATCGCGAAGCTTTTTCCCCATGCCGATCTTGCGCCAATCCGATGGCAAGGGGAGGGGATCGGGGGCCGCTTCGCTCAGCACGGGTTCTAACGTTGCAGCAACCCGTTCCAGTAAGGCTTCGTAGCGTGGATAGGCCGCGGCATCGCGCATGCTGAACTTGCCGATTTCGCGTTGATTGAGCGCGGGGTCGGGGCCCATCAACAAGCTACGACCATCGGGCAGGGGCGTGAACGACGATGGACTGCGCGGCAAGATACGCAGGCCATATTCCTTGAGCGCGAGTTCTTGAATGATCTGCGTTTGAAACAGGCTGATCACATACGCGGCGGTTGAAACTTTGTAGCCGGGCCAGATCTCTTCGGTTGTGGCACACCCACCTAAGACGTGGCGGCGTTCTAAAACGCACACTTTGCGGCCAGCCTTGGCCAAGTAAGCCGCCGCGACCAAGCCATTATGTCCTCCGCCGATGATGACTACGTCGTATTTGCCGTGGTTGGCCATCGTGTTTCACGTCCTTGTTGCCGATGTGCGAATATCTCGGAAAAACGCATTGTACAAAAATGTCATCCCGAGGGGAGCCAATCGTCCTGTAGAGAGTCGTGAGGACCGAGGGGTCTGGCATCCAACAGACAAGAGCTGGGAGCTAAAAGTCCAGTGCCATACAGTCTGGCTCTAGACTCTGGACTTTCCGCTCTTGGCTAACTCGATTCTTCAGTCGCCGAGGCTCCCTCAGAATGACCACTGTCTCGCCAAGTTGACCACAATTGCCCAATCTTACACGCCGAGCATCTTGGCCGTGGCGAGCCACATGAGTTCCCCTTGGGCGAAGTCGATTTCGCCGTGCATGCGGACCGCGGCGATCGAGCCTTTGGCAAAACGCAAATTCGCGCGGCGATCACCCACCAACGTCGCCGTGAGCCACGACACATCGGGCACGTGACCCACCCAACATACCGACTTCGCTTCGCAGGAACGCGTCCACTCGGCAAGGCTTTCGAAATCGCTGCCGGGTTCGAGTGCGGTTTGATCGACGATCTCAGGTTTAAGCGGAGTATTGGCGGCAATGAGTTGAGCCGTCTGTCGGCAACGGACGTAAGGGCTCGTCGCGATGATCTCGGGTGCAAAGTCCCGCTCGGCCAAAAGCGCGATCATTTTTTGATAGCGCTCCACCCCCTCGGGTTCGAGTTCGCGCTGCGAGTCATCCGGCCAGCGCGGATCGCCATAGTCATAAGCCCAAGCATGCCGGGCGATGTAAATCATCTTGGTGCTCATGTTGAATTGCTTTCAATAGAGGTCATCCCGAGGGGAGTTCCGCGACCCGAGGGATCTGGTTTGAGCCATCTTCCGTTTTGCAGTACGAGTAATGTCGAAAGGTAGATTCTTCAGTCGCCTAGGCTCCTTCAGAATGACATGTTTCTTTATCTCCACCGCCACAGGCAGTCATCTCCAATTTTCAACTCACGCTGCAACGGCTCAATGGCGGCTTTGTATCGCTTCGCATCCAGCGGATAACCGGCCGTCGGGCGCAGTTCGGGAATTCGTGAACACCAAAAGTGATTGAACGCCCGCATGGCGAGCTCGCGATGATACTTGGCCGTCATCGACGCGAGCGCGACGGGCAGCTCGGCTTCTCCTTTGACGCGAAAGCAAATTTCGACGCGGTTGTCGCTCGGTCCCCAAGCATAACGACTCGCGGGGCCACTCTCAGCCAGCGTGTCGATCCATTGCTCCGGAAAGTGATGCTGCAAAAGGGCCGCGTAGCGGTTCCGCCCGCCGTGCTTATCGCAAACGATTCGCGTGAGCCTCCCGCGTAAGCGGGGGGAGTTATCCGAGATCGAATCCATGACTTCGCGTACTAGGCCGATGGAAATATGCGAGAGCGCGGCGCCCTTGGTGCCGAAGCGATTTGTCAGCTCGTTGAACTCACGCGGGTACACGAGCCGCACGCGTAGGTCGATGAGCTTTGTGGCCGCTAAACCGCAAGCGGTAATGAAGCGGTGTGAGAGCTTTTCCACTTCATCATGCGTGGTATCAATCGGTAAATCGCAATCGTACTCGGCATAACACGCCAACGCTGGCGCATGTCGCGCCATTAAACAACTCCAGCGAACTCCGGGCGCTGACGCTGACGGCTCGCCAGTCGCTCGCCAGCCCACCAACACCCCGCGTTCGAGTTGCCTTAGCCCCAGTCCTGGTTTATAGAGCTGCTTGGAATCGGCAATCGCCAGTTTGCGTTCCGAAGCTGCGCGGGACACGATCTTTGAGAGTCGTTTGTAGAGACAAGTGTTGGTCGACCGCTGCCTGCCGGCGGCGGCTAGCAGGGCGATATTTGAATCCGCCCTCCGCCCTCCGCCTTCCGCCTTTTCTTCATCCACCCACCACGCGCTGGCCGCGACCGCGAGCGGCCCGAGATTGGGTCCGTAACCAGCTTCGTCGATACCGATCATCCACGCCATAAGGGGCAGTATATCGGCGATTGATCATTCCGGCGAGCGACCAAAAATTAGCCGCGAGGCCAAGCGCGTCGGCGACGAGCGCTCTGGCCAACCCAGTGAGACAGCGACGGAACAAACCACGAATCGACGCGAATAGCACGAATAAATCCCTTCGTGGCATTGGCAAGAGTCGGGGTTCAAAACATTCCACCACCACCGCCACCCATACCACCGCCACGCATGTCCATGGGCATGTTTTGCTGAGCCTCTAGTTCCTCGGCTTTCTTGGCGGCTTCTTCCAATTGCTGGCGGCGCTCTGCAGAAATTTTGTCCCCTAGATTCCTGATGAGGAGTTCGACGGATTGCGCTCGTAGCTTCGATCTGGTTAGCAATGCTGCCGGCAGTAACTCGACATCACCATCAATGAGTAGTTGAGTCAGTTTGTCCACGACCTCGGATTGACGCTTTTGCATTTCCGCGATGTTGGCGAAGCGACTGTTTAACAATCCTATAGCCTCGATCGCACGGGCATGATCCTCTTTCCGAGTTGGATCATCGATCATAGCAAGAAACAATTCTAGAAAGGGCACACCCTGCGCGGGATTGAAACCGCGACGGAACTGGCCCCATGCGGCATTGCGAATCGCGTCGTTTTTGTGAATGAGAAACTCTGCTTGTTCGGGAAACAGCTCGAGACGACTGAAGTTTAAGTTGCTGATCAAGGTGGGAATCATCTTAGCATCATCACCGGTCAGGACTTCACGCACCATCGTCATGGACTCGGCATCGTCGGCGATGTCCTGCTGAGATGCCAAACCGGCAATGGCCCCGGCCCGCGCATAAACTGATAAGCTGGGATCCCGGGCTAACTGTTTGAGGTAAGGGGCAACATTCTTACCCCGGGCATCTTTAAGCACCCACTCGGCGAACGAGTTCCATTTTGCAGGATCCGATTTCAGCCGTTCCATGAGTTGCGGCAACCAGTGCTGCCCCTCGATGCCTTCGACACCAGCCAGAACTTGCGAGATCGCCTGCTTGAGGTCTTGCGCAGAGCTACCTTCAAAGTTTCCGAAGTCAAATTCAGCCGCTACATCCAATATCGCTTCGGACGCTTCCTTGCCGCGCCCCGCCCGGCCGAATGCCGCGAGGGCTTTGATGCATTCGACGCGCTTTTCGGTTTTGAGTTCGGTGGTCCAGAGATCACGCCACTGGTCGAAGGTTTTGCCGTCGTAGAGGAGGGGAGATTGATCGTCGCGATCTCCTGGTAAAGGAGGTTGCCTCGTCGTCGAAGGCGGAGGACCAGGGTCAGGGGTAGGCTTGTATTCGGGCGGTGCTTCGAAACTAAGGCCCAGTGATTCCGGAGCGACCTTGACCGCACAGTTGGCGATCTTATTACTCAAGTGTTTTTGAATAATGTTCCCCGCTTCACCGAAAGTTTTGCCCGCGATGTTTACTTCTCCATAGGTCGGCCCAAAGTCCACTGTGCCATCCACATTGATGGTATAGGCATCGTTGATAACGTCGACTCTCTTTCCAGTGCGAATCATTTCATTCGCGTCATAGGCGACGACGACAACATGGTCGTAGATTTTGAGGACAGGATTTGCTGTGTTTAATTCCCGCATCGCCCGCCAGGCATTGAGATCGACCTCGATGCGACCTGTGACCAATTCATCTGGTCCCGTTGGAGGCCCACCTGCGAAGCCACCACCGCGGCCTCCAGTTCGTGCACCTCGAATGACATAAAATTTCAGTGGCGAGAGCTGATCTAGGTCGTCACGTTGAAGAATCTCTTGTACTTGATCAAGCGACTGCGTCGGCCAGACGTGCAGACCGACGAGAAGATCGCCGTAATGACATGAGTCAGCTCGTGGCAATTGGTTTTCTGCGATAGCTTTGGTTTGCGTTACCCGCAATCCACCTTGGTATCCCTTGGCCTTCACACGCTCGAGTTCTTCCTCACTGAGTTTTTCCAACTCCACGCCGAGCAGCTTGTAAGCAAAGTCCGCCGCGCGTTGTTCTTCGAGGGTGGGGAATAACGGATTCTCAGCGATCTTAGCTGTCTCGGCGGCCTCTGCGTTTAAGTCCGCTGTGTTCTCCGGGCGCTGGCTGCTCGATCGACTATGTTCGATCGTACTTTGGATAGAAATGTGTTGTTTTTTATTTCCAGAATCTTTTTCGTAACTGTCTGCTATCGCATCGATGATCTTGGAAAGTTGATTTTCATGGATCCTTCTTCCATCGATAGCTATAGTTAGCCGCTTGCCGGAATTCGTCTTTGAAACATGCAGGTTTTGGCGGAGCCAGACTTTAGGATCAGGCTTAGCATCTTTTAGAAGCGGTAAAGCGAGTAATTCCTCCGTGAGTGAATGAGATAAGGTCTTATTGCTTTTCAGGAGTATTTCTTGAATAGGTAACCATGTTTCGTCGTTCTGGTACTTAGAAGGTATCTCGAATTGACGGATAATCTGAATCCTTTGACCAGGAAAATCTTCTTTGACGTCGTCCGTGTTCTCTGTGGCTAAATCTTTATTCGTGCCATTCGTTAGATTCGTGGTTTCTTCCGCCGAGCGCTCGTCGGCGACGCGCTCTGCCTCGCGGCTAACTTTCGCACGCTCCCCCCGCTCACGCGGGAGGCTCGCCTCTTCGGCTTCGCTGGCGGGGAGCGCGAACGCGAGTAGGACTGTCGCTAGGACAATGCCGACGCCGAGTGTGAGTCCTTTGCGCGAGATGAGCATCGGTTCGTCTTCGATCTTGAGAATCCTGCGGATGCGCGACGCGATGGGATGTTGCGCCATGGCCACTGAAGTGGCCAAGCCGGGCGTATGCGAGGCGAGGGCGACGAGCAACTCCGCATACGCTTGCGGTTTCGCGGTCTGGCGGACCACGATCGCGTCGCAGCAATCTTCGCGGTCGCGGCGGACCCAGTTGCTCATGATCCACGTGGCGGGATGAAAGAAGAGCAACGACTCGACGATCCGCTGCACGAGATTCACGGCATTGTCCCACCGCCGCACATGGGCCAGTTCGTGCAGCAGCACCATTTCCAGTTCCTCGGTGGTCCAGCCGGTGAGCGCCGCGGGGGGTAGCAAGATAAGCGGTTTGACGACGCCAATTAAGAGCGGTGAGCTGACTGAGTCGCAAATCGCGATTCCCACCTGCCGCGCGATCGCGAGTTGAGTTCGCACTCGTTCGCACGCGGCGAGAATCGGACCGTCGGTGAGCGTCTGACAAGATTTGCGCAGGCGTTCGGCCCCGATCAATCCCGTGGCGAGCAACAAAAATGTCAGCGGCGTGCCGACGAGCCAGAGCCAGGGAAGATAAGCAACAATTGCATTCAAAATTGAATTCAACATAGCCCGGTTGTTCCAGCCGGGAATTGCGGTTTCGGTGATTGCCGAGCGCTCGTCGCCGACGCGCTTTGCCTCGCGGCTAACTTCCGGGCGAATTTTTAAATCGTTTTGATTCTTGGTTTCAAACTTGGGATTGAGTTCGATGAAGTTCGTGGTTTCATCCAATCCCGGCCGGGACGACCGGGTTATATCACGCGGGAGGCTTGTTGTGAGATAACCTGCGATGGCGATTGGCAGCAAGGCGAGCATTGCGAAACCGGCAAGCGACGTGAAGTAACGCACTTGAGAGGTTGCTCGCTTGAATAAAACTCGCAAGATCGCGCCGACGATAAGCACAATGGTTCCCGCGGCCAGGAACCAGAGCATCGTCCAGCCGACCAGCGGCCACGCTTGTTGCCAGAATGCAGAGCTTACAGAAAAGGAAGACATCGCACGGCCCTTTATTTTTGAGCAGAGGACTTGCTTTTGGATTGTGCTTCGATCAGTTGTTTGAGTTCTGCCAACTGCTTGCCGGTGAGTTGGCCCCCTTCGACGAGGTGCGCGGCCAGACGATGCGCCGAGCCATCGAAGACTCCTTCGACGAGCTTGCGAACCATGCCACGCGCCGCGGACTTTTGCGTGACGACGGCTGACCACATGGCACCCCGGCCGCTGCCGGCACGTTTCACGAGCTTTTTGTCGAGCATCACCTTGAGCATCGTGGCGACGGTGGTCGTGGCGACGTCGCGTTCGCTGCGGAGCGATTCGCAGATCGTGCTGAGCGACGACGGACCGGCAGTCCAGAGAACCCGCAGGATTTCGAGTTCGCCGTCCGTGGGGTGGAGAGAAGCAGGCCGTGGCATATGCAAGTTCCTTGTAAGAGTCCAACGCCCATAGATGGCCATCCCTGGGCGTTGCTAATTCTAAAGAATTAGAATTGACGGTGTCAAGCAGAATTTTGAAACAGCCGGACCCGCCACGCGGTCCGGGGGGAAGTGTTGTGAGTAGCCAAGAAATCCCGGACCGTGTGACGGTCCGGCTAGAGGAACTCGCACTACTTAAAGATCAGCACCCGAAAGTCTTGGGGCCCAAGAGTTTGCGATGCTGCATTGGGTAAGATTCGCTGGCTGCTGACGGTCCAGGCATCGCCGGCTTTCGGGGCGGTTGGGGTGATTTCTTTCCAAGGGATTGCCGCCTCGGCGGACCATTGCGATTCATCGCTGCTGGCGGCAACAAACCATTTGGGATTCCACGAGGCATCGTGCCAACAGGCATCGTGTGTCCAACCCCGATGATCGACGGCGAGCGAAAAATAGGTGGTGTAATCGCGGTCTACGTCTAAGAAAAGTCTCACATGATCGTGATCCGTGAGATCGGCATCGTAAGTCCTTCGACGCCGTTCGGTGGGATAAGCATGTTGCGAAGATTTCGCGCATTGTACGGCCATGTACAGATACTCTTCATCCCATGCCAAGCGAATCTCTGAGGAGGGCTCCTGATTATGCAACGGCGTTAGCGCCGAAGACTTTTCCCAGAAGGGTTCATCGAGCTTGCCATCGAGTTGTGGCTTGGTGATGGTGAACCGGCAAATCACACGCTCCTTCTTGGGCGGAGGTTTGCTGGGATCGGCCAGCCAACGCTCGACTTCGCCGCATGCTTGCCACGCTTCGCCCGGAAAGCGAATACCTAAAGATTCCAGATAACGCTCGGCAGTGTCGGGAATGCCGCGCTTGCGCTCGGCGATGGCCCAGGGGACGCGCACTTGCGGTTCGCTATAGAGCAGCGGTCGCGTGTGAGCAACATGTTCAGCGACTTGCGCGGCACGGGTAAAACGCTGCTGGGCAACCGCACTCGATTGCGGGGCTTCGTCGGTTTCTATTAAAGCTGTGGCAGGTTGCACGTTATTTATTGCCGTCGGTAGTTCATGAGTACTGGCGAGCGAATTCGTGACTTCAGTCGTGACCGGTCGATAAGCATGTGCCGTCTCACTGCTCGCGTAGTACTGCACCAACCACACGAGGGCTTGATCGGCGAGCGGATCGCTTGGGCAACGGCGAGTAAGCAACTCTTGGCAAGCAACTGCCAACTCCATTTGATTATTTTGCTGAAAGTGGGTAGCCAATTCCAACAACAGTGCTGCCGCGGCACTTTCGTCGAGATCGCCGATCATTTGTCCGACTTGACCCAGCAGCGCAGGGTTGCCGGCGCTCATGCGCATGATGCTGCCGACGTTCCGCCGTTTTTCGGCGAGCCGACGTTGCACTTGCGGATCGAACGGCGTGTCCGAAGTTGCCAATGGCCGACGGCAATCACTTCCCGGTGCGATATCAAGCCCCGCAGCCAAGTCTTCGACCGATTGCATGGGCTCTCCGTCGTAGCTGGCCTTCAGCAGGAATTCCTCGGTTTCGGGAAGTGGCTCGAAATCAGATCGCAACCAACTTCTCGCAACCGTGGCCAGATCGGCGAGCGATTGCCCTGTGAGCGGAATAACTGCAGCGGATTGCACGCGATGAGTTCCGCGTTCCGTACCCGCTAATAATGTGAACACGCGCTTGACTTGCCAGGAGCCGAGTGCGAGTTGCTGCGCAAGTTCGGGATACTCGGTCTCGTCCGCGGCTTTGGTAATGGCGGTTTCAATCGATGAATCTTCTAAAGTTTCATCCGGAACGATGACCACATCAGGCCGCCATAATCGCAGTTCGCGCACCAAATCGATTAGCAATTCATCTTTTGTGCGTTCGGATGACGAGCGTGTGACGGCGGTGCCTCCCAGCGCGGTGATGGCCGCTTGCAGGCGAGCTTCCGCGGCAGGATCGGTTCTTCCTGTTCGTGATCCGACAATATGAACGACCGTCCGATAGCCGTCGCTGTTGGCCAATTTGGCGAGCGTGGCGATTGGAATCTGACTTTCATCACGCACGATCATCAACACCGCGGCACGTTCACCGCCGCGGCGTTGTGTTTGCCATGTCTGCCCGCCGTCGCTGGTGGCGAGAATTGTTCCCATCTCGCCGACGGCCCAGCCATGCGTTTCGTCAACGAACGTGACATCGCGGAGTGGCGTGTGTTGGCCCGTGGCGTGACCTTGCCACGTTTGGCCGGCATCAGGTGAATGCAATATGACCGTACCCGGCTTGCCGACGATCCACACATGGCTGCCATGCGTGGCGATGGCCTGCCAGTTGACGGCATCCGCGATATCACTGGGCAAGACTTCATTGGGAATCCAAGTCACGCCCCCATCGCTGGTCCGCATGATCAGGCCGCGATCTCCGACCAGCCAACCCGTGCCGTTGGGTTCCAGCTTCACCGCACGGATGTTGCGATCTTTGCCATTGAGATTGAGCGGAATCGCATCGCCGGCGGTGATTCGCGCGGCTTGACCTGCGGAACCAACGACCACGCCGGTGTGCTGATTGAGAAAATCGCCACCCCACCAAGCCGACGTTGGGCCGACCGCCAAGTTGCGCCAATTGAGTCCTCCGTCGTCGGACGCAAACACTCCGAGCGGATCGCCCCCCGAGCCACGTCCCCAGGCGACACCACGCTGCTCATCAAAAAACTTCACGCGCTCAAGTGCCGGCAAGAGCGCTAATTGCGTTTCCCAAGTTTGCCCGCCGTCGGTCGTTCGCAAGACCGTGGCTTGGCTCGTCCAGAGATAAGGTTTCGTCGTGCCCCCCACGGCCCAACCCAAATCGCGACTGGCAAACCAAACGCCGTGGAGATCAACATTCACGGAAGAATTTTGAGGAAGCCAATTCTGGCCGCCATCGGTCGTGTGCCAGATCGTGCCATGCTCGCCGACGGCCCAACCCTGTTCGCGATCCACGAAAGCCACATCGTGGAGTGCCGCATCTTCGATCCGTGGGGCGAGTTGTGCTTGAGCGGCGGTTTGAGTGACCGGCGCGGGAGATTCGCTTTGTGCGCGAAGCTCCATATTGGGCCAGCACGCCCCCAGCACACAACACAACAGAATGGACCAACGTTCCATCTAGGCCTTCCATGGCTTCAGCGGATTCGAGAGGCGTCGATTGTAAAGGATTTCTGGGGAATGTGTCATCCCGAGAGAGGGTGCGTGTTTCAGATGCAAACGAGTACAAGGGCATGCCGCCCACTGCGTATTTTTCAGTTTGTAACGGCTGTGCTAGCGGGGCGTTTCGCAGAGTAAACATGACCTATATTTCCTTAATCCCTCCGCCGCGAGTTCAGGCTCGCGCTGTCTCCCTCCCGCGAGTCTCCCCGCCATGCTCACCGCCACCGGGCTTTCACCCCTCGAAGGACAACACGCCACGCCAGCGATGGAGGAAATGGTCGCTCGGGCGAAGTTGTTGTACACGCTCCCCTCGGTCGCGGCGGAAGTCCTTCAATTAACAAGCGATACGAGCGTCACCCCCCAAGCGATCAAAGAATGCATACTGCGCGACCCCGCGCTGACGGCCAAAGTTTTGCGAGTTGTGAACAGTTCGCTGTTTGGTTTGCCGGGTGAGGTGAGTGATCTCAATCAAGCGATCGCATTGCTGGGCATCAAGCCGCTCAAGATTTTGGTGTTGGGCTTTAGTTTGCCCGACAACTTGTTTGCCAACATCGGTCGCGAACCGCTCAAATGGTATTGGACGACCACGCTCGCCCGTGCCGTAGCGGCACGTGAAATCAGCGAACAGCTTTTTGATACCCCCGGCGACGAAGCCTTTTTGGCAGGGCTGCTGCAAGGCCTTGGCATTCTAGTATTCGCCAAGCAATTGGGCGCTTCTTATGCCGTGATGCTGATTCGGGCCACCGAAACTGGCGCTGACCTCCGACAGATCGAAACCGACGCTTTCGGTTTTGATCACATCCAACTTACCGCGGCGATGCTCAAAGAATGGAACATGCCTCGGCCGCTGGTCGAAGCGATTGCCGGCCAGCATGATCCCCGCACTCTCGCCAAAGAGCATCGACTCAATAGCCCGCTCGCGCGTGTCCTGCATATGGCCAATCTAACGGGAGAGCTTGTCGGCCAGCATCGCCTCAGCGTGTTGCCCGACTTGTTGGAAGCGGGCGAAGAATATTGCGATCTCACCAAGGCCGAGTTGCATGAATTGATCGTGAGCTTGCAACCCAAGGTGGGGCATCTGGCGGAAATCTTGTCGCTGGACGTTTGTCATGCCCTCGACTTTGTCGACGTGTTGATCGCGGCCCACGAGGAGATGTCGGAACTCACCGAAACAGCATTTGGTGCGCATTCGAACAAACCCACTGATGGGCTGCATACCACCGAATCGTTGCTGCAAGAGGCCGTGCAATTGCGAGCAGCGATGGATAGTTTTCTCAATCGAGCGCCGAACTCACCGGAAGCTCTTCCCGCACTACAACCCACTTCGTTAAAACAAACTCTCAAGCCGGTCGTCAAACGCTTGGCGATCCAGCCGTGGAAGAATCAATTCGTTCATTGGATAACGTTGATTGCGGGCACGTGCCGTACTCGTCGGCAGCCGCTGAGTGTTTTGATGCTGGAAGTCAGTGGCCCCACGCTTGAAGAGCAAGAAAATTTGGTGACCCCGCTGCTCGAGGCTGCCTGCCGTGCGGAGTTACCCACCAATACGCTCACAGAACGTAGTGCCTCTTTGCAAAGAACGATGGTTCTGCCGACTTGCGACCGACAAGACGCCATCGATTTGGCCCATACCTTGATTCGCAATGTCGAAGCTTCGCTGGAACGGCTCATGGAAGCAGGGCACCCGGTGCAGGGGGTCGTCAGCGCGGGTGTCGCATCGGTGACGCTCCCTTCGAAGAATTTCCAGCCGTTAGATTTGCTCAGCACGGCCCTACGCTGCCTGTCGGCGGCCAAGGCCAGCGAGACGAGCGTCGTAAAAAGTCTCGAAATTTACTAAGATCAGCGAGCTTTCTGCGAACTCCTGGTAGCCAGGCAGGATTGGCCCGCCCTAGGCTCAGGCAAGCGACTCCGGTAAGATTCTTCGATGGAAGCAGAGGCCCCCACGACTGAAACACAGACTCCCGCAGTTCCGCCCGCGACGGGTACTCCGCAACGGGTGGGCACTTCTCAAGAGTTTGATCGCTCGGTGCCTCCGCAACTCGACATTGAGGATGCGTTCAACGATCCGGCGGTGTCGCATTTGCCCGAGCTGACAGTTTCGGACCTGCATTTTCGTCCGCAGCGCCGCACACTGTTGCCAATCCTGTTGTTTCTCGCCACGTGTGCGTCGACGTTTTGGGTCGGCGTGACCAATTGGGAGCCGCTGGAGCCGCGCTTCCTCGGCACTTATGCCGCCATGGGTCGCATCATCGAAGCGAACTGGCTCAACGGCGTGCAATATATGGCCGCGGTGCTAGCGATTCTGCTCACGCACGAGATGGGCCACTTCCTGCAAACGGTGAGATACCACATCCCAGCGAGCTACCCGCTCTGCATTCCCGTGCCGTTCAATGCCATCGGCACAATGGGTGCGGTCATTGGCATGGACGGCATGCGCGCCGATCGCCGTCAGATATTCGATATCGGCATTGCCGGACCGTTGGCGGGGCTCGTTGTGGCGATCCCCGTTTTCTGGTGGGGGATCCACGAACTCGATCTCACGCGCCTTCCCCAGAACGGCGAGTTCCAACTCTATATGCCCCCCCTCGGCCAGTGGATGCTCAAGCTGGTCCACCAAGAAGCTCATCCCCAATGGATTAACCGCGAGTGGATCGGCATCTCGCAGCTCAATCCCTACTTCATGGCGGGTTGGGTGGGCATGCTCATCACCGGCCTGAACATGATGCCGATCAGCCAACTCGACGGCGGGCACACGATCTACGCCCTGTTTCTCGACAGGGCCCACACGCTCGCCAAGTGGTTTGTCTGCGTGGCCATTTTTTATGTCGTGGCCAATCTCAATCAAGCGGTGATGTGGACCCCGATGCTGGTGTTGGTGATCTTCATGGGAATCCACCATCCCCCCACGGCCAACGACAAAGTCGAACTCGGCCCCATCCGCTGGGCGATCGGCCTGGCATCGCTCACAATTCCGGTGCTGTGTTTTCCGATTCAGGGATTCCGGATGTAAGTTGGGTTAACCACGAATTCGACGAATAGGCCATGATTCGTGCCTTCGACGCATAATTGTTGCCCGATTCCATTCGCTGTAAGATGATAGTGCGTTGGGGTAGACTACCAAGACATTTTCATCGGGATTCTTATGAAACTCGTTGCTTCTCTTATTGTTGGACTGTTTGCCATGAGCGCTTTTGCCGATGAGTGGGTTCCACCGGAGAAGCCGGATGTTCAGGCGATACTCAATGAAGCAAGTGAGGACGCGAGAGATGGGAAATACGAAAATGCCCTCGCGAAGCATATTTGGTTTCATGAGAATGCCAATGAATTAGAACCGTCGATGTCAGCGGTGCGGCTTTCATTTGCACTTGCTGATTGGCATCGGCTAGCAGACGTCTATCCTCCTGCCATGGAAAAATTGAAAAGCGTACGCATCGCGACGAGAGACAGATTTCTTGCAAATTTAGAATACAAGAGTTCTTGGGAAGATTTTGCGGATCTCAGGGCTCTGAATCGCGAATTGCAGAATGATTTAGATACTGTTGAAGTATTCAAGCAAGTCGATGAACGTAATCCTGAGGTGGCGGAAAGACTCTACGGTTTGGCCGAAGAGTCACTGATTAGTGCTAAAGAGTTCGATCTTTGTGGTAAATATATCAAACCAGAAAAGAAAGTGACTCGTGATCTTGAGATTTATAAGCTTGAGCGCAGCCACAGAATTGATGCTAAGCACGCTGAAATGATGAAGGAGTATCGTGACAAACGGTTTATCGAGGATGCTTCAACTTTGGTGGCGCTGCTTGTGATTAACGATCGCAAGGATGAAGCAGAAAGCGCCGCGGAGAAATACAAAACGGTTGAAGCCGATGCGGATTTTCATGACAAATTGGCAAAGGCTCTCGATCAAGCACTCGAAGGAAAGTTGCCCGATGCTCGGTAACGCAGAGCATTTTATTTATTCGTGCAATTCGTTTGATTCGTGGTTTCAAAAGCCACTGCCGCAACCCCGCTTTCGCTGGCATTCTCGCTGACTTAGAATCACGGCTAAGTCTTTGTTCCTTTTCTGGAGTCAGCAATGCGACGGGTTTTTCTGTTTGTGTGTCTGTGTTGTGTTGGGTTTGTCGCTCACGCCCAAGACCCCGACAAGTACTATAAACTCGGTCCCGATTCGCGCCCTCATGAAGGCGTGCCGCAAGGCGAGCTCACGGGGCCGTTCGTGTTGCCGTCGAAAGTCTTTCCCGGCACGCAGCACACCTATTGGGCTTATGTGCCTGCTAAGTACGATCCCCAGACGCCAGCGAGCTTGATGATCTTTCAGGATGGTCAGGCGTTTGTGAATGAAGATGGGCCTTTGCGCGCCCGGCACGTGCTCGACAATCTCATTTATCGCCGCGAGATTCCCGTGATGATCGCCGTGTTTATTAATCCGGGTCGCACGCCCGAGCAACCCGAGCCGACGATGAATGACTGGGGCGATAAGCACACCAACCGACCCGAGGAATACAACTCGCTCGATGATCGCTACGCTCGCGTGATCATCGACGAGCTCCTCCCCGTGTTAAAAGAAAAATACAATATCTCGCCCGATGCCAAGGATCACGGCATCGGCGGCGTGAGTTCCGGCGCGATCGCAGCGTTTACGGTCGCTTGGCAGCGGCCCGATCAGTTCAGCAAGGTGCTTTCCATCGTCGGCAGCTACACCAACATCCGCGGCGGGCACAAATATCCCGATATCATCCGTGCGAGCGAGAAGAAACCGATTCGCATCTTTCTGCAAAGCGGCCGTAACGACAATCGTGGCATGCGCGATGGTAAGTATGATCCCGAGTGGGATTGGTTCCTTCAGAACAACCGTATGGCCCATGCCTTGGAAGAGAAAGATTACGACATGACCTACACCTGGGGCATCGGTAACCACGGCTCGCAGCAGGGCGGGGCGATCTTGCCCGAGATGATGCGCTGGCTATGGCGGGACCACGGCGCATCGACCGACCCCGAGGACAAAGTCGAGCGCAGCTTTCATGAACCGCAGTGATTGCTCAACCGTTGACCATCATCTTCGCACCACGGTAGTGCATTTCGTAGCATTGCTTGGTGGTGGCCGTCAGCATGGGAAAGTACTCCCCGCGTGAGAGCACGAATAACACGTCTCCCGCCTTAACGGTGTGCTCCAAAGGGGGATCGATCACCATGTCGCCGGCGTGAGATTGCACCGCCACGATCAAGAATTTGTGATCTTTGGCAGAGACAATCTCGCTCACTTGGCGGCCATCGATTTCGCCGCCGGGCGCCACTTTAATTTCGTACATTTGCAGACCGATCAGCGACAACTCGTGTTGCAGTTGTTCGTGTTTCTGAGGATCGGCAAGGAGGTCTTCGCTTTTCGGATGAGTGATCAGCTGCGCCATCCGCTTGCCGCCAATCGCGGCGGGAAGCACGACGCGCGTGGCGCCACTGCGCAGCAGCTTGGACTCCGTGGCCGGGTTCTCCGCCCGGGCAATGATTTCGATGTTCGGATTGAGCACCCGTGCCGTGAGCGTGATAAACACGTTGGCTGCGTCGTCGGGCACAACCGTGGCCAGCACGCGGGCCTGTTGCACCCCGGCATGCAACAGCGTGTCATCCTCGCTCGCATTGCCTTGCAAAATCAGATATTTGAGCTGTTCGGCCTGAGCAAGCTTGGCTTCGTCTTGATCGACGACCACGAAGGGCATGCCCGCCGTATGAAGCTCTTTGGCCAAGATACTTCCCGCACGGCCGAAGCCACAGATGATCGCGTGGTCGCGCAGTTCCTCAATTCCTTTGGTCATCCGGCGATTGGTGAGAGCCCGATTGAGTTCCCCTTCGAGTAGCATCTGCACGAGACCTCCCCCTGTGTAAATAGCCGAGCCGTAGCCGAACACGATCAACATGATCGTCATCACGCGTAGTTGCGGTGAGACGATAGGATTCACTTCGCCATAGCCGACGCCGAAGATCGTGATGACGACCATATAGATGGCGTCCATCGCGTTCCAGCCGGCGAGCATGTATCCCAACGTGGCCAGCAAACAGGTCAGCGCAAAGAAAGACGTTCCGATTACCAGTCGCCGAAAGGGTGGTGACACGCTGTCTCACCGCGGACGGTGACTCCGAACGGTTTCAAGTTTCCCTCGCCGACACGCCGGGAGGGAAACTCGTAACCGACATTGTTCTGATCGGAACGTCGACACACTGACGCTATTTGATGAACAGCATCTCTTGATAGGTTGGCAGTGGCCACAAATCGTCGGCCACCCAACCTTCCAGCAAGTCGGCGTATTTCCGCACCTCGGCCATCGCGGGGAGGACTTCCTCGCAATAGTAACGAGCATGCTCCAGGACACTTCCTTCGTTGGGATCTGCGAGAATCTTTTCCAGCGAGGCCGTGCTGTCCTGTAGGCCTTTGACCATTTCAGTGATCTTTTCGAGCGTGTCCATATCGAATTCAATGCCGACCGCGGCCAAGTTGGCACACGCCGAGGCCAGTTGAGTTTGATAACGCACGGCCGCGGGGAAGATCAGCGTCTTGGCCATTTCGACCGTGAGCTTGGCTTCGACCGAGACGGTTTTGCAGTATTGCTCCAGATAGATGTCGAGCCGACTTTCGAGTTCCCGCTCGGAAAGAACGTTGTACTTCGAGAACAATTCTTTCACGCCAGGGCCATCAAGTTCTGGCAGGGCGTCGGTCGTGGTCTTGAGATTCAACAAGCCACGCTTATGGGCTTCTTCATGCCAAGCGGCCGAGTAACCGTCGCCGTTGAAGATGATCGGTTCACATTCGGCCATTAACTCGGTCAGCAAGGTTTGCACGGCTTCGTTCAATTTCGCGGGGTCGCCACCAATGGCCTTTTCCAACTTCGTCGCACAGAAGTCGAGCGATTCGGCCACAATCGTATTCATCACCACCAACGGTCCGGCAATCGATTGGTTCGAGCCCACGGCACGGAACTCGAAGCGATTGCCCGTAAAGGCAAACGGGCTCGTGCGGTTGCGGTCACCGGCATCCTTGGGGAGCGGCGGCAACACGTCGACGCCCACGGTGAGCGTTCCCTTGGCGAGGGACGACTTCGCGCCGCCGGCCTTGATTTGCTGGAACACGTCGGCGAGTTGATCGCCCAAGAACACCGAAATAATTGCTGGCGGGGCTTCATTCGCACCGAGACGATGGTCGTTACCCGCGGTGGCCACTGAGGCTCGCAGCAAACCTTGATTCAGATAGACGGCTCGCATGACCGCGGCGCAGAACACGAGGAATTGGGCGTTTTCATGCGGGGTCTCACCCGGATCAAGCAAGTTGCCCTGCGTGGCACTACCGAGCGACCAGTTGACGTGCTTGCCCGAACCGTTGACGCCCGCGAAGGGCTTTTCGTGAGTTAAGCACGCCATGCCGTACTTTTCGGCCACGCGCTTGAGCGTGATCATCACAAGTTGTTGGTGATCGTTGGCCAAGTTCGCCGATTCGAACACGGGGGCGATCTCGTACTGGCCCGGGGCCACTTCGTTGTGGCGGGTCTTGACGGGAATGCCCAGCTTGAACAATTCGCGTTCGGCTTCAAGCATGAAGGCCAACACGCGTTCGGGAATGGCGCCGAAGTAATGATCTTCGAACTCTTGACCCTTGGGAGGAGTCGCACCAAACAGCGTACGACCGGCGGTGAATAAGTCAGGGCGAGCAAAATAGAAATGCCGATCCACCAAAAAATATTCTTGCTCGGGACCCGCCGTCGAGGCGACGAATGCTCCGTCTTCGTGGCCGAAGATTTTCAGAATCCGCTGAGCCTGTCCGTTGAGCGCCTGCATCGAACGCAAGAGGGGCGTCTTTTTATCAAGCGCTTCGCCGGTCCACGACACGAAGGCGGTGGGGATGCAGAGCGTCGTGCCGTTGGGATTTTCGAGAATGTAGGCAGGGCTCGTGACGTCCCAGATCGTATAGCCGCGGGCTTCAAACGTCGCGCGGATACCGCCCGAGGGGAAGCTCGAACCGTCGGGCTCGCCTTGAATCAGCTGCTTGCCTGAAAACTCGGTGACCGCGCCGCCGTTGCCGTCGGGCGAGAGAAAACTGTCGTGCTTCTCGGCCGTGAGTCCGGTCAGGGGATAGAACACGTGGGCATAGGCCGTGGCGCCTTTTTCGATGGCCCAATCCTTCATCGCGGCGGCGACAATGTCTGCAATTTCGGGATCGAGCTTCTCGCCCGCTTCGATGGTTTTCATGACCGACTTGAAGATCGGTTTTGGCAAGCGATCTTTCATGACCGACTTGCTGAACACGTTGGTCGCAAACAGTTGCTGTGCGGGGGTCTTGGTGAAATCCAAAGGAGGCGAGAGCGGTTGATAGTTCGTGACCGCTGAGATGGCGGCCATGCGTGGGCTTAACCCTGTGTACGAGGCCCCTCCGCCGCCGGCTGCCGCGCCAAACTTGCGAGTTTCGGTCGACGACGAATCACTGTAACTCATGGTGCTCATGGCACACCCTTTCCTAAGGTTTTGGATTGTCTTGGAAAGACTGGGGACCCTGCCATGGGGCAGGGGACCCAGCCTGTCTGTGCCAACCGTGGCGCCTCAGGACGAGCGAGCTCCATGCTCGTCTATTCGTGATCAAACAGAAAACGGCTGGTCAGGACCAACCAAATGCTGGCGACTTGGCAAAATGGGGCCTCGGGGAAAAGTGTTTCTCAGTGTGACTGCGTCGCGTGGTGCGCCAAGCAATGCGCCTTAACTAGGCACGCTCTGCGCTGGGAATAGACATCCACCAGCCTAGAGAGCCACCCGCAGAAACCTGCGAAAGGTTTCGCGCCGAGAAGGCATCTCCGCTCAGCAAATGACAATACGCGGCAGAAAATCACGAAAAACAAGCTTCGCCGGACCAGTAGTGGAGTGGTAAGGAACGAAATCAAGAAACGCCTCGAGTGGCAGAATCAAAGAATGCTAATGCGTTGCGATTTCGTCTAAGGCAAAGCGTGTGCCGTGGCGTGAAGAGATAAATAGCCGGGCTGCTACGCAGGCCGAAATCGTGTTTTGCAACACGGCGTGCGTAGCACCCCGGCTATTGTGGAACTAAGAGCCGTGCTTTGCCTTACGGTGCCAGCAGCAGGCGACCGGGATTTGCTAGGTAACGCTTTACGTCGTTCAGGAAGCGTGCCGCCGCGGCGCCGTCGACGATGCGATGGTCGTAGCTGATCGACAGTGGCATTATCAACCGCGGTTGCAATTGGTCATTAATATACTGTGGCAGAATCCGGCTGCGGCCAGCGAGCAGAATAGCTACTTCGGGGGGATTAATGATCGGCGTGGAATAAGTTCCCCCCACTGCGCCGAGGTTACTGATGGTAAACGTCCCGCCGCGCAGGTCTTCAACCTTGAAGTTGCCCGAACGCGCGGCGTCGGCCATCTCGGCGAGTTCCCGCGCGATCTGCGGAATGCTCTTGCGATCCGCGTCACGCAACACGGGCACGATCAACCCGCGCTCGGTGTCGACTGCGATGCCGATGTTCACATATTCCTTGTAGATGATCTCGTCGCCCGAATCGCTGATCGAAGCATTGACGATCGGATGCTGACGCAACGCCGTAGCCACGGCTTTCACCAAGAACGGCATTGCCGTGAGCTTCACGCCCTGGGTGTCGTAATCGGCCTTGCTGTCGTTGCGAATCCGCTCGAGTTCGGTCACGTCGACGTCGTCGAAATTCGTGAGCTGCGGAATCGTGGTGTACGAATTCAGCATGTTGCGGGCGATCGTTTGCCGCAGGCGCGACATCTTTTCACGCCGCACCGCGCCGTGGTTATCGGAATCGAGCGAACCCGGAGGCGTTACGCCCTTGGGTGCTTGCGAAGCCGCTTGCTGATTGTTCGCGCGAACGTGGGCACGCACATCTTCCTCGCTGAGGCGGCTACCACTTGATGGCCGCACGCGACGGAGATCAACACCCAACTCGCGGGCCAGTCGCCGCACGGCAGGACCAGCCGCCGCTGCTGATTGGCCATCACCAGCTTCCTCACTCGACGCGCTCGATTTAGCGGGTGCGCTTGTTTTCGGTGCCGCAGCGCTCGACTTTTTCGCCGCGGGCTGTTCGGCTTCAACTTCATCTTCCGCTTCGTCGTCTTCATCCTCGACGACGGCGACTTCATCTTCGCCCGGGGGCGGGGGAATATCTTCTTCGTCGGCGGGTTTCTTTTTCGGTGCGCTCTTTGCCTTGGGAGCCTCCTCCTTCTTAGGTTCAGCAGCCTTGGGCTCGGCAGCCTTTTCCTTCGCGGCCGGTTTTTCTTTGGCAGGGGCAGCGGTGCCATTGCTGCCGGCTTCGATCTCAAGGATCGCCGCGCCGATTTTGATTGTGTCTCCCTCGGAGACGAGCACCTTCACGACCTTACCCGCCTGCGGGCTGGGGATCGGCATCGTCGCCTTGTCGGTTTCGACTTCGATGATGTCCTGATCGGCTTTGATCGTGTCGCCTTCAGAAACTAGAATCGAAAGCACGTCGCCCGATTCGATATTTTCGCCCAAGTTGGGAAGTGTGATTTGTGTCGCCATAGTTTGTCTTTAATTCTTAAATCAGTTATTAACCACGGAGACACGGAGGGCACAGAGAGGAGACTTAACCACGAATCTGACGAATAGCACGAATGAATTGATTCGTAAGATTCGTGTTATACGTGGTTGCTATTTCTCCGTGTCCTCTGTGTCTCCGTGGTGCAAATTTTTACTACGCGTACAACGCCGAGGGTTTGTCGGGGTTGATGTTCAACTCTTTCACGACGCCGGCCAATTTGGCCTGCTCGAACTTGCCGCGCTTGGCCAACTGCGTGAGCGTCGCCAGCACCACGCACTCGGCGTCGACTTCAAAATGCCGACGCAACGCTTCGCGCGATTCGCTGCGGCCCATGCCGTCGGTTCCGAGTGCGAACAATCCGCCGGGGACCCACGCGCTCACTTGCTCGGCGAGGATCCGCATGTAATCGCTCGACGCAATCACGGGGCCTTCCACGCCGGCCAGTTGTTCTTCGATGTACGACTTTCTCGGCGCCTTCTCGGGGTTGAGCATGTTCCACCGTTCGCACTCCTGGGCATCGCGCCGCAGTTGCGTATAGCTGGTGATGCTCCACACGTCGCTGGCCACGTCATATTTCTCGGCCAGGATGTCGGCGGCTCGCAGGGTTTCGCGGAGGATTGCTCCACTACCAAACAACTGCACCCGAGATCCCTTAGCATCAACACTCTTGACCTTGTACATGCCGCGGATGATGCCTTCCTCGCAACCGGCGGGCATCTCGGGCATCATGTAATTTTCGTTTTCGAGCGTGATGTAATAGATCGCCTGCTCGTTGTCTTCGTACATCCGCTTGAGACCGTCGAAAATAATAACGGCCGTCTCGTAAGCGAATGCGGGGTCATAAGCACGGACAGTCGGAAACGCCATCGCGTTCACCAAGCTGTGCCCGTCTTGATGTTGCAGACCTTCGCCGTTGAGTGTGGTGCGGCCCGCCGTGCCACCCAGCAGGAAGCCCTTGGCCCGCATGTCAGCCGCGGCCCAAATCAGATCGCCGATCCGTTGGAAGCCGAACATCGAGTAGTAAATGAACATGGGGATCATGTTCACCCCATGCGACGAATAAGCCGTGCCCGCCGCGTTGAACGACGACATGCTGCCCGCTTCGGTGATGCCTTCTTCGAGGAGTTGGCCGTCTTTGGCTTCCTTGTAGAAAGCGAGCTGATCCGAATCGACCGGCTGATAAAGCTGGCCATGATGCGAGTAAATGCCGATCTGGCGGAACAAACCTTCCATGCCGAAGGTCCGCGATTCGTCGGGGACGATCGGCACGATGTATTTGCCGATTTTCTTGTCGCGCAACAGATCACCCAGCAGACGGACGAATCCGTTGGTGGTTGAAAATTCCTTGCCGGGACCAGCACTGACGAGCTTGGCCATCGTCTTTTCGTAGTCGGCCAAACGCGGCACTTCCAGCTTCACGGGATTGGAATTCCGCATCGGCGCGAAACCACCCAGCGCTTCCCGGCGCTCGCGCAGATACTTCATTTCCGGGCTGTCGGCGGGCGGCTTGTAGAACGGTGCCTCGGCCACGCGCTCGTCGGAAATGGGAATCCCAAACCGTGTGCGGAATTCGCGCAGCTCTTCTTCGTTGAGCTTCTTTTTATTGTGCGTGACGTTGCGGCCTTCGCCCCCTTCACCAAGGCCATAGCCTTTGATCGTTTTGGCGATCACGACGGTCGGCTTGCCGTTGCGTTGGCAAGCCTTTTGATACGCGGCGAATACCTTCTCGGGGTCGTGTCCCCCTCGGCGCATCTTGCGGAGCTTGTCGTCGGAGTAGTTCTTCACGAGTTCAAGTAACTCGGGATATTTGCCGAAGAAGTCTTCGCGGATGAAATCGCCGCCGGAGACCACATACTTTTGATACTGGCCATCGACGACTTCCATCA
>NZ_JBGSQY010000018.1:0-194542 GCF_041737835.1 Bythopirellula sp. | reverse complement strand
AAATGTCGCGTTCTCAGTTCCGTTTCCCGGGTTTGAATCATCTTGAATAAAGTCGATGTGATTGGCCAACGCGCATGTTGGCAGGACGCACATCAGCCGCAAAGGTAATACGTAGAATCATTAGGTCTGTTCCTCAAGTTGTTGGTGATCCGCGGATCAATCGTACTCAGACGAAGCGGTCATCGTATGGTAAGAAGTCTTCTTCTACCTGCACTTACGATACCGCAGTAACGTTAGATGCTAGTTTTTGCTGAGATCTCTAGAAGACTTTTCCCAGAATTTCTCAGCCTGCCACCAATCCAGATGCGAAATCGCTGCGAGTGTGACGTCGCCACGCGCCTGCGCTAGCATGAATCGCTTATCGTCTCACGCCGCAGGTCTCGCAAGACTTGCCTCTTACTAGGAATTCGACCTAGAATGGCTATTTGAGACAGTTCACGCTGAGCGGAGGTCCTTAAGTCCAATGCCAATCTATCAAAGCGTGAAGTTCCGTAAGCTCCAGCCGGAAATAATGGACCAGCCAAATCTCGACGTTAGTCGTCATCGACAAGCGCTTCGAGGGTTAGGTCGGATTAATCTTTGGAGTCGCACTGCCAAAATTCTGTGGCGGCCACTTTGCCAATTGCATGCTGAGTTAGGACGGCCCCTGCGAGTTCTCGACCTGGCATGCGGTGGGGGAGATGTTCTTGCGCGATTGGCGGACAAAGCTCAGCACGCAGGACTTCCGATGGAGCTTATTGGGTGTGACATTAGTCAGCGGGCGGTTGAATACGCAAGTCAGCGAGCTAGTTCAGGAAGCGTAAAACTGAGTTTCTTCGTATGTGATGTTTTACAAGAACCTTTGCCAACCGGTTTTGATGTTATTATCTGCTCACTGTTTATGCATCATCTCACCGACGAGCAATGTGCGTCCTTAATGAACAGAATGGCAGATCGGGCAGAAAGGCTTGTTCTTGTAAGCGATCTAGTGCGCAGTCCATTAGGTCTTGTCTTGGCCCACGTCGGCACGCGGCTATTGTCTTTATCACCGGTGGTCCACTTCGATGGACCCCGGTCTGTAGAAGGTGCATATACTTGTCAAGAAATCAGTTGTCTGGCCAAAAATGCCGGACTGATAGGTGCAACTATAGTTGAACACTGGCCGCAACGATTTTTGTTAAGTTGGAGTAAACATTGACTTCTCGGATCAGCAACCTTTGCGAAGTAACTGACCGCCTCTGGGATGTCATTGTCGTGGGAGCCGGTCCAGCGGGTGCACTTGCTGCTCGACAAACTGCTTTATCTGGTGCATCTGTGCTTCTCGTCGAACGTAGAGCATTATCGCGAGGGAAAGTTTGTGGCTGCTGCCTTAATGCAGCTGCTTTGACCACCCTAGCTGATGTGTCACTCGGAGATCTCACACTCAAGTTGCGCGCGATACCGCTCGAGAGATTTTTATTGGCTGGTCGTGGATGCCAAGCTGAACTTGCGTTACCAGGAGGTGTTTCACTTTCACGTGAGGCGCTGGACAGTGCTTTAGTTAAAGAAGCCATTAGTTGTGGCGCGGATTTTCTGCCGGACACGAATGCTCAGCTTGGATCGTCAAAGTGTGGATTTCGCGAGGTGGTACTCAATCATGGAGGTCATCAAGTCACATTCAAGACTAAGTTGGTATTGGTAGCCGATGGATTGGGAGGATCATTTCTCGCCAAATACAATGGATCAAGAAGCCCTCAACAAGAGAGTTCGCGCTTCGGAGCCGGAACCGTTTTACCGAAGGCACCTAGATTCATTCGAGACGGCACTGTCTATATGGCGTGTTCAAAAGGAGGATATGTGGGCCTCGTCCTCCTGGAAGATGGTCGGCTGGACGTAGCCGCGGCATTTGATCGTCAGTTCGTACTTGCTACCGGAGGACTAGGACTTGCTGCAGCGAAAATTATTGCGGAGGTTGGTTGGCCAAAGATAAATGAGCTCACCGAGATTCCATGGCGTGGTACGGTAGCTCTGACGAGTTATTCTTCTCGGCTGTCGTGCGACCGAGTTCTGGTCCTTGGCGACGCAGCGGGGTATGTCGAGCCATTCACTGGCGAAGGTATCTCCTGGGCGTTGGCATCGGCCGTCGCGATCGCCCCCTTAGCACTGCAAGCTGTACAACAATGGGACACAAAACTAGAGCAAGAATGGGCAACTTGCTATTCTCGTGTCATCAAAAGTAGACAGGGCATCTGTCGGTTCCTGGCTCGAGCCCTACGCCATCCTCAACTAGTTCGCGCAACAATACGGCTATTAAGCTTTACACCCAAATTGGCTACACCGATTCTGAGGCGCTTGAATGCACCTTTAAGCCTACCGCGAGGCATTCTCGTATGACAGCTGCCATACTCGCTATAGGGACTGCTCTCCCCGACGCAATCATCGACAAAGAGGACGCCCTGTTGCTGGCACGTTCTCTCTGCAATGGGACTGACGAACAAGAAACTTGGTTGTCGGCGATTTATGCTGGCTCAGGAATTAACACACGGCGATTTTGTTTAGGCGACCAGGTAGTCCGAGACGTGATAGAGGGTACAAATTACTCTCACTCCGTTTTTCTACCAAAGAACATACCAGCCTATCGAGGACCGACCACTGCGCAGCGCATGGAACTTTATAAACTATTAGCACCACCACTGGCCATGCAAGCTAGTAGAAATGCGCTAAAGCAAGGTTCAATCGGCAACGACGAGATTAATCATGTGGTGACAGTCTCGTGTACCGGTTTTATGGCTCCTGGCATTGATGAAATACTCATCGAAAGCCTTTCGCTCTCGCGTGGAGTTGAGCGTACCCATATCGGATACATGGGCTGCCATGGAGCGATGAACGGACTCAGGGTTGCCAAGGCTTATGTTGATGCCAACCCCCAGGCACGTGTGTTGCTTTCAACGGTCGAACTCTGTTGTCTCCATTATTATTATGGTTGGGATCCCCAAAAAATAATCGCCAATGCACTGTTCGCCGATGGCGCGGCCGCGGTGATCGTCGGACCTGCAATTGCTGAGACCAACTGGAAACTATCGGCCACAGGAAGCTGTGTATTTCCCGATTCGCGAAGCGCGATGACCTGGAACATCGGGGATCACGGTTTTGAAATGACACTTTCAAAACAAGTTCCGGCCATCATAAACGATAGTTTACGTTCCTGGTTAAAAAACTGGTTGTGCCTACATGGTCTGTCCCTCGAAGAGGTGAAATCGTGGGCGGTGCACCCCGGCGGGCCTCGCATTCTCAACGCCGTCGAGGAAGGTCTTCAGTTGGGCATAAATGGCTTGACAACCTCGCGAGAAATACTCGCAGATTTTGGGAATATGTCATCTTCTACAATTCTGTTCATTTTGGATCGAATGCAAAAACAGAAAGCACCTCGGCCATGCGTGGCACTCGGTTTTGGTCCAGGGCTTGCATTAGAGGCCGCACTATTTGAGTAAAGCGTGCCTGCTGTCGGGCCGCTTCACGAAGTCATCATCGCCGCGCTGAGTATCAATTCGCCGTCTTCGAGAGACGCTCGCTAAGATTTCTTGCAGATTCCCGAACTTAGTGGGCTTAATCAAGTAGTGATCGAAGCGGTCTCCTGTGAACGCTGCACGTTCAAATCCCGTCGGTATCCAGTAATGGCGACCAGCACCACCTTCTGGAGGATTGGTTGCTGACGCATCCGTTTCGCGACTTCAAAACCGTCCATTCCCGGCAAGCCGAAACTTCACTTCGACAACGATAGTGACAGGATTAAATCCAGTTTGGTGCGGTTCACGTCATTTTGAGTCTCACCAAGCCCAAGCAGATTCTCCACCTGCGCTAGAAGTGCCACAATTAGAGGCATCCCATTTGCACTTCACATTGTGTTGAATCGCTTGCGCTCTGCGACGTTTCTGACCCGCAGCACATGGTAAGGGTTGAAATCCCCTTCAACGATCTTTTTTCTTGCTGCTCGGGAAATCCAGCAGGCACGCGTAAGCATCCTTAATCGTTCCAACCCGAGAGTGGGGATGCTGTAATTCCTTCTCAGACCTCTTTCACTTGGAGTAACATATGAAAATGACTTTGAAATCTGGCGCCATGTTTGTGATGGCTTTGTCGTTGTCGGCAGTATCTGCGTTTGGCCAAACGCAAACTCAAAGGTACAACCAGCCTGGCGCCGTCACCGCGAATCGACCAGTCGTGGGCGGCGAGAAGATGGGTATTCTTGAGACGGCCAAGGAAGCCGGTACCTTCAACACACTGACTGCCGCAATTAAAGCGGCTGGTCTTGAGGAAACGTTGAAGGGCAAAGGCCCCTTTACAGTGTTTGCCCCTACGGACGAGGCCTTTGCCAAGCTTCCTGCCGGTACGGTGGAAAAGTTGCTCGAGCCAGGCAACAAGGAAAAGTTGGCAGGGATTCTCAAATACCATGTCGTGTCAGGCGACGTAAAAGCTGACAAAGTCAAGGAAATGGATTCCGCGGAGACCGTCAACGGCAAGAAGGTCACCATCAAAACCGAGGGCGAAACCGTGATGATTGACAATGCCAAGGTCGTGAAGGCCGACATCGCCTGCAAGAACGGTACGATCCACGTGATCGATTCTGTTCTCATGCCGAAAGAGTAGTCTTTGACTTTCTCTCTGATGGCACGCATGCACGGCTGGCAGAAATCTGTCAGCCGTGTTCGCATTAACTCATTGGGCTGGGGTGTTGAGACTGTCCGGCTTCGCAAAATGCACTGCTAGGTAAGCCCAATGGATTCGGGTAAGAAATCTTGCCGAAATCTCAGTGCGCCCCGCACTGCTTCCACGCAAGCCGATGGCAAGCGTGAGTTGCTCAGTTTGTGAATCGCGGTTGAAAATTGCGGCGCTTGGCGGTCGAGGAAGAGGGGTTTGGGGAGCTTGTTCTGGTGACAGAGATCCTGAAAACAGCGTGCGTAATGTCGGTTCGTCCTGGGCTCCCGGCCAGTGCCTTCAAAAAACTCGGCAGATTTTGCCTCTGCAAGGGTAAATAGTATGGTGCCATAAGATCCGTCGCAATTTAAGGAAACTTCATCGCGACAAATTCACTTCATGCTGTCCTGAAGTGTCGGTCGGTGGTGGAACTTCGGGATCAATACCGTGCCGCGGATATCCCCATGATGTGATTCAAATCACCATCGACAACCGGCGATTCAGAGAAGCCCGACATTGAAACTCGGCCGAAGAATTCAGCCGCCCAGTGTGCCTACCTACCAATAACTCCGCAGGCGCTCAGCGTCGACCGTCGCTCGCAACTCAGATGCCTGCTCAGGGACTGGGTTGGATTGTAGACACATTGAGGTTGATATTGTCCCCTCAAGCTTAAACATTCGCAGACCTACTCGGTGGATGACTTAAGAAACTGACAGATATTCGCAGTGACCTGATCGGCCTCCTCACGCTGAATCCAATGTCGCGCTCGGTCTACCCGGATGGTCCAAATAATCCTAAATCTTTTGAACAACGCCGCCAAATATAGCGAGCCCCAACAGAGCATCCGGCTGATTGCTCGTTTAGATCGCAATCACGTTGAGCTAAGAGTTCGAGACCATGGAATTGGCATTCCAGCCGACAAACTTCGAAATATTTTTGAACCGTTCACGCAAGTTGATCCTTCGTGGCAATGGACGCAAGGCGGGATGGGCATCGGATTGTCGCTGGTAAAGGAATTCGTCGAGCTGCATGGCGGCACTGTCGAGGCTCGCAGTTTGGGTCTAGGTCAAGGCAGCGAGTTCCTCGTCCGGTTGCCTGTGGCTGCGGAAGATGTGGCTGAACCAGAGGTCTCTGCAGAGAATACCCCCGGGCCATGCTGCCGCGTGCTCGTTGTGGACGACAATCGGGACGCCGCCGCAACACTTTCCATGATTCTCAAGCGAATGGGACATGAAGTGCGAACTGCCTATGAGGGAGAAACCGCCGTGACCCAAGCCGAAGAATTTCGACCGGAATTGGTCCTGATGGATCTCGGCATGCCAAAAATTGACGGCTACGAGGCTGCTCGTCGTATACGTGAACAGCCGTGGGGAAAGAGGATATTTCTGGTAGCTCTTACCGGGTGGGGGGCCGCAGAGGATCGTCAGCGTACAAAAGACGCCGGCTTCAACTCTCATCTAGTAAAGCCAGTGGGCATGGACATCCTCATAAGGCTGCTTGCTGAAATTCCAACTCGCGAGAAATAAAGTAACCCATAAAATCATTCTCCCGAGTAACGGTACGTTCTAAAATTTCTCATCTTAAGACGAATCCCGCAATCTATCTGAGAACTCTAAATAACGAACATAGAATATCGCTTTTTACCAATGACGAACCGACCGTGCCCATCCTTGGGCATTTGGCGGTCGCGTGATTATAACCCTTCTCCAAAGCCCCGCCGGCAACAAAAGATCGACGAATGGATTTATAGCTGTAACCGCCAAGCGGGTTATAGGTAGGCAGGCTCTTCGAACGGGAGGCAAATGGCAAAGCCACACTGCGAACGAAAGGGGATAGAAAGCGATCGAGCGTTGGGGATGTGATCCCACTTGGCGCGAATAACGATCGAATGAACGCAATGTTAATTGTTCAAGGACCAGAAACCGTGTATGAGCCACAGGCGGGGCAATTGAACCCTGCGAATGCATTCAAATGATGACAAACTCGATCGGGCTGAAACAGTTGCAGTAAGTTTGCTACTTTTCATCATCAACCATAAAGATGTCCCCGACCCGCGGCGCAAACGAATCGTCGAGTCGGAGTACGAACCCGTAGTCTCTCTTGTAACGCACCGGCTGAAAACGATAAGGTTCGCCGTCTGGATTCTCAAAGGCAGAATCCCGCCCTTAATGGGCTTTGGCATAAGTACTTGCCAATCCAAGCACTGCGCTATTCTCGACATGTAGCTTAGGAGGGCGTGTCATTTGTGAAATGTGCATGTTTTCTTAGTGACATGCTTGGACCTTCTGTGGAGAATCTAAGTAACAAGCCGCCAGAAATGTATTGAGAGGTACCCAACAAAATTTGTAGCTCTTTGAATATCCACATAAGGTCAGGCTTCTAAGATCGACACGATAGTCCAAACTGATATCGCAGATTGACTATCTTAACATGCAACTATTCACTCTCAGTCTGAGGCAGGGTATCTAACGTCCCTGAGCTCGATCTCGGGCCAGCGGTGGGTAAATATCTTGTGGCCATGGGGCCCCCCCAGACTCCGATTAAAAATTATTAGGATCAGCCCGAAATTATTATCTCGCGTCTGCGGCTTCAGAAACCCACTCTCACGCGTCTAAGGTTAGTCTGGATGGAAACCAGAGTCTGACACACGCCGCCCTACCTAAGCGTTCTCATGCGTTCCAGGGAGTATTCTTCACGTGGCCAAGAACTCCCTCAAGGAACATCAACCTTAGTCTCTTGCAATCAGACGCAAAGTGTTGCATTTCATCGCGAGCTTCGCATCTCAATACGTAACCGGTCAACGATGGTCTGTTCGCTGACCGGTTACGTATCTTTTCTCAGCCAATTCGACGTGCCACTTCTTGCCCCTTAGCCAGATCGCGCTCTGCATAGACCTGGGTGACATCGGCCGCACTGTGGCCCAGGATGATCTGAGCTGCCTCCAGGCCAAACTGCTTGCGGATCTGTGTGGCCGCGGCGTGGCGGAGTTGATTGGGCGACCAGCGGTGATCGGATTGCCACTTTTTCAGCTCGGTAATCTGTAGAATCGTCATGTCGTCGCGAAGCTTTGATCCCAGCTCCGGGTGTGGGAACGCTTTGTCACACGCCCGGTGGATTGCGTGGCGGTAACTGTTGGTATCGTAGCGTTCACCAGCAGTCCATTTGGGTTTCAGCTTTCGGTTGGTGCCCCGCCCGTTGCCGTAGCTCAAAGGGGTTTTTCTGACACGGTGCTGTTCAGCACGCCGCCGCTGTTCGCTATCACAAGGCCGAAAGCAGTAGCATTGAGCATCCCTCGCCAAATACCGGAAGAGGATTTCTTGAGCTTTGGGTCCAAGGGGCACAATCCGGTCGCGGCCACGATGCTCGGTCTTATGTGTGGAAGGGCGGTACAGCCAGACTGCCGCAGTACGATCGATATTGCCTGGTTTTAGAATACACACCTCAGCCGGACGCATCCCTGTGATTCGTTGGAGTCGAACCATGTCGGCAACTACTTCAGGTAGGCAGGGTAGCTGAGTCGGAAACTGAGTTTGATGGCACTTTGATTTTCGACCCGAGTTTTTGAAACGTTAGCGCCTGAAGATTAATCGGCCACGAGACTTACGGCGGCCAGTGCTGCCAAACGAAGGTTACTGACCAAGCGATCCTGAACGCGCCTTCGATGGCAAGACTCCAAAGTGCCTCTTGTAGTCCGCAGCAAAGTTGCCGAGGTGGCGATAGCCCCAATTTACGGCAACATCGCGGACGGTTACTCGTTGATTACTCGCCAGCTTGAGGTCCGCCTTGACGGCGTTGAGGCGCAGCATGCGAAGGTATTCGATGGGGCCGATGCCAAACCGCTCGCGAAAGGCGTACTGGATTGTTCTCGCGGAGACGCCGAGTTCCTCGCACATGTCGATGAGGCCGATCGGCGAAGCGAGATGCTCCCGTAGATACTCTTCTCCTCGGCGGATTATCGTTGCGCGATTGCCCCGCGGTTTGTTGGCGCCCGCCCCATTCCGCGAACTGATGACATTAAGGGCAGCCATGACGCATTCCTGTTCAATCGCACAGTCATCGCATGACTCTAACTCGTTGGTATCCAACGCGGATCTCTCTGTAATGCGTTTCACTAGTTGTTTCAACGCGACGAGTTCAGTGGGTTCGACGCGGTGACATTGCCAGTTGATCCGCGTAGGATCTCCATCAAACCGCAACGCGTTAGCAGCGGCTTTCCGAAGCAAGCCCACACTGACCGAGACAGTGATAATCTCAGCGCCACGCGCGGCGAGATTGTCGACGCCGACATCGGCCCCGCGAACGACAATATGATTCTCATCGTATTGGCGCCCTTGCCAACGACACCTTTCATTTCGCGTCGTGATCGGGCTGAAGTCAATCCAACCCGGCTGGCTAGCTCCGCGGGTCAAGAGAATTTGATCAGTGGTTCCTCGAAAGACTCTGACGCTCTGGCCCTGAACGACCTGGACCGTGCCGTGAAAACGCCCGGCAGAAACTTGCTGAAACTGCCCCTTCCAGCCTGGGTAAAGACGGATGAGATCGTCGACGTCGTGCGTGATTAACTTGAAGTCGACCAGTGGCGCAAGCGATGAAATCGTCCGGGGTGTTGGTTCGCGTACGTTGCTCATCAAGCCTAAAGCGTCATTCCTGAAATTGCGTCTTTTGGATACTGGGGCCCCGGCCTGATGAATCCCCGTGCAGGCAGAAGGGAGAGACTATAGAATAAATTGCAATTTCTCTTCTGACAATTGGCAAGTCGAAATGAGGACGCCGTCGGCTTCTCGGGGAGCCCTTGGCCATAGCGCATTGGACCACATTGTCGGCCGACTGCCCTCTCGACTCGCCGGAGTAACGTAACGTGTACCGATGTTATTTAACGACTCTCGTCGCTGCCCTCACGGCAGTGGTCATCAGCGTACCATCGTCTTCATGGGCGCAATCTAGGCCCAACATCCTTGTCATCATGGCCGACGACGTGGGCTGGATGAACGTTTCGTCGTACGGCGGCGACGTTATGGGCGTCGAGACGCCCAACATTGACCGCATCGGCCGCGAAGGTCTCCGGCTGACCTCGTTCTACGCACAGCCGAGTTGTACCGCAGGTCGAGCCGCGTTCCTGACCGGCCAACTTCCCGTCCGCACCGGATTGACCACCGTCGGCACGCCCGGCTCGCCCGCTGGTCTGCAAAAGGAGGACGTCACACTCGCAGAAATCCTCAAGGCCAAGGGTTATTCGACCGCTCAATTCGGCAAGAACCACCTCGGTGATCTTGAAGAGCATCTGCCGCACCGGCATGGGTTCGACGAGTACTTTGGAAACCTTTACCACCTCAACGGCAATGAGGACTTAGAAGACCCCGACCGCCCGACGGACCCAGCGTTCCGCAAAAAGTTTGACCCGCGCGGGGTTATCTCTGGCACCGCCGAGGGCCCGACGAAGGATGAAGGTCCGCTGACGACGAAGCGGATGGAAACCTTCGATGACGAAATCGTCGCCAAGTCGCTCGATTTCCTGGACCGTAAGGCGAAAGACAAGCAGCCCTTCTTCCTCTGGCACTGCTCCGCGCGCCTCCATGTGTTCTTTCACTTTAAAGACGGCGTTCGCGGCAAGTCCCGGGCGGGTCGGGAGGACGTTTACGGCGACGCGCTCGCTGAGCATGACGGGCACGTCGGCCAGCTCTTGGCGAAGCTCGACGAAACGGGCCTCGCCAAGAATACCATCGTCGTCTACGTGACCGACAACGGCGCGTACCAGTACATGTGGCCCGAAGGGGGCACGAGCCCGTTTCGCGGCGACAAGGGCACCACTTGGGAAGGCGGCGTGCGCGCCCCGTGCCTTATCCGCTGGCCCGGCGCCCCCGGAGGGCGCGTCTCCAGCGAAATCGTCGACATGACAGACTTGCTGCCGACGTTGGCGTCCGCCGCCGGCGAACCCGATGCTGTAGCGAAGCTGAAACAAGGCGCAGACTACGGCGGCAAGCCCTACAAGGTCCACCTGGACGGCTACGACCAGACCGCATTGTTCACGGGGGAGAGCGACAGGTCGGCTCGCAAGTTTGTCTTTTACTACGACGAGACCGTCCTGACAGCCATCCGGTACGACGCGTTCAAGGTCAGCTTCTCCATCAAAGAAGGAGGCCACTGGGATGATCCGCTGGTGGGTCTCGGCCGCCCGCTCATCACGAATCTGCGTATGGACCCCTTCGAGCGGCAAACCGGCGACGTGAATCGCCAGTATGCGGAGCATAAGACTTGGGTACTGACCCCGATTGTGGGAATTGTCGAACAGCACCTGATGACCTTCCAAGAATTCCCCATCCGCCAACTCGGTCTCAGCGCACAGATGGGTAAGACCATCGAGGGTATCCAGTCCCAGATTCTCAAGATCAAATCGCAACATTAACTCAGTGAGCCTCACATTCATGAGTTCGAAAACTTCGATCGCTGTTGTCAGCCTTGCGCTCAGCGCATTGCTCGCGTCAGTAACACTCGCTCAGGAAATCCTACCGTTTCCGCCGACGCCGTCTGGCTCGACACCGGGGCTTACGATCCAGGATTCCACCTACAAGAAACGCGTCGAGCCTAAGCGACTTACCGAAGGTGCACCCAACATCCTGATCATCCTGATGGACGACGTGGGGCCGGGCACGCCGTCGACTTACGGCGGGGAGATCAACACGCCGACGCTCGATCGCGTGGCGAACATGGGAATCTCGTTCAATCGTTTCCACTCAACGGCCATGTGCTCGCCCACGCGGGCAGCATTGCTCTGCGGGCGAAATCACACGCGGGTCGGCAATGGGCAGATTGCCGCGATCGCCAATGACTTTGACGGCTTCAGCGGCACCATTCCGAAGTCTTCGGCGACCGTCGCCGAAGTGCTCAAGAACTACGGCTACAACACGGGGGCCTGGGGGAAGTGGCATAACACTCCCGAAGAGCAGATCACAAACAAGGGACCCTTCGATTACTGGCCGACGGGCTATGGGTTCGAGTATTTCTACGGCTTCCTCGCCGGCGAAGCCTCGCAGTATGAACCGACCCTGACACGCAACACCACGGCCGTAACCGAGCATCTTCCGAAAGACTATCACCTGTCCGACGACATCGCGACGGATGCCATCACTTGGTTGCGCGAGCAAAACGCCTACGCGCCGGACAAGCCCTTCTTTATGTATTGGGCGCCGGGCGCCTCGCACGGCCCGCACCAAGTCATGAAGGAATGGGCCGACAAGTATAAGGGTAAGTTCGACGACGGTTGGGACAAGTATCGCGAGCGCGTCTTCGCGAATGCCAAGGCCAAAGGCTGGATCCCGCAGAACGCCCAGCTCACGCCACGCCCCGAATCGATGGCTTCGTGGGATTCAATTCCCGAGGAAGAAAAGCCGTTCCAACGCCGACTGATGGAAGTCTTCGCCGGATTCACCGAGCACGCCGACTATAACGCTGGTCGGGTCATCGCCGAGATCGAGCGTCAGGGCAAGCTCGACAACACCCTCATCTTCTACATTTGGGGTGACAACGGATCCTCGGCGGAGGGCCTTTACGGCACGATCAGCGAGCAACTCGCACAGAACGGAATTCCGACCAAGATATCGCAACATCTCGAAGCTCTGAAGGAACTCGGCGGGCTCGATGCCCTCGGCGGCCCGAAAACTGACAACATGTATCACGCGGCTTGGGCCTGGGCGGGCAGCACGCCTTACAAGTCCACCAAGCTCGTGGGCGCTCACTTTGGCGGCACCCGTCAGCCGATGGCCGTCTCGTGGCCGAAACGTATCAAGGCAGATCCGACGGCACGTCCGCAGTTTCATCACGTCATCGATATCGTGCCGACAATCTACGAATTGACGAAGATTACGCCGCCGCGAATCGTGAACGGGTTTGAGCAGGATTCCATCGACGGCGTCAGCATGGTGTATGCCTTTGACGACGCGAATGCGCCAGGGACGCGGAAGACGCAATTCTTCGACATTATGGCCAGTCGCGGCATCTACCACGATGGTTGGTTCGCGAGTGCCCCCGGTCCCCGCGAACCGTGGGTAGGCGGCCTTCCGAAAGGCATCAAGGAATGGTCTCCGCTCACTGACCGGTGGGAACTCTACAAGATTGACGAGGACTGGAGTCAGGCAAATGACCTAGCGGCAACCAATCCGCAGAAGCTCGAAGAACTGAAGCTGCTCTTCCTGCTTGAATCCACGAAGAACAAGAACCTGCCCATCGGCGGCGGCCTGTGGTCGACCGCCATGTTCCATCCCGAGGACGCGCCCGCTTCATCCCTCACGGAATGGACCTTCGATGGCCCCATGACTCGTATGCCGGAATCCGCTGCGCCCAAGCTGGGCAAAGCGGATAGTCTTGTGACGATGGATGTGGACGTACCCAAGAATGCGAACGGCGTACTCTATGCGCTCGCCGGGTTCTCCGGCGGCATCACTTGCTATGTGAAAGACGGCTTCCTTTGCTACGAGTTCAACTTGTTCGAGATCCAACGCACGAAGCTCAAGTCCAAGAACAAGCTTCCCGCTGGCAAGGTCAAAGTCGAAGTCGAATCCAAACTAGCTGAGAAGATCGGCGGGCCGATGGACGTCACGCTTAGGGTGAATGGCGCAGAAGTGGCGCGGGGTCGAGTGCCCGCGGCGATGTCGCTCCACTTCACCTCCAACGCAACTTTTGATATCGGCACCGATTTGGATTCGCCCGTCTCGCTTGATTACTTCGATCAGGCCCCGTTCGCCTTCAACGGCGCCATCGGCACGACGACGATCAAGTATCTACAAAAATAGGCTGCCCTATATGAAAACGATCATTGCCTTCGTCGTTATGTTTTCTGGACTCGCCTCCGGAGCGTTCGCCGCCACACAGGATGACGGCTCTGTGCTGCCGTTTCCGCCGACTCCCTCCGCCAGCAAGGCCGGGCCAACGCTGCAGGAGTCCGTCCACAAACGTCGCGTTGAGCCGGATCGCCTGCCGCAAGGCGCGCCGAACGTGCTCATCGTGCTGATCGACGACGCGGGCTTCGGCGTGCCGGATACCTTTGGCGGATTCGCGCATACACCGACGCTTTCGAAGCTTCGCAACGAAGGGATCAGCTATAACCGCTTCCACACCACCTCGATTTGCTCGCCAACGCGTGCAGCGCTGCTGACGGGGCGGAATCATCAGCGTGTCGGCAGTGGCACCATCGCCGAGCGTGCGGTCGATTGGGACGGCTACACCGGTGTCATCCCCAAGACCTCCGCAACGGTGGCCGAAGTCCTGAAAAACTATGGCTACAAGACCTCCGCCTTTGGCAAATGGCACAACACACCCGCCGACCAGACCACGGCGATGGGGCCGTTCACCTATTGGCCGACTGGGTATGGTTTTGAGTACTTCTACGGCTTCCTCGCGGGCGAAACATCGCAGTGGGAGCCGCGCCTCGTGGAGAACACCACGGCCATCGAGCCGCCGCACGATGAGACGTATCATCTCACTGAGGACATGGCGGACCAGGGGATCAATTGGCTCAAAAAGCATCGGGCGTTTTCCCCGGACAAACCCTTCTTGATGTATTGGGCGCCCGGCGGAGTCCACGGACCACACCACGTCGCCGCGCAGTGGGCCGACAAGTACAAAGGCAAGTTCGACCAGGGCTGGGACAAACTTCGCGAAGAAATCTTCGCCCGCCAAAAGCAACTCGGTTGGATTCCTGCCAACGCGGAGCTTACGCCGCGCGACCCAACCATGGCCGCTTGGGAAGACATTCCCGAATCAGAGCGCGCTTTTCAGTTACGACTGATGGAACTCTATGCCGGCTTCTGTGAACACACGGATGCCCAAGTCGGCAGGCTGGTTGATTACCTTGACCAGACTGGACAGCGCGAGAACACGATCATCCTCTACATCTGGGGCGACAACGGCAGTTCCGCCGAAGGGCAGAACGGCTCGATCAGCGAACTGCTCGCGCAGAACCAGATCCCCAATACGATCGCCCAGCAAATCAAGGCGCTCGACGAACTCGGCGGCCTCCCAGCCCTCGGCGGTTCTCTCACGGACAACATCTATCACGCAAGTTGGGCTTGGGCCGGCAGCGCACCGTTCCGCTCGACGAAGCTCGTCGCCGCCCACTTCGGCGGCACCCGTAATCCGCTTGTCGTTTCCTGGCCAAAGAAGATCAAGGCCGACAAGACGCCGCGCTCCCAGTTCTACCACGTCAACGACATCGTGCCGACGCTCTATGACGTCATCGGCATCAAGGCACCCAAGGAAGTGAATAGCTTCCCGCAGGATCCCATCGACGGGGTCAGCATGGCCGCCAGTTTCGCTGATGCCCACGCGCCCGAGAACAAGCACGTCCAGTATTTCGACAACAACGGTAGCGACGGCATTTACAAGGATGGCTGGTATGCCTGTACCTTTGGACCGCTCAGCCCGTGGCTGAACGCTCAGCCAGGACTCGATAAGTGGGATTCCTCGAAAGCCGTGTGGGAACTCTACGATCTCACCAACGACTTCACGCAGATGCACGACCTCGCCAAGGAGCAGCCACAGAAAGTCGAAGAAATGAAAAAGCTGTTCCTCGCCCAAGCGGAGGAGAACAAAGTCTTCCCCATCGGAGCTGGCATCTGGCTGCGAATTCATCCCGAAGACCGGCTCAAGTCACCCTACACGAGCTGGACCTTCGACGACACGACGACGCGGATGCCCGAGTTCACGGCTCCCGCCCTAGGCAACCATAGCAACACCGTGACGATCGACCTCGAATGCGGCGCGGAGGCCAGCGGCGTGCTCTACGCCATGGGCGGCGCGGGGGGCGGTCTCACGTGCTACATGGACCAGGGCCATCTCGTTTTTGAATACAACTTGATGATCATTGATCGGTCCATCGCGAAGTCAGCCGAAAAGATTGCGGCGGGCAAGCACACAATCGTGGTGAACACCACACTCAAGGCCCCGAAACCCGGCGCACCAGCCGACATCTTGCTGACGGTGGACGGCAAGGAAGTCGCTCGCACCACCGTGAAGATGACCGTGCCCGCCGCGTTTACTGCAAGTGAAAGCTTTGACGTCGGCACCGACCTCGGCTCGACCGTGTCTCGTGACTACTTCGAACAGCGCCCGTTCAAGTTCAACGGTGAGATCGGAAGGGTCGAGGTATCGCTTAAATAGGTTCGGATTTGCACCGTGCCTAATGCCAGCGTCGATTCTCTTACCTCTCACCGCTGGAGACACTTCGACAACCCACCGTGTTCTCAAACCATGCAGGGATTTCGGAGGCAAGAACTTTCTAAACTGGTTCACCCGTTGAGCGCAAATGTCGAACCGTCATTTCACTCGGGCACTTTAGCGTAATGACACGCCCTCATGGGTCGCGAATGGCATAATCGAGGCGGGCTTCGCTGGCCAGGGCCAGGTTGTTGTCGATATGGTGACGCTATTACCGAGGTCTTCCACACTGCCACTGTCGAGCAAGATGCTTAGCGACAGCGGTTTGTCCAGCCGACCGCAAACGGGCCAGCCACGCTGTGAAGTCTATCGATATGCCTCCCGCACGACAGCGCGCACTCTCTCGCTCAGCCAGTGGGAGCGCTCCGGGATACTCGCTCAAGGACAACTTGCGGGCACTCACGCTCAGCAGATCAGCCGAAGACTTTTTCCAGCAACTCTGCATCCAGCCAAGGTGGGTCCTCGGACGCTTCGCTCTCACTTTCCTCATCCACTGGATCACCCAGGAACTGTGAAGCATCCGAAAACCGTTCAGCAATCGCTTCGACCGGTGCCTCAGCGAAGAAGGCTTGGAGCGCGCGTTCCTCGACGACAGGGCTCTCCCATTCCGGTTGACTCTGGCTCAAGAATTCCCAAGCCATGGCGGCGTCGAGCACAGCCTGATAGTTGCTGAAGGGGTCATCCACAGCGCTTACGAACTGAACTTCCGCTTCGATCGTGTCTTCAACGGCCAGGGTCGCAACCAATGGCCCGGGAACAGTGCCGTACTGCAATTGCCACACGGACAGGTCCGCACCATCGACATCCAGGTCGTTGTCGGCATCGCCCTGGGATTTCACGGCGGTAGGCGCGGGCGTGCCGAAGCCGCGCTGCCAGGCGAGGAAGTCTCTTCCATCGACGTCGCCGTCTTCGTCGAAATCAGCAGAGTCCACCAAGACTATTTGCACTTCGTAGGCCCCGATGTCCACCCGTCCGCCGACGACACGATCGAAACCCAAGCCCCGCTGGTCAAATTCTAGGGGTGTCAAAATGCTCGAATCGCCCGCATTGTAAGCAGGACCACCAGCAAGAATCGCGTGAGTCCATGTCGGTCCTCCATTTTCGGCAAGTTCGCCGAGGAGTGGATCCCCGGTGATGGTGTTAATAAGTCCTGGCCCGCCGCTCCCGTCCTCGACTATGTTGTGAGTGCCACTCAGCAACCCACCGGAAATAAAGATATCCCCGCCAGTACCTGAGTTTGCAACAATAGAGTTATTTAATATGACCGTCGCCGAGCTCCAAATTCCCCCACCACTGTAGTACCCCGAATTGTTGTTGATGGTGCTTGAATTGATCGAGAGGTAGCCACCATAGGCAAATACGCCACCGCCATAGAGGCCGAAATTACCGCTAATGGTGCTGTTTTTGATGGTGACAATGCCCTCACCATAAATACCACCACCTGCACCCGCGGTGCTACGGGAGCTCTCATTCTCTGTGAGAGTACTGTTCTCAACGGTCACAGTACCAATGCTACAAATCCCACCGCCGTATTCGTCGCCCAAATTCTCTAAAAACGTGCTACTTAGCACGGTAAGAGTGCCGTTGCTATATTTGGGCACTCGCACAGACATGTGATGGCTCCTTAGTATTGCAAACGTTTCGAGTAAAACTACTCGAACAATCGCGTTAAGGCGCCGCTCTCAGGAACATCCTGAGGTATCACAAAGCTTTGATTCGGCAATAGTTACGGTAAGTCGGGCTGACAAGATTTGAACTTGCGGCCTCTGCGTCCCGAACGCAGCGCTCTACCAGGCTGAGCTACAGCCCGCAGGAATGAACCTCGCGGGTTCCGACAATCTCGCAAGTGTATCAGAGGCCTTGCGTGCTCACAAGAACTTCGGCCTGTGGCCTGGGCCGTGGGAATCGCTCGATTCGCGTTGATTTCCGGTGTTCGACGGGCTTCTCCTATTTTCCAAAATGCGTGCCGTTCGTTACGATACAGCTTAGCAGTTTTCCGCTTCGTCCTTCGCTGTGCTTGCATTCTTGTACGCTTATCTCACTATCAAAACGGGCAATCGTGCGGGCACCAATTTTACGTTGGACCCCGCTCGCGATACGCTCTTGGGCCGCGGCACGGATTGCCATATCACCGTGCCCGATCCCATGTGCTCGCGGGTGCATGCGATCATCAGCTACGAAGATGACGGCTGGGTGGTCCGCGATCAACAAAGCCGCAACGGCACGCTCGTGAACGGTCAGAAGATCGATCAGCAGGCGACCTTGGGCGATGGGCATTCACTGCAAATCGGTTCGTATGCGTTTGACTTTCACCTGACGGATGAGCCGGCCACCGCCGACACCGACGACGTGAGCCTCACGCAAACCATCGTGCAAGACATGCCGATCGCTGTGCAACAAACGAATCAAGAAGTGCTGGCAGCGCTCCCCACGCCGGAGCAGGTCCAAGAACTCGTGTTGCTCTATCAACTGAGCATACATTTGCTGGGTTGCGACGATCCCGAGATGGTGATTCAAATCGCTCTCAGTTTGTTGCGGGAACGAACCAAGGCGGCGGTCGTGGGGTTCTTGTGGGTTGATGACGACGATCAGTTGCGGCCCAAGCATGTGATTCCCAAAGAAGCGGTCGATTCGGTGCGGTTGAGTAAATCGCTCACCGAGCTAGTGATGCGGCAAGGTCACGCGATTTGGGTGGCTAATCAATCTGCTGGCACATCGGCCAAAAGTAGTGTGACGTTTGCCGACGCCGTGTGTGCCCCACTGGTCCAAAAAGGCCCCGACGGCGAACGCCGCACGATTGGCGCGATCCATGTTTACCTGCGCGACGGTCGGTTTCGCCAATCCGATTTTGATTTTGTGATCGCAGTGGCGAATTTGGCGACGATTTCGCTCGTGCGGGCGCGTACCGCCGTGAGCATGAAAAACGACTATCAACGCCTCAAAAGCGCGTCGCCCGGTTACGACGAGTTGATCGGCGACAGCCGGCCGATGCTCGAACTCAAGAACAAAATCAAGCGCGTCAGCGCGGCGTCGGGTTGCGTGCTGATTCGTGGCGAAAGCGGGGCAGGCAAAGAATTGGTGGCCCGCGCGATTCACCGTTCCAGCCATCGCGCGGACCGACCGATGATCTCGGTCAACTGCGCGGCGATTCCCCACGACTTAATGGAGAGCCAACTCTTCGGCCATAAGACGGGTTCATTCACCGGTGCCGACCGTGATCACATTGGCTATTTCCAGCAATGCGATTTGGGCACGCTGTTCTTGGACGAGATCGGTGAGTTATCGCTTGAAGGACAAGCGAAGCTGTTACGCATTCTTGAAGGGCATCCGTTCTTGCCAGTCGGTTCCACGCAGGAAGTGCAAGTGGATGTGCGTGTGCTGGCCGCCACGAATCAAGACTTGCAAACTTACGTCCGCGAGCGCAAATTTCGCGAAGATTTGTATTATCGCCTCAGCGTGTTTGAACTGTTCATCCCGCCGCTGCGTGAGCGTGGTGAAGATATCGACTTGCTCGTGAACTTCTTCTTGGATCACTACCGCAAACAGCGCGGCCGACCCCAGCTGGAACTCTCGGAGCCTGCCCGCGCGCGGCTGTTGGAATATCGTTGGCCGGGCAATGTGCGGCAATTGCGGAACGTGATCGATAGCGCGGTGGTGCTGGCTGAAGACGATGGGATTCGCCCGCGCGATTTGGGCCTTCGCGATGGTGGCAGCGAAGACCTCGACACGTTGGAAATCGACCGCTGGGAAAAGAAACTCATCGTGGAAGCGCTTAAGCGCAGCGACGGCAATGTGCCCGAAGCCGCGAAGCTGCTGAACATTGGCCGGGCCACGTTGTACCGCAAAATCGAGATCTACAACATTCAGCGTTGATCGCGCTCTTATGATTCCATGCATGATGACTTTGCCGAACGCCGTCGCCTTCAGAATTTTAGCCGCGCGGAACTCGCGGAATATCAACTGCAACGATTGAATAAGTTGCTTGCCAAGATCCTGCCATCCAACAATTTTTACGCGGCCAAGCTGGCAAATATCCCGCGAGAATTCACGGCCCTTGAGCAACTTGCTGAGTTGCCACTCACGCATAAAGACGAACTGACGGCCGCAGTCGCTTCACCGCTGGCTGCTACCAATCTCACTTGGCCGTTGGAAAAGTATGTGCGTTACCATCAAACTTCTGGGACGCACGGCCGGCCATTCCCTGTGCTTGATACTGCAGAAGATTGGCAGTGGTGGATCGATTGCTGGCAATATGTGCTCGATGCCGCAGCAGTGACGGCTGCAGATCGTGCGATGTTGGCGTTTTCGTTCGGACCGTTTATCGGATTTTGGAGCGCGCACGACGCACTTGTCGCACGCGGTGCGATGGTGATTCCCGGCGGTGGAACAAGCACGCTCGGTCGCTTGGACTTATTGCAACGGACCGGGGCGACGGTGCTTCTGTGTACGCCGACGTATGCATTGCATTTGGCGGAGGTGGCAGCGGAACACAAAATCGATCTCCCCGCACACTGTGCAATCGAAAAGATCATCGTTGCTGGCGAGGCAGGGGGCTCAATCCCCGCCACGCGCGCTCGCATCGAATCGGCCTGGCAAGCGCAAGTGACCGATCATAGCGGAGCGAGCGAAGTGGGTGCCTGGGGCTTCGGCGATGCCGCGGCGAGCGGACTGCACGTTATCGAAAGTGAATTCATCGCCGAGTTTCTTTCGGTCGACACGGGCGAGCCTGTTCAAGAAGGAGAACTTTCACAGCTTGTGCTTACCTCGCTCGGTCGCTACGGAATGCCGGTGATTCGCTATCGCACAGGCGATTTGGTTCGCCCCGTTTGGTCGGCAACCGGAGAGAGCCGTTTCGTTTTGCTCAAAGGGGGAGTGCTGGGCCGTGCCGACGATATGCTCGTTGTGCGCGGGGTGAATATCTTTCCCAGTTCGATCGAACAGATTATGCACAGCTTTCCCGAGGTGGTCGAATATCGTTTCACGGTCCGCAAACGTGGCGCGATGGACGAAATGCTCGTCGAAGTGGAAGATCATCTTCAGCAGCCTGCCCGCATTGCCGAGGAACTGGAATTGCGGCTCGGCTTAAAAGTCGTAGTGCAACTCGCACCACCGACATCGCTGCCACGCTACGAAGGAAAAGGCAAACGATTTGTCGATCAGCGCCAAGTCGGCGATTAGTGAAGGTTACAGCAGGCAACTGGATGTCATAGCCGACACGCAGCAGCGTCCGGTTTCTGATGTTGAGCAGGAGAGGACTACAGTGAATTTTCAACCAAGCCAATTAAGTCTCATCGCCCCCGATCGCTTACAGATCGTCTGGAGTGACGGTCAAACGCGACAATATTCCGTTCGCGAACTGCGGAACAATTGCCCGTGCGCGACGTGTTTGGAGAAACGCAGCGCCGAACCCGAGCCGATGGCGCTCCCCATTTTGCGTGCCGAGGAAACACAGGCTTTGCGGATCACGAAGATGGAACCGCTCGGGCACTATGCGTACAGCATCGAGTTCAGCGACGGCCACGATACGGGGCTCTTCACTCTCGAACTGTTACGCGAATTGGGCACGGTTAGTTGAAACTGTAGCCGACCTCTTTGAGGTCGGAGTTTTTGGCGCCATTTCACTGAGCCGGCGGATTCGCGAATGGCATATTCGGCATGCCCGGAATCCCCGTCGCGGCGGCTTCACCGGCGGGCTTCTCGCCCTTCTTGTGCAGAATCTTCTCGAGCCCTAAGTGAACCTGCTGATACACGTCGTTGGAAATGACGTAATACCAATCGCCAAAGCGTTCGTTCAGCTCGGCGACCTTTTCCTTACCCGCCTTGATCTTGGCGTTGTATTCGTCCATGCGGCGTTGGTTTTCTTGTTCGATTTCCTTGCGCGCGGCGATGATGTCTTCCAGCTCTTTTTGCTTGGCTTGCTCTTCGGCATCATCAGGCTTGGCTTCTTCGCCCTCAACGGCATCAGCCACAGCCTCGGGAGATTCGGCTTCACCAGTAGTTGACTCGCTGTTCTCCTTGGTTTCAGCTTCCGGCTTCTCCGCGTCCGCGGTTGCCTCGGCAGGTGCAGCTTCATCGGTGGTTTCAGCACTCTCGGCCGGAGTTTCTTCACTCGCCTCGGCGGGTGTTTCTTCTGCAGGGGCGTCGGCTGGCAGTGCCGGCAACTCTTCTAGCTCTGGCTTTTCGATCATGTTTTCATTGAAACGGGCCATCACAAACATATAGCGATTGACGCTATCGTTGGATTTCTTATCGGCGGTTTCAGGTTGACCTTCCACTTCCTCCGACGGCTTGTCGGTGCCTTGGCTATCGACCTGCAAATTGCCAAACCGCAGCACGTATTCCACACCATCCTTGAGCGAGCAAATCACTTCGCCTTCAGAAGACAGGATATCTTCCTGCTTGGTTTCTTCATTCGTCATGGGAGCAAAACCGCGATTCATCAAGTCTTCGGCGGCTTCGGCGTCTTTGGCAAAGTCGGAGCCCGCCTTAAGGTCGGCGCTCAAACCGGCTGGCTTGCGCTCGACGTCGACAATCTTCAAATCATCCAGACCGTCGCGCAAGGCGTTAAGAACTTCTTCGTTGAGTTCTTCGCCATCGGGGATTGGGAAATCGACATACTTCTTCGAGGCCTTGTCGAACTTTTTAAGCGATTTTGCGCTCCACTTAGCATCGACCTCGTCATAAGTGACAGCCATTTCGCCGCGGGGTTCCCAACGCGCTTGAATATTGGCAGTCAACGGATTGAAAACCAACTCAGCGGAGTAGTCCTTGATATCCACTTGCTTGACGTCGAAGGGATTAATCGTGAGTAAATCCCCTTCGATCCAATCTTCGAATTTGGTGGTTAGAGCCTTGGGATCCATGTTCACGACGTAGACCACGTCTTTATCAGCGTCACGGACATAGCGTTGCCCATCGGCATCTTTCACTTTCTTGCCGATGATCATGTCGGTCAGCACCGAATTGTCGATATCGTGCAGCGTGACCCGCGTACCGACTCCTTGGGCTTTCGAGTCGAGCTTGCCAGTTGGGTCCACCACGCCAAGTTTTTCATGCTCGGTGGGGCTCGTCGCGGCGATGCGCAGGATTTCACGATCGATCAACGATGTCGCTGCCTCAGCCATTTGCTTAGTCGCGTCGGCAGGATAACCCTCTTTGGAAGGGATTCGCCAGAGCCCGTTTTCTTCGGCAACTTCAAACTCGCGCGTCGATGCCGTATCCGAGTCGAACTTGACGATCTTCATCCGCTTGGCATCACCCGCGTCGAAATCGTTCAGGTGCTGTCCGATCAATTCGGTGGTATCAACAGTTTTATCCGTCGGCACGACGAAAAAAGCGGCGATGAGCGCAAGGGCCCCAGCGGCCATGAAGGTCAAAGTTTTCGCCATTTCACTCATAATCAAAATCCCATCACAAGCTTATGTAAGCAATTGGAGATGCCAGAGCATTCAGCAAATCTCCGTGAACTCTGTGCTCTCTGTGGCAATATTTCCTAACGCAACCGAGTCTTGGCAATGCCTTCTTGTTCGGCCCCACGTCGACGGAAGAACACGTACAACGCCAACAACAACGGCGGAATCGGCGGGATCAGAATCGCATAAAGTTTGTAGCGATCCTGCACACCGCGAATTTCCTGGTCCGTGGCGTAGCTGATTTGTTTAACCCGGCGGTTGCGGTTGGCTTCGATCGACTCCATTTGTGCTTTCAAGCGTTCCGTCTCGCGCAGACGCACGACCTCTCGTTGCTGTTCGCGAGCCGTGCGGCTGAGGCCAGGAATCTTGTCGACTTCGGCGAGTTTTTCTTCAAAACGCTTTTGAGCTTGCTCAATTTCCGCCTGAATCTCGGCCACAAATTCTTTCTGTTGTTCCAAAGCATCGTCGCGATACTTTTTGGTCGCTTCGTCAATCTTGGCCAGCGTGCGATGCTCGCGGGTCCGTTTGCGAATGCCGATAAAGCGATCGTCACCTGCCAGCGAGTCGATGATATTCAGAATGAACGTCACATTCTGCGTGGCGGTGAGCAATTCCCCGTCGCCGCTTTGTCGAATCGAGAAGAAGTCAGGAATGATCCAGTCGATGTCGTTGACAATCACCGCGCTGATCTTACGTTCCTTGATTTCGCTCGTATCGATGTCGTCCTCTTCGGCCTTGGGTTTGGCGGCGTCATCATCTTTTGCGTCAGCAGCCTTTTCCTCTGTGGCTGGTTTGGCTTCGTCGGCCGGATCCTTCTTTTCGTCCGCTTTCTCCTTGGGCGAAGTAACACCCGCCAGCAAAAGATCGTCGTCGGTGACCGTGCCGTTCACTTGAGCCCCCAGAATATAGGAAGTCTTGGTGAGCTGACGGCTAAAGATTTCATTGTTGGGCCGACCCCGCTGCAATGCGGCTGTGTCGACCGTTCCCGCATTGCCGCTGCCCGTGACGATCAATTGATCGAAATCGAGCTTCGAGCCTTCGGCTTTGGTGACCGAACCAGGATAAATCAGCAGCAACTGATTGAGACCCGAAGTGATGGGGTTCTCGATGTTGAAGGGTTCCTTCGCGCCATTGCCGGCATCGATAAAGACCCATTGGGGATCGACATAGGGCGTAAGGTTCTTCTCGGGCAGATAATCCTGCCAAATAACTTGCGTGGGGTCGATCGTCACACCTAGCACACGCCACAGTTGATTGATATCACCCTTAGGAATCGTGCCCCCGCCGCCGAACATCCCCATCATTCCCATGTTGGGTTGCATGCGTGGCTCGGCCGTTCCTGGCACGTCCTGCGGATAGAAGTAGGGGAAGGGATCTTCCAAAACCGCGATTGGTGTGCCTTCGCGCACCGCATCCACGAGGTGATCCATCTGCTCGGGCCCCAACATCGACGGTTGAATCGCTAGCAGGACGTCGTACTTACCTTTGAGCGGTTGAGTCAAATCGATGCCGCGATCGTCGACGTCGTATTGCTTCCGCAATTCGGTAATCAACGGCCACTCGCGCCCGCGGTCTGCCGACGGATTCAAGAAGGGAATGCCCGTGTCGATGATGCCCAACTTGAGCATTTTTTCTTGGGTGACGGTCGAAATCGAACGCACCAATTCATATTCAACGGGAATGCCTTTGTCGAAAAACGGAATCACCACTTTCCCCAGGCCGGAGGTGATCGCCGCACCCAGAAAGATCGATTCCTGAGTCCGTTCCCGGCCGTTGGTTACAATCACGTCGCGGGGCGTGATGCCGTAGGTTTGCTCGGCATGCACCGCTTCGGGGCCGTAGTTTTCGACCACATGCTCAGTAACGCGAATCTTGTTGTTGCTCAAAGCTTGCAATTCGGCCAGCGTGGAGAGCAAGTTGATTTTGTAGGGGGCGTATTCAGTGGGGACCTGTGGGCTCACATATGTGTCGATGTAAATCGTCTTCGCATCGGGATCATCACGCAGCTTTTCAAGGAGCGTCAACGTATCGTCCGAAAGCGAACTCAATTGAGCGCTACTGATATCGGCGCGTACCGAATTGCGATTGTTCGCGATTTGCGTCACCCCAATCGCCACGGCCAGCAGGGCAATCGCGCGGACGATGTAGTGACTGACCTGAGAATTGCCTTCTTCCTGCGAACTCCAGTGCCGGCGACCGATCAACACCATGCAAATATAAAGCATCACCACGGTGAGCATCACAAAGTACGTGATGCCGCCGAGGCTGATGACGCCGCGCTCGAAGTCGCGGAAACGCTCGAGCGCGCTCCATTGCCGCACGGTTTGGGCAACTGCCGGATTCTTGATGAACCAATCGGCCACACCGAACATCGCGAGCGGCATGTTGAACAAAGTGCCCAGGATAAAACCAACCGTCAAATTGTGCGTCAAAAACGAAGCTACCATGCCGATGGCAATCATCGCCAAGCCAATGAACCAGTAGCCGATATAGGTGCTAATAAACAAGCCGCCGTCGGGGTCGCCCAGTCCCCACTTGAACACCAAAAAGATTGAGAATGCCGAGAACAGCAGCGACACCGTGAAGATTGCCACACCGGCTAGATATTTACCGAGCACGACGTCCAAATCGCTCGCCGGTGAGGTGAGCAGCAATTCATCGGTCCCTTGCCGACGTTCTTCCGCCCAGATGCTCATCGTGATCGCCGGAATGAATACCAGCATGATGAATGGCAGCCAACGGCTCAGCTGATCGAGGTTCGCCAAGTTGCCCGAGAAGAACTCTGGCGGCCAGAACGTGGCCAGCGAGCTGAGCACGACGAACACGCAAATAAACGCATAGCCCGTGGGATTGGAAAAGTAGCTCACAAAATCGCGTTTGAAAATCGATTTAAGAACGTGCCATTGCATAACGGTCGGTTTCCTGTTCACTCACTTAAAAGCTGTTGGTTTGACAATTCATAAACGAGTGGTCTTATACGGCGCTCGTGAGAGCGTGGAATTTTTCGTCGAGGTTGCGCTCTTCGCGAGCTAAATCGTGCGGCGTGCCATCGAACACCAGGCGGCCTTCGTTGATGAAGACCACGCGATTGCACATCGCTTCGACTTCTTGCAGGATGTGCGTCGAAAGCAAAATCGTTTTGGTTTGGCCCAACTCGCGGATCATCTTGCGTACTTCGCGAATCTGATTGGGATCGAGGCCCGCAGTTGGTTCGTCGAGAATCAACACGTCGGGATCGTGCAGGATTGCCTGGGCCATGCCGACGCGCTGGCGATAACCTTTCGACAACTTGTCGATCGGTTTGCCGATCACAGCTTCGAGTCGGCAGGTCTTGATCACCGTCGCAATGCGTTGTTCCAGCAAGCTGGGGCTCATGCCGCGAATCTCACCAAAAAACGTGAGCAAACTGCGGGGCGTCATGTCGGGATAAAGCGGACCATTTTCCGGGAGATAACCCAAATGCTGGGCTCCCTTCAGCCGGTCGGTGGCCATGTTGTAGCCGGCAATCTTGGCAACCCCTTCCGAGGGTGCCAAATATCCGGTGAGCAGCTTCATGGTCGTGCTTTTGCCCGCACCGTTGGGTCCGAGGAACGCGGCGACTTCACCCTTGTTGATCGCGAATGTCACGTCGCGCGACGCGGCAAAGCTGCCATAGAATTTTGATAGGCCCAGGGCCTCGATCATCGGCTCGGCCGCCAGGGCCGCACCGGAGGAAGCGGGCGTTGCTAATGTATCTGTCATCGAGATCTCACGATTCGTGGTGACGCTTACAGTGTTAGGAAAGCAAATCGTAACGCGTGTTGTCTAAGGAAGGCATCAGCCGGACGAGTGTCCAGCGCCCAGGTTACAGGAATGAAACGTTCAGGTGGCTAGTCGAGCTAGGCCCGCCAACACCAAGTCTCATCAGGACAGGCACTTGCGGCACGAGCCGCGTTGGCCCGTAGGGAGTCCCGCCTCGCCGCAAGAAACGTAGAAGTTAACCCGTCAGCAGGCGATCTGTCCATACCGAACCCCTCTACCGACGCTACGGGCGGAGCAGACTGAGGGTTCGTCGCGCTCAGAAAAAAGCGAGAAATCAGGCCTTTGTACTTATGACGGCAAGATGACGCCGCCAAGCCGCGCCGCCAGATTCCGGAAAATCGCTCCGCAAATGCACACCCCGCGATTCCTCGCGTGCGAGCGCCGATTGGATCATCACCCGGGCCACGGTGAGCATGTTTTGGAGTTCCCACCCCTCCGGCTCAGCGAACTGCCGTGAAAGCGCGTAGTGACACCACTGATCGACTGTCTTGGCCGCCTCGGTCAGTTGCTTGCCGTCGCGAATTACGCCTACGGCCCGCCACATAAGACTTTTGAGCGAGTTGCGAATGTCCAAGAGATCTAGCGGTTCACCGCTTGGTTCGAGACTCAAATTTTCCAGTGGAAGTGCTTGATAGGAATCGGCCATTTCGAGTGCTGCCGTTGACGCGGCATTGCCGGCGCGGGCTCCATAGACCAAACCTTCGAGCAAACTGTTGGACGCCAATCGATTCGCGCCGTGTAGTCCGCTGCTGGTAACTTCGCCAGAAGCCAGCAACCCGGGAAGCGTCGTCTGGCCATTGCTGTCCACCGTCACGCCGCCGATCATGTAATGCGCGCCAGGCCGAACGGGAATGCGATCGCGCGTGATATCGATGCCGAATTCCGCGCAGCTTTTGGCGATGCCGGGGAACCGCTTGAGCGCATGCGCCGGGTCGAGCGGACTCAAATCCAGATAAACACACGGGTGGTGTGTCTCGCTCATGCGGTCGGCAATGGACTGACTCACAATGTCGCGGGGAGCTAATTCCGCGCGGGGGTCATAGCTCGGCATGAAGCGCTCGCCGTTCGCATCGACGAGGATGGCTCCTTCGCCACGGATCGCTTCTGTGATCAAAGTTCGACTGCTGCCTGCGATGTACAGCACGGTCGGATGGAACTGCATGAATTCCATATCGCGTAGTTCCGCACCCGCACGATAAGCAATCGCGTGACCATCACCCGTGGCGACGGGTGGGTTCGTGGTTTCACGGTAAATCTGCCCCACACCCCCTGTGCAAAGAATCGTTTGCTTAGCCCAGACAAACGTGCGGCCATGATCTTTATTCCAAACAAGCGCTCCGCGACAACGGCCTTCGTGTGTTAGCAAATCAATTGTGAAGGTATCGGGCCAGATTTGCGCTTTGAGGACATCGCGCGCGCGGGTGATCATCGCCCGCATGATTTCCTTACCAGTGGCGTCGCCCAGGGCATGCACGATACGGTGATGGCTATGCCCTCCTTCGCGGCCGAGCAACAGATCGCCATCCTCTTCTTGATCGAATACGGTGCCCCATTCTATGAGTTCGCGAATGTGCCCCGGCGCTTCACGGACCACCATTTCGACAATCTCGCGATCGCATAGATCGGCACCCGCTGTGAGCGTGTCGGCAACGTGATCTTCGAAGCGATCCTCGGGGGCCAGTACACCCGCAATGCCCCCTTGAGCATACGTGCTGTTGGATTCGCTCAAGCGATCTTTGGTAACGACCAACGTCGATAGCCGCGGATCGATGGCCATGGTGGCCCGCATCCCGGCAATCCCCCCGCCGATCACTAAAACATCGACGAAATGATGCGGAATCCGCTTGGGATTGAAAGCAACAAGATAGCGAGGAATAAGCGGTGTCATCGACTCATTGTGATCGAACGATGGTTTGAACGCCAGCAGGCGTCAGTCTTGCTTTTCCTCGGGGACGGTTGCCGTCCCTTTCATATAAGCCCGTACCTGATCGGCATATTCTATGGGTGTACGTCCCCGATAGGAGTCTTGCAGTTCACGCAACTTTTCTTTGATTGCCTGCGATTTAAAACCGGTCCGGCGATCGGGATTCAATCCCAAGCTGCGCAGGGCCTTATCGAGTTCCTGCTGCGTTTCTTCGTTGGGATTGGCCTCGGCTCCGGCCTTGAGGTTTTTCCAGCGTTCGACAAACTCGCGCAATTCTTCTTCGGTCCAACCAAGCTTGTCGAGCAGGTCTTTGTCGACCTCTTTTTTCTTGAGTTGATCATCCAAACGATCCAGCACCAAATCGGTTTGCTTTTTCGCGTAATCGAGATTCGCCGCGTCGCCTGGTTCCGTGTCGCTATTCGGGGGTGGAGCCATTTCGTTGCTACCTGTGCCGCCGCCGCTGGGGATTCCACCACCAGGGGCACCCGTCGTTTGTGAATTGTTCTGGCCCTCTTGAGGGTTTTGATTATTAGTGGGTTCACCTTCAGGAGGCTGCTCGCCATCTTGGCCGGGACCGCTTTGACTTTGCTCGCCGCCGGGCTGGTTGCCCCCTTGCTCGTTCGACTCCTTGCTTCCTTGGCCCGGTTTGTTTTCTTCACTCGATTCGCCCGTGGGGCTATCCGCCTCGGACTGCTGGCCGGGATTTGATGACGTCTCACCTGCGCCTTGTTCGGCGGCTTGTCCACCACCGTCATCCGCCGCAGTATTCTCGCCGGCCGTACCAGTTCCTTCCGCATCGGCCTGCTGGCCAGCTCCCTCTTGACCGCCGCCCGATTGGTCTCCACCATTCGCACCAGAAGAATCCGATTCCTGTTGGCTGTTGGCTTGGCCGGGGGCTTCTTGATCGTTCATTTCCGCATCGGGCTTGCCTTCGTCACTCTTGTCGCGTGACTTCCGCCCGTTGTCGGTGTCCATCGAGCCTTCGTTGTCACCAGGATTGTTCCCTGCTCCTTGCTCACCTTGCTCTGTCGACATTTTCCCGCCGGGGGCTTCTTGCTTCTCGCCTTCGTCTCCTTGTTCGGCATCGCTGCGTTGCTGTTCACGTTGTTCGCTGGGCTGTCCTTCAGCGCCCGAACCTTCTGATTTTTCACCTTCTTGGTTACCGTCGATTCCCTGATCTTGGTTTTGACCTTCCTTGCCGCCGCTTTGCTGCTGTTCTTCGGGTGAACCTTGACCGTCACCTTCGCGGGATTGCGTCTCGTTGCCCGCGTCATTCTGTTCGGATTTGTTTTGGTTTTCACTCGCTTGGGCTGGATCGGTCGAACCGCTTTCCTCGGGAGATTCGCCGTCGGAGGATTGTCCCTCGCCTTGAGACTTTTGATTCTGCTCGGCAAAGTGTTCGCTCATGCGCTCAAAAGCTTCACCATCACTATCTCCTTCGGCAGAAACTTTTCCTTGTTCGCCACTTTGGCCTTGAGATTGATCGCCCCCTTGGCCGTTAGGATCACCTTGTTGCTCACCGCCTTGGTTTTCGCCGCCACTTTCTCCCTCGGAGGATTGCGAGTCACCTTGTTGCTGGCCTTCTTGTTGATCAGAGCCTTGGTTCTCACCGCCCGATGAAGACGAATTGCCACCGGCACCTTGAGATTCTTGCGAATCGGAGTTTTCACCTTCGTTCGATCCGCCTCCTTGTCCGGCTTGGCCTTCTTGTTCGCCCTGGGATTCTCCTTCACCCCCTTGTTGGCCGGCCTCACCTTCGCCTTCTTGCTCTTCACCCCCTTCACCGGCGCCACCGCCCGCTTGGCCTTCCCCTTGTTCGCCGCTTTCTCCTTCGCCACTCTCGCCCGCTTCACCTTGCTCGCCGGATTGGCCTTCGCCCTGTTGCTCGCCTTGTCCTTGTTGCCCGAAGTCGGGCCGACCCAGCACGCGAATTTTTAATTTATCCGTCTTCGCGATGTTGGGCTCGGGTTGCCGATTGTCGATCGCCGTCGCCCAATACTCCACGATGTCGCCCGGCTTGAGATTGAATTCTTGCGGAGTGGCGGTCATGCGACCGACAAACTTGCCCGAGTGTTCTTGCTTGAGCAGATCACGGCTCATAACTTGTTGCCCCTCAACTTCGCCCAAAATGACGACGTTGGACAGCATGAAGTCGGGATCGCGGGCTTCGACCTCCACCGTGAAGGGCATATCCACCGGCACGTCGAGTTGCTCGACGAGTTGACCTTCATCATTCGCGGGAGCCAGGATGCGAACTTCCGGTGAGTGATCGGGCGTGACGGCGATATTGTATTTCGGCGGCAGCGTGCTCGTGCGGCCTTTTGTTGTCTTGTATTGCAACGTGTAGCTGTCGTATTCCGGAGTGCGGCGGTCTTCTTTTAGCGAAAGCGTGAACTGTGCGTTCGCCTTATCTCCTTTAGACGACATCGGCAGATCGTTTCGCCCATCGGCGTTGAAATCGACGTTGGCCGTGGCGATGTCCTGATTGGCGAGCGCGTAGACCGTCACCTTCGTCCCTTCGAGCGCGCTCACGTCGCCCGTTCCTTCCACTTCCCGAGGAGATAGGTCGGTGTAGGAGGGATACTGATAGCGGATTTTCTCAACCACCAACGTCGGTCGCGCAAAGACCGTGACCTTATACTTTTGCGATTTGGCGTCACCCGCTTCGATCCAATACTCAAGATCTTGTTGCACGCCGCTGTTTTCGCCGGTCGAGAACCGATCGGGAATCAAGCCACGAAATTGCGACCCCCCCTCCGACGCACTGAGTAGCACATTGCGATCCACGGCCTGCTTATCGAGGGTGGAGTAATAAACCCGAACAGCTTCATCATGGCGGAGCCCTTGCAGCTTGGCAGTAATTTCCAAATGCTCGCCGCGTGCGATTTCTGTGTTGCCCGGCGTGACTTCGAGAATCTCCACCCGGCTAGGGGCTGCGGTGTTCGACCACGGCATCAAAACCCGTTCCATCGACGAAGTAAGATTCTTCGGCGAGAACACGCGATAGAGCGCACAAATCGCTACTACTGCCACGAGCACATAACCGAGCCGCAACAGCGCCGTGCGGTCGACGACCGTGTCGAGCGAAACTTCTGACAGACGTTGAGCCGCTTGCTGTTCGATGGCTTGATAAACTTTTTGAGAAAGCTGTTGCCGACGACTCCGCAGCAGCAAGAAATTCAGCAAACTGTTTTTGAGCGAGGGCGTGTTCCGCTCAATGAGCTGCGCGGCGTAGGCGGGATTGATGGGCCGTGAAAACAACGGCCAAAAGGTTCGCCAACTGTACCACCCGATCCCGGCGACCATCACACAAAACAGGATCAAACGGGTCGGACCGTTCCAGCCGCCGGGGATCACCCAATGTTCAAGCACCGACATGACGAGCAGATACAACATCACGCCGATGACGAGCGTGAGCATCCCCGAGCAGAAGTCGACAAACTTGAGTGTCCGGCGTGTTTGCCGGATTTGCTCGTCGACCAACAACTCTTCGGCCCGTGGACCGGTGACGAATGGGGGAGGAGAGGGCGGTGGTTGAATGACGCTGGCCATGCCTCCATTATAGAAGTCCCGCCGCGTTGGTCAGGTCACCGGCCGAGTTTTTCAGGGAAGCTGGGGTAGTGAACCAGCCCAATTTTCCGGAAAATGCGGCCTAACTCAATTTTTAGAGAAGGATGCATGCTCTCTCCCACTGAATTTCGCGAGCTTGTGAGCGGTCGACGCACGGGTGCCAAGGCCATTGCCATGCGGACTGCCCTGCGCATCGCCGAAGTGCCGTACACGTTGGCGATGCGTTACCGCAACCGTCGCTACGCCAGCGGTAAGGCGGAAACTCACAATGCGGGCGTGCCAGTAGTGAGCGTCGGGAATCTCACACTGGGGGGAACGGGCAAGACACCGTTTGTCGAGTGGATCGCCCGTCACTTACGTGCCGACGACATTCGTGTGGCCATCGTCAGCCGTGGGTATGGCGCTGAGGCAGGGGGTTACAACGATGAAGCGTTGGAATTGGAACTCGCGCTGCCGGATGTGCCCCACGTGCAGAACCCCGACCGAGTGGCCGCGGCCCAAGTGGCGGTTGAAGAACTCGAGATGCAAATCATCTTGCTCGACGACGGCTTTCAGCATCGTCGGTTGCAACGGGACTTGGACATTGTGCTGCTCGACGCCACGGAACCGTTCGGGTTCGAGCACGTATTCCCCCGCGGAACATTGCGCGAGCCGCTTGCCGGCTTAGCGAGAGCCGACGCTGTTGTTCTCAGTCGAGCCGACATGCTCGCTCCCAGCGAACGGGAAAAGATCCGACAGCGTGTGGCGAAACTTGCCCCTCAAGCCACTTGGTGCGAAGTGGAACATCGCGTGGCCGCACTCCTAAATAGCGCAGGTCAACAGGTCGACACCAATATTTTGTCCGGCAAGCGAGTTGCGGCGTTCTGTGGAATCGGCAATCCCACCGGTTTTCGGCACACGGTCGGGACGTTGGGTTGTGAAGTCGTGGCCTGGCTTGAGTTCCCCGATCACCACAACTACACCCGCGACGACGTCACCTCCTTGAGCCAATGGAGCCAACAAGCCGACATCGTGGTTTGCACGCGCAAAGATCTCGTCAAGCTACGCGTGCCGACGGTGGGAAGCATTCCGCTCTGGGCCGTGGGGATTGAGATTGGGTTTCTGGCTGGCCAAGAGATTCTCGAACAACGTCTGCGCCAGACTTCCGAACAAATTCTGCGGGATGCAATTTAAGTAGCGGTGAGAATGGATGTTTCCATAAGACTTTCCCATTCATCAAAAACCAAGTCGAACTCGGTTAGCTCGTAATTAACATCCTCAGCCGAAGATAGGAATGAAAAATCTTCTGCATTGGAACGATTGAAGAGAGTCCCATTCCACTCAAAATCTCTGCGGGATTGAGTCGATTGTATCGCCGAAGAATCTTCTGCGAGTGCTTGGACTCGATTCTCGTCTTGCTTAGGATACGCGAGTGGGAGCGAAAAGGTCTCCCAAGTCTGGTCGCTAAAAGTCAGGGTTTCAGCACTTTCTGCAGCCGTGAATAGGCCAATTCCATAACTGGATTGCCATTCGGTAAGATCACTGCTGCTATGGGGAGTTGTTGAATCGCCACGTTGCCACCTCAGGAAGTCACGACCGTCGACGTCTCCATCGGAATCAAAATCTCCTGGCAAGCTGGCGACACTGAAAGTTGCCTCGACTAATCCCGACCATGCGCCGGTTGACGTGCGCAAGCGAGCTTTGACGGTGACTTCGCCGCTAAGCGATACTGCCCCGGTATAAATCGAAGCCGCAGGATTGGGCGCTCCTCCAATGAGTCGTGGGTCAGTCACCCCATCGGTGGTGAAGTAGATCGTTCCCGCCGATGCGGTCATCGTCAAACTATATCCCATAGGAACTTCGCCGCCATGTTGGCTGTAACTGGGGGCATTGAACGACGTAAACAAACCATCGGTACGAAGTTGATTAAGAACGACGTTGTTTCTATAGGGAAAGTAGGTATTAGTAAGCCAATTAATCTCGTTTTGCCAGTCAGCCTTCTTGAGTGGAGTCGACACTTGGGCATCACCCCAACGCGCGGACTCAGCTATGATTGCTGGATCGACCTGATTCTTACGGTCCAATAGTCGTGCGATGTTATTCTCGACCGTCAATGCACCGCCGTTGAAATACTCTTTCTGGGCATGGTCGATAAATTTCTGTTTGTATTCAGGATGCTGTAATAAATCTTGGTGGAGATATTGCGGATTAAACTGCGAATAATTGCTCTGGTTGCCGTTGTTGAACGGACCCGTGCGGTCCATGTTGGCCGTTGAATGGAGGGGACTGCCGGCTCCCAGCGAATGTTCATTGTCATGAACATAGAACTGAAAACCTCGGTCGGCTGTTTCGCGGTTGTAGATCCCAAACCAGTTGTTGGCCAAGTTATTGCCCAAAAACTGCGAGATGCCCGAGTCATATCCGCCTGTGAAGATGACGATCGACATAAAGGTGATCAGGTTATCGACGTCTAAGAGTACTGGCAGGCTGGGATTGCGAGTCCCGTCGGGGTTTAGACCTTGCATCGTCCAATACAAGTTTGCGTTGGTATTGATATTGGCGGCGATTGCTTCACCATAGTTGAACAGCTGCTGCCAAGCCTGATCGTTACCGGCTGAAAGTTCGGTCCCTCCCACGTCTCCAAGGCCAGCTTTCACGACGTCGTAATCGAGCTCGTTACCTCCAAAATAGGTCTCTCCATAGTACTCCTCAACGCGCTCCTGAGTTTGATAGATTCCCCAGTAAACGCCGTCCAAATACAGGTGATAGTACCGACTTCGGGTATACTCCTGACCCAAGTCTCGCATCAGATCACGGGCAAATACTTCGCGAACGAATGAATTTTGAGTGTTTCCTTCCGACGACCAGGAGTAGTTTTGCTCGGTTCGCAAATCGATGACGTCAAATTCTTCAGCGCCTTCATCACCGAACAGCGGATACTCAAGATGCCCCGCCCCATATTCACCCCGAAAATACAAACGGAATCCATGCTTCGGATTGAAGTCGTTTCGACTATAGCCACCTCGAATACGAAGTCCGGCGTTGACCATAAAGCCCGCTTCCGAACCGTCGGGATCGATCAATTCCACCGATGCGGGTCGTTCCCAGGGACGGCCCCGATTGAGTGCGTTAACATAGATACCCGTAGTCGCATCGAACAAATTCGCCACGTCGGTCGAGATCGAAATCGAAGGGATGGATGTGAGCGCATCTTTCACGGCTTGCGCGCCGTAGAAAGAAATAACTTCTGGGTCGATCCCATAATTCATTTCCTGACCGTTTAAGCCATTGTTGGCCCACCCGCCTGGCGGTGTCTGTCCGCTCGGAGATTGATTGATGATGTCGTTGACGAACAGATAACTGTTGGCCGTAACGAATGAAGGTCGGTAATCGAGCTTGAAGGCGCTGGCACGCAGGACTGTGGTGCCGGAGACGTTGATCGGTCCCGTATAAAGCGTGCCGTTGGTGATTCCCAGATTCGCATTCACCGTGGGAGCTGACCCATTCGTGGTGTAGACGATGATCGCACCAGGCGTCGCCGTCGTGATAGTTACCGACTGTGGCGAACTATAAAACCCGCGGGGGATGCTCATTACCGGATCCGCGGCGTATCCCGCGAAGTTGGTGTCGCCATTACCGTAGCCAGGAGTCGAAATCTCAAAATAACCAGCGTCGGTTGGCGTTGTGATTTGAGCAGCCGAAGCCACGAGTATCGGCGAAATCAGCATGTCGGAAGATGAGCTTGCCGTGTTCATCCCGTGGATCGCAAGGACGTTTTGACCCGTGACTAGATAGGGTATTACTGTGCTGACGTCAAAATCCACAAACTGCTCTGCGAGTGAATCATCTCGTTGTCCCGTGGCCACCGAATTCCATTGGGCCACTTCAGGAGCAAATCCTTCAGCAATGCGCACGCCGTTGATATACGCGACGAACCCGTCATCGTAACGCATACGTAATGTGAGTTGATCGATTCCGGCGAGTGTCGAAGGGTTGAAGTTGACGCGGGTATAGACCGACGTTGTTCCAGTAGGGATCGTACGGCCAATCTCGGCCGTGAAGTTCACGGCATCGCCCGGATTTTGTTCATAACCCACACCAGTGGGGCCTACGATCGTAAACGTCGAGTCATTGAATGTTCGGCTTGTCCAAGTCGCATCGTAAATGCTGCTATTCGGCACCCAGGATTTTGATTGAGCACCAGTAGCCAGGATGGTCGTTGTCATGCCCGTCGGCACCATCGCCACGCCGTAGGAGATATCTTCGTACTGTTGCGGAAACTCAGGCGAAAACTGATCAATCACCGTCGTACCATTGGCTGCGATTATCCCGAGATACTCGCCGTCGGCACTGAGACTGAAACTTGTATGCACTTCGCCATTAGGTTTGATGGTGTTCTTGCTGGAAGCAAAAACGATCTTGTAACCTCCGGAAGCGATTGAGCCGCTGCCTGCAGGAAACTGCCATTTCGTTTTGTTGTTGCTATTGTCCGTGAGATAGAGGCCCGCGAGGTCAACGGATGTAGTCCCACTGTTGTATATTTCAACCCAATCGGATGACGAGCCGTCATAGTCTTGCAGGCCGTTGTCATTCGACGCAACGAGCTCCGTAAGCCGAAGGTCCGAGGCATCCAGCGGAAGTCGCTCTTCGAGAGTTTCGAAAGTAAGGGCACGGCCATTGCCGCTGGAAATACGTGGTAAGTGATGTCGCATAGAAATAGGGAAAAAGACTGATCGAACTGACAAGCGTGCTGGATATTGCAGCAGTTTTCAGGACATTATAGCGACAGGTTTCGCAGGAATCTCGAAGAGAGTCTTAGATTCCGCCAAATTTTGGCCTGCGAGAATGCTTTGCCAGGGCGAGTCGTTCACTTTGCCGGCAAGACTACGATGTTGTTGACCAGCCGTTCGTCGTCAAGCAATTCCATCGCCACGTGCTGTGCGAGTTGTTTCGTGTAATACGAACCGCACGAGCCAGCAAGAATCACGAATTTGTCGGTCGCTGACACGCGGAGTTGGCGTACTCGTCCCGGTAATTGCGATTCGAGTTCCTCGCGCACGCGTTGGGCCGTTTCTTGCCCGATCAACTCCGACCGCAGATGTTCGTGCGAATTCTGGAGCGAAGAGATTCCCGCCGCGTAGCTGGCCTCGACTTCCAACAGGGTGAGTCGGTTCGCCAATTCGCTTGCTGGGCCGCGACGGACTAAAGCTTTCATCCTCGTCCCTCCGTGAAAAGTGTGTGGGCGAGCGCCTCCCACGCATGCGCAATCTAATCCTCCTGGCATTGCGCGGTCAACATGAACAACAGCGCTAGCGTGAAAGTTTGCCGCAATTGAGTGATTCAAATCACTAGCAGGACGCTAGCTGATCTTGCCGAGTTCAACCAAGCGATCGATGACCTGCTGAGCAAGTTCGGGTGGTGCGAGCGTGTTGGAATCAAGCACTACCTCAGGTTTTTCAGGGGCTTCGTAAGGAGAGCTGATACCGGTGAAGTTAGCGATTTCCCCCGCGCGAGCTTTCTTATAAAGTCCTTTGGGATCGCGAGCTTCGCACGTTTCCAGCGAAGCATCGACAAATACTTCAATGAAATCTCCTGCAGGCAAACTGGCTCGCACCGAATCGCGATCGCCACGAAAGGGGCTCACGAACGCAGTGAGCGTGATGAGACCAGCGTTGGCGAGCAGCCCAGCCACGGCACCCACGCGGCGGATATTCTCTTCGCGGTCTTGTTGCGAAAAGCCCAAGCCAAACCGTTTGCCGAATTCTTCGCCGTAGCGCTTTGCTAGCATATCGGGCGTGGCATTCAGGCCGTGACGCACGTTATCGCCATCGAGCAAATAACTGCGCACCTTGCGGTCCCACAGCAGCTTATCAACGACGTTGGCGATCGTGCTTTTGCCGCAGCCGCTCAGCCCGGTGAACCACACCACGCAGCCGCGATGGCCATTGAGTGCTTCGCGATCCGCGCGGGAAACGCTTTGTTCGTGCCAAACAACAATCGGGTCTTCTGCCGCCATAAAAATTGATCCGCCGAGAAAATTAGTTCGCAATGCCTGCCAATTCACACAGATTGGCGGAAACCACCGGTTGAGGGCAACTCCAGACCAAAAAGAATAACGCCTCGCGGCACCAACGGCCAACGGGATGGCCTTGCACGTAGCCCGCCCCTTTGGCTGTAACGAGCGCGGCTTGAGTCGACCGCAGCACCAAGCTATTGGCCCGTTGACGCAACGTTTCCGGCGAGCAACTTGTTTCGCCCCGCACGACCGACATCAGCATGTCATGTGCTTCTTGATAATCGTCTTCAAGTGCGTCCAGTGGCTCGGCCAGCCCCGTCCGTTTACTCGATTCTGTGGCTATGTAATCAAGCGCAGCCCGCGAAAGTCCCAACGCTAGGGTCGAGGTTTGATGGCCGCCGGTGCCAGCTCCCGAGCCAAGCGACATCACGTTCTCCACGGGCCCGGCAATCAGCCAGCGATCTTCGACAAAAACTTGCCCGCAGCGAACTTCGCCCGTGTCACTCGCCGAGACCCCAATCAATTGCGCGGGACACGGCACTGAGACGCCCTGCAACTCCGTCGGGAGCGCGACCAAAACTTGTTCGGCCGTGGCGGCACCGTTTTCCATCATCGTGGCTCCCGTCACGACATGCGCGGCGTGCGGCGCGCCGGTCACCCAAGGGCTATAGCCGTCGAAGACAAATCCGCCGTCGACACGTTCCGCTCGCAACACAGGAGTCTTCACATGTTGTCGGCTGGTGGTGAGATGCGAGATACCCACCGTGGCAAAGCTCTTACCTGAAGCCAGATCGGGAAGCAAAAGTTCTTTGAGTGCTTCGTTGTCGCAGGTAGCGATCCGCCGGCAGGCCCCCGAGCGCTGCGTGATAATGAACGTCGTGGTGAGACATGCCCGACTCAATTCCAAATAGCCGCGGACGATGTCTTCTTGATCCCAGCGCTGGCCACCCCACTCCGGTTCGAGAAACCATTCGAACACGCCGTACTCACCACAGAGCCGCAATTGCTCGGCAGGCCAATCCCCCGTGAGATCGGTTTCGCGCGCATGGGTCGCCAGCTGCTCGCACAACTCGGCGAGGGCAGGGTGGTCCGGTGAGGTGATCTTGGCGGGCATGGTTGGCAATCGTTTACGGATTCATAGCAGAAGTTCTTGGCTACGAACCTTCATTCTATCCGATTGACCACGAACTAGCCACGCAGGGCGGTTACCGTTACTGTGCTATGAATGGGTTGGAGTTTAAGAAATTGGCGGCGATATCGGTAAGTGCAAAGATGAAAAAGCCGATAACGGCAAGCAACTCCGGCTCACCCCATTTGGGCTGCGATGGGTAAGCTTTTTTGTTGGCAGTGCGATAGATTTTCAGGCACACCCCTGCAATTAGAATCAGTCCGCCCAAGAGTGTAAGCGGACCATAAAGATATCTTATGAACGCGATTGTGGCATAGGGCGACATGGTGTCAGTTTACCACCAATCAAAAATATCAACCACTGCCTGACAGCACGCTGCAGGCAGTGGTTGATATCAAAAATTAAGCTTTTCGAAAGGGTTGCCAACTACCGCATGTTCATGTCGGAGCTCAACCCACCTGCGGCCACCAAATAGGCGTGCTTCACGTAGTCCATCACCATGCGATGGGCGCTGAACCGTGCGGCCAGGGTCGCGATCGAATTGGTCATCCGGTGAATCCACGCCTTGGGCAAGCCGTCGGTATCGCGGTCGTAGAAGAGCGGAATCACTTCTTCTTTGAGCACGCGCATCAAGTCTTCGGCATCGCGTTGATCGGCAATCGCCGTATCGCGGTGCTGCATGCCGTGGCCGATGGCAAAGCCATTCATACCGTTGAAGGCTTCCGCCCACCAACCATCGAGAATCGAGCAATTCAAGCCGCCGTTGAGCACGACCTTCTGACCGCTTGTACCCGAGGCTTCCAAAGGACGCCGAGGATTGTTCAGCCACACGTCGACCCCTTGGGTCAGATGCCGACCGACGTTGATATCGTAATCTTCCACGAAGACGATCTTGCCTGCAAAGCGCGGATCGAGGCGCAAGTTGGCAATTCCTTGAATCAACTTTTTACCCGGCTCGTCGGCGGGGTGGGCCTTGCCGGCGAACACGAATTGAATCGGATGATTCACGTCGTCGAGCAACTCCATGAAAAAATCGAGGTTTCTCAGAAACAAATCGGCACGCTTGTAAGTGGCAAATCGCCGCGCGAAGCCAATCGTTAGCGCGCTCGGGTCGAGCACCATGCGAGCCGCTTCGACGGACGCTTCATCTTCGTTGCGACGGCGGCATTGACGGCTCACACGACGACGGACGAATTCCAGCAAGCGACTCTTGAGCGCGTTGTGCGTTTCCCACAACTCGCCCGGGTCGATTGAGTAAACTTTCTGCCAGGTCTTGGCATCGCCCATCCGTTGTTGCCAATCGGAGTCGAGATACTTGTCGTAAAGCATCTGCATCGGATGTGCGAGCCAACTCGGCACGTGGACACCGTTGGTGATATGGCCGATCGGAATTTCTTCCTCGACCCGCCAGGGCCACAGGTGCGACCACATCCGCCGCGACACATAACCATGCAGCGAGCTCACGGCATTGGCACGCCGAGAAAGCTTCAGACCGATGACCGTCATGCAGAACAATTCGTTTTCGTTCTGCGGCTCGACGCGGCCGAGGCCCATCAGTTGTTCATAGGAAATGCCAAGTTGCTGGCGAAGTGGGCCCAAATGCTCTTCGACCAGTTTGCCTTCAAAGCGGTCGTGACCCGCGGGGACCGGCGTGTGGGTGGTGAACACCGTGTGCTGGGCCACGTCGCGCAGGGCATCGTCGAACGACAGGCCGTCGTCGCTCATCCGCTCGCGAATGACTTCCAGCGGAGCGAACGCGCTGTGGCCTTCGTTCAAGTGATACACGCCTGGGAAAATATCAAGCGCTCGTAAGGCTTTAACACCTCCGACCCCGAGGACCAATTCTTGGCGAATGCGGGTGCGCACGTCGCCACCATAGAGCCGGCTCGTCAGTTCGCGATCTTCCGGGCGATTGCCTTCGACGTCGCAGTCGAGAAGATACAGCGGCACGCGGCCTACGCGCATCAACCACACCTTAGCGAGCAATTGCCCGTCCAATGTGTCGATCGAAATGGTGATCGGCTTGCCGCTCTTATCGCGGGCTGGCTCCATCGCGAGGTTCTCAACTTTGGTGTCGAGGTATTCTTCCTGTTGCCAGCCCTCGGCATCGAGATGTTGCTTGAAATAGCCTTGGTCGTAAAACAAACCAATAGCCACCAGGGGCACGCCCAGGCCGCTCGCGCTTTTGATATGGTCGCCGGAAAGCACACCCAAGCCGCCGGAGTAAATCGGCACGGATTCGTGAATGCCGAACTCTGCCGAAAAGTAGGCAACCGGCATCGAACCCAACACGCCCGCCTCGCGAGCGCCCCAAGTGCTTTGAGTATTTCCGAGATAATCCTTCATGCGGCGGTGCGCTTGATTAATGCGCGTGTAGAGCACCATTTCGCTCGCGCGTTGGGCCACTTGCTCGGGAGTCATCTCCGACAAAAGGGCCACCGGATTGTGATCCAATTGCCGCCAACGGACGGGATCCAAATCGCGGAACAACGCGACCACCTCAGGATGCCAGCTCCACCACAAGTTGCGCGACAGCGTCACCAACTTGTCGTAAAGAGCTTGAGGTGTGATTTCGGTCCAACTGTCGCGTGGGGGCTTGGCTACACTGCTGCCGGGGATCTCGGTTTGGCTCATAAGGGTCGCTTTCTCTAAGGGTCCCCAAAAAGTTGCCGCTAAAATCTTGGGATCGGACGTGCGAAAAATCCAATCGGCGTGACGCTTGCCTGCGCCCCGCGTAATCGTTCTGTTTGGCTTATCTTAGCAAATGCCCATCAAGCGTGAACAACCGGCAAAAAATGCCTGTTTCAAGTCTGCTGGATTATAACGGATCGGTGGGAGGGTTAGGCTCAAATTTCACCGCGGCAATCAATCACCGCAAGAGAAAGGCAAATTTCTGTGTGTTCAAGCGGAAGAAACTACGGTTGCTTGCAAGGTGGGAATGGCAAAGAATGCTAGTTTATCGGATGCCGCAGGTATGCCAATTAGCCTATATTATTCTCGCACGGATTGCCAGCAGGAAACGTTCGTTCCGGAGAACTGACAACACCCGGATGTTTGGCGAAGTCCCTGTGGAGCTGGGAGAAACAGTCAAGCTGTAAGTCCTGTGCGTGAGATTATTTGCGAGTAACCGACGGAAGGATTCCCGCAGAGGAAGTCATTCATTGCGAATCACCGCCGCACAATTTACAGTAACAACCGCTCTATATTACCACCGATTGGGAGATAACACTGTTGACGACGATTGCCCAGGCTTACGGTCCCGACAAGTTCGGCCTCTCCTTTGAATTGTTCCCCCCTAAGACCGAGGCGGGGGTGCTGGGGCTACAGGTTCATCTCGATCGCCTTGCCACGTTCAAGCCGAGCTACATGACCTGCACCTATGGGGCGGGGGGCTCGACCCAGAATCGCACGTTGGAAGTCATCTCTTCCGTGCGCAAGCAATACGATATCCCCGTGGCCACACATCTTACCTGTGTCGGCAGTACGGTCGATCAATTGCACTCCTATCTCGAACGCGCGCGGATCCTTGGTGTGAACAATGTCGTGGCTTTGCGTGGTGACCCCCCCAAAGGGGAAACCGCCTTTACGGCGGTGGACGGTGGCTTTTCCTATGCGAACCAGCTTGTGGAATTTATTCGCAAAGAATTTTCCGACATGGGAATCGCCGTGGCTGGCTATCCCGAAACACACGTGGAAGCCCCCAGCCCAGAACAAGATCTCGCAAACTTGATGAACAAGGTCGACGCGGGGGCCGACGTTGTGATCACGCAGTTGTTCTACGACAACGCCGACTTTTTTAGTTTTCGCGATCGCTGCGTCTCCTTGGGGATCAAAATTCCCATCGTTCCCGGTCTGCTTCCCGTGACCAATGGCGCGCAAATTCAACGCATCACGTCGCTCTGCGGAGCGAAACTTCCGGCAAAGTTCCTGGCCGATCTGTCGAAACACGAAGATGGCTCGGAAGGGCAGTTTGAAGTCGGCGTAGAATTCGCCATGAGACAAACCGCCGAGCTCGTCGCCGCGGACGTGCCGGGAATCCATTATTATGTGCTCAACAAATCCGAGGCCACCGAGCGCGTGCTCAAAGGTGTTGGCATCCCTCGATAGATGCAGTTTAGAATCCAGAGCAACTTAACCGTGAGCGGCCAGAGAACGCGATGAGTGGAGTTGCCGTTCCCAGCGAGAATCTCACCGGCCGCCAAGTCGGCGGCTATTTGGTTCTCCGGCGGCTCGGTTCGGGGGGGATGGCCGACGTCTATCTGGCCGAGCAAAGATCGCTAGGCCGGCAAGTCGCGCTCAAAGTGCTGCATGCTCAACTTGCACACGATCCCAGCTACATCGAGCGCTTCCACAATGAAGCCCGCGCCGCGGCTTCGCTCGTGCATCCCAACATCGTGCAGATTTACGAAGTGGGGCACGCCGACGGAATCCATTTTATCGCGCAGGAATTTGTGGCCGGCAAAAGTCTCGACGAAATCCTCGCTCACAAAGGGGCCCTCGACCAGGGCGTGGTGCTCGACATTCTTCGGCAAGTCGCGTTAGCCCTCTGCAAAGCGGCGGAAGTCGGCATCGTTCACCGCGACATCAAGCCCGCCAACATCCTGTTCAGCACCACCGGCTCGGTGAAAGTAGCCGACTTCGGACTCGCGCGGGTCCTTTCCGTCGACAACAAAACGCTCACGCAGGTGGGCGTCGCGATGGGGACCCCGCTTTACATGAGTCCCGAGCAAATCGAAGGCCGCCCCGTCGATGCACGGAGCGATATCTATTCGCTCGGCGTGACAAGCTACCACCTACTGGCTGGCGAACCGCCGCACACGGGCGAAACGGCCCTGGCGATTGCCGTGCAGCATCTCAATAAAGCGCCGCGTGCGCTTGGCAGCGTGCGTGAAGGGTTGTCCGAGCGATTAATCGACATCGTGCATCGCATGATGGCCAAGCAACCGACCGATCGCTACGCCTCTCCGTCGCAGTTGCTCACCGAACTCAAAGAACTAGCCGTTCAGGCTTCTCAATCTGGCTGGGCCGTGGGGCCTGAGGAATGGTCGCTCGTCGAATGGATTGCCACCAGCGATTCGCGCAGCGAAGCCAGCGCGGAGCTCGGGAAGCTGATGCGGGAAGAATCTCGCTTGCAATCCGCCGGTTGGAGTCGTCTCAAAACGATTGGGCTCTTGCTCGCGGCCATCGTGTTCGGCGGCTTATTGGGTTTAGTCACTCAGCGGCAGCAATTTCTGCTCCGTGGTTCACGCACCTCGCCGATTCCCAAGCGCGAAACCGTCGGCGCGCAATTGTTCCACGCCAAGATGGTCGACAGCGAACCGGCGTGGCGAGCCGTGTGGGAAAATTTTCCCAACGAAGACCCATTCTACAAGCAACTGGCCCAGCAAGGCTTGGTCCGGCACTTCTTGCTCGTCTCTCAGGAGCAAGCCGGTTACGACCGTGCTATACCCATTTTGCTACAACTCAAAGAGCAAGCGGGCGAAAACGATTCGCTCAAAGCGTTCACGCTCGCAGCGGAATATCTCTGTCTCAAACAGCTCGGCCACGAACGCGAAGCCGCGGAAGTCTATTCGCAACTCACCCCACCACTGCTCGACGAGCTGAACCGCAGCGAAAACCAGCTCTACGAATTGCTCGAATCCGCCGAAGCAAATCGCTAAGCGGCGGTTTCGCATAACCTCTTCTGGTGGCCAAATCCAGGCAAAAATGGCCAAAATCCTTGCGCAAAAACCATACATAAAATTAGTGTACAAATGTATATTTTTGGCCACCAATTTATGCTAGTTTTTTGTTCGTCCGCTAACACTCCTTTTCGTTCGAGGACGAACACCCATGCGCCACACTTTTTGCTTTGCCGAAGAGCCTGAACCTTGGTTGGAAGATCCCTGGGATGCCTTCCTGGCTGATGACGACGAACGCGATCCGCAGCCCGAGTATGGCGATTTCTGGCCCGAGGAGGATGTCGATGCCTTGTCGCCCGCAACCTGGAAATACCGGGAGGTGCCGCCATGTTGCCACTAGCCGTGGTCGACGAAATCCGGCAGTTGCTCGCGTTAGGAGAATTGTCGCAGCGACAGATCGCCGCGCAGCTTCAAGTAAGCCGCGGCACGGTGCACAACATTGCCTCGGGTAAGCGGGGGCACCATGGCCGCGAATTGCAAGAAGGATCAGCTAAAGGCTTTTCGCATCCCCAGCGCTGTCCAGGTTGCGGAGCGATGGTTGCGATGCCGTGCGTGTTGTGCCGGGCGCGCGAGTTTCGGAACAACCGGGTTGTGCATCGCTGCATAAAACGAAGCTACAAGCGTGTGGCATAAAAAGCGTTATGGCCCGCCGGTGGAGTTAAAGATGGCCCAGAGACTCATGGCCACGTACATGAGCATCAATATCCACCAACCGAACACGAGAATGCCCGGCAGTTCAATGCCGATCACTTGAATTGCCAGTCCCAACACAGCGACGACACCCAGAATCAACGAAGCAGTGTTCGGACCAAACAAGGTGGCAATCGTCAACACAACCGCAGCGACGGCGAACGTGCCCATGATCTGCTTGAGCGAGAACGAAAAACTCAATGCCGGCTTTGTAGGAACCAACTCTTCTTCGTCGGGTTCCAAACCGGCCATCCGCTCAGTCACGACAGTTTCTTTTTTGCGAGATTGTTCCAGACGGGCTTCAATTTCCAGTCGCCGCCGTTCGCGTGCTAAACGCTCGCTGCGTTCTTTACGCAAGACGTACCACCAACCCGCCGCCAAGGTCATCAATCCGGCGATGAAAATGCCGTTGCAGCCACCCCCCAATTTGATGACCGACATGAATACGGCGACCAAAGCCGTCGCGACCAACAGATGCCAGGTCGTGAATCGAAAGCTCTTGAGGTCGTCGAGCCCAATTGCCTCGGCTTCGGTGGGAACGTCGAAGGTTTCCAGCCGCGCGGCTCGGGCTTCGGTTTCTTCCACTTGCCGCGTGGCACGCACCCGGGCATGCTCCAACACTTCCTCGTCGACGTCTTCGAGTTCCAACTCGTAGTCATCGTCTTCGTCGTCAGGATCGGCCATGGGGGTTATCTCGCGTTCCGGCGGGCAGGCTGCTTTTCCTTATTGTTGACTCCACGATGGCGAGCCGCAACGCTGATTTGCCCCCTTGTGAGCAGGTGTCCGCATTGCGACGATGCTTTAAACCATGCCGCTCGCGGCTTAGCGTTCTTGCTTAATCACGGAATTGAATACCAACATGAAGTTCCTCATCACCGCCCTCGGAAGTTACGGCGACGTCCATCCGATGGTTGGATTGGGCGCGACACTCCAAGCGCGGGGGCATCGCGCGGTCATTATCACCAATCCCCATTTCCAGCAGCTTGTCGAATCGATGGGGATGGAATGCTTGCCCCTGGGGACGGCCGAGGAATATCACAAACTGGCCCACCATCCCGATTTGTGGAATCCGACGCGCGGGCCGCGGCTCATTATGGGTTTGATGGCGCGCACACTTCGCAATTTGTATAACCTCATCGAAGTGAACGTCGAACCAGGGAACACGGTGCTCGCAGCGCACTGCCTCGATTTCGCCAGCCGCATCTATCACGAGAAGCACGGCACGCCGATGGCGAGCATCCACTTCGCGCCGGTGGCCCTACGAAGTTTTCACGAGTCGCCGCAGATGTTTTTTATGCTGATGTATCCGTGGCTGCCGAAATGGTTTCGCCGATTGCAATTTTGGCTCGCCGATAAAGTCGTCGATTACTTATTGGCAGGTGAGATTAACTCGCTCCGCCGAGATTTGGATTTGCCACTCGTGAGTCGTGTTATGCACGAGTGGTATTTCTCCCCGCAAATGGTGCTCGGCTTATTTCCCGCGTGGTTCGGCCCGCCGCAACCCGATTGGCCTCCCAACACCCGCGTCACGGGCTTCCCGCTCTGGGATGAAGCGGTGGTCGAACTTCCCGCGCCCGTCACCGAATTCTTGCAAGCCGGAACGCCTCCCATTGTGTTCACCCCCGGCTCGGCCAAGACCGATGCCGATTGGTTCTTCGCCGCCGCCGTGGAAGCTTGCCAAAATTTGAATCAGCGCGGGATTTTGCTTTCACGCTATGCGAACCAGATACCCCAGCAACTGCCGCCGGGCGTTGTTCACTTTTCGTTCGTGCCATTCAGCCAACTCTTGCCCCACGCGTCGGCGTTCGTGCATCACGGCGGCATCGGCTCCTGCGGGCAAGGTCTGGCCGGCGGCGTGCCGCAGATCATCATGCCGATGGCCTACGACCAACTCGACAACGCTGCGCGATTACAGCGCCTGGGCGTAGCCGATGTGCTACCCCCCAAAAAATTCACAGGGCCAAATCTCACCCGTGTGCTCAGCAAGTTGCTCTCAACTCCTAGCGTGGCAGAACGCGCTCAGCATTGGGCAGCGGAAATGAAACAGCATGATGCGCTGGTTGAAACATCCGCGGAGTTGGAACGGCTCGGAAGTAGGAATGATGGCTGACTAAGGACGAATGACGAAATACCCAATGACGAAAGAATTAGTTCTGTCATTCGTCATTCTGTCATTTCCCTTAATACCGCACTGTCGATTTCGACTGCTGCACCGTCCGCGTGCCATCGGGCGGCGTCACCACCGGCGGAGCCCCCGTCACCCCTTGGCTCGCCTGGAGCGAGGCGACGCGGGTTTCGATTGCGGGCTGAAAGCGATTGATCGCCAGCGAGCGTTGATAATTAGCGAGCGCTTGTTGCGTGTCGCCGGTCGATTCTCGCAGCCGGCCCAGAGCCGTCAAAGCGCGGCTGTTGTGGGGATCGATCGTGATCGCCTGCTCCAAACTGACGGCGGCTTGCTGTGTGTTGTTCGACTCTTCATACAACCGCGCCAGCTCGATGCGTGGTTCCGGACTCTGTGGATTGCGCGAGGCCCAGCCTTCGAGCAAGCGGTACGACGCATCCTGCCGACCCGTTTCAGCCAACAGTACCGCGAGCCCCCGATAACATTCCGTGCAGTTGGGATCGTAATCGAGGCACTGGTTGTACAACTGCTCGGCTTGTTGCAAATCGGCGGGCCGATTGTAGAGCTTGCCGTTCTTGTGCATCGCCGAAGCCAGATTGTAGTAAGCACTCGCCGAGCTAGGGTTGCTCGCGATCGCTTTCTGGAACGTCTCAGCGGCTTGTTGATAGTTGCCGTTTTGATAGAGCCGCACACCCTCGGCGTTGAGCGATTGCGACGTAAAGCCGTTACAACCAACTTGCACTCCGAGCGCGAACGCACAAAGCCCGGTGAACAGAACTTTGGTGGAAAAGGATGGGTGCATGGTGGCTGCCGCACGTCTTGCGCGTTCCTGGGGAACTTCGAGCGATAAGGTTTTGCCGGAAGAAACGGCTGCACGAATCGGCCGTTCTGGGCGGGAAAAATAGCAATACTGGCCGTCGAACGCAACCCAAATGGCGGCTGGCGCGACTTTGCGGCCACCCGAGCGAGCCATTTGCTGGCACAGCCAAAAACTCTCGCTAAACCGGACAATCCGCACCAACCGGAATCTTTACTGAAATCGGTTATTTTTCGTGGCCCATCCATTTTGCCCAGTCGCTATTCCGAAGATTGCTAGCATCTCACCACGAGATCGCCGTATTCCACCTGCAATCTGTCCAACCAAGGAGCCCTCCCCATGGCGGTTAAGAAAGCCACAGCGACCACCACTTCCAGCAAGAAGAACAATGCCACCAAGACCGGTAAGCAAGTTCCTTCGCCCAAGGGACGTTTGGCCAAGACCGGCAAGACCACCAGCGAAGAAGTCGCCGGTGACGAGGAAGTGATCATCGACCGCCGCCGGAATGGACGCCGTGAAGAGAGCGAGAATCCCGCCGCCCCCAAGCTCGAACGCCGCACCAAGGTTCAACGCCGTCGGCAGATTGATCCCACGACGTGCGAACGCGATTACTCCGACGAAGAGGTGGGCTTCATGAACGCCATGGACGAATACAAACGCACAAGCGGCCGGATGTTCCCCACGTGCAGCGAAGTCTTGGAAGTCATCCGCGGCCTGGGCTATGTGAAGCTCACCCCCGCCGAGATCGCCACGATTCGCCCTGAAGTGACCGACAGCGTGGTGGAGATGACCGAAGAGACGATCGACGAAGAAGCCGAATTCAGCTTCGACGAAGAATAAGAAATTACGACCTCAGGTCGATTAAGATATCCGCAATCGAATGAAGCGGGGTACGCAAGTGCCCCGCTTTATTATTTGAAGCCGTTGTTTTATTGAAAATAGACAACTCAATAGCTGCGACGCAACGAGTCGCAGGGTCTACATTTTTACTTCACCACGTCCGCAACGATGTCGCGCAGCTCTTTGACCGACACCTCGGCGAGATCCTTCCCCTTGCGAGCCAAGTGCTCGTTGATCTTGATGGCAGTCTCTTGCATTTGGCCGTGCGTCTCTTGTGAGCCACCAGCCAAAAAGAAGTTCGGCCCGCGTGTGATCCGCTTGTGGCCATCTTCGGCGTCGAACGCCAAGCCCAAAAGTCCCGCGCGGGGCTTTTCTTGCGCCTGTTGCTTATCGGGGAATTGTTCCGGTGGAATCCGTGAAGCCATGATCAATTCATCGGTGGGGTGAGTTGGCAGGAACGGGCCACTAAGCCGCTAAAATATTCTATCGCAGAGGCACGACCAAGGAAAACAGCGGTTCTCCAGCCGGATCGCAACGCGATCCAGGAAGCCACAGAGATCAAGCGGCCTACCGCCGCCGATTCCAAGTACGCAGCGCCTCAACGGCCGCTTCGCGGCTATCCTTGGTGGCGGGCTGCTTAAGCTGCGGCGGAAGCTTACCAGGCTCTTTTTTGATCTTGGACTTATCAGCGGCACCGTCATCTTCAAGTTCGTCCTCATGGACATCCACGGTGGCTGCCTCTTCGAGCTTCTTCACCGCTTCGCGCAGTTCGCTCGCCTTCGTGTCATCAAGCTTGATCGTTTGCGTATCGGAGAAGGAACCTCTCGGTTTATCGGTGTCGATGAGCCAACCAGAAATGTCTTCTACCCCAATGGGCCCACTGCTCTTGGCCGCGGTCCGTTCCACCGCTTCTGCGACGGTTTTCACTTCTGGCTTCTTTTCGTTGGCGAGTCCCGTGGAGATCGTCAGCATGAAGCCGAGCGAACCGATGACAATATCGTCGCCAGAATGGAGTTCGGTCACCCCGCTGATTTTCTCGCCGTTGACGACGGTGCCGTTGCGGCTGCCAAGATCTTCGATCGTCACTTTCGTGCCGTCGCGCCGGATTGCGCAATGCTTACGGCTAATCGATGTGCTCCCGGCGCAGAGGTGGCACTCGGGGCTGCGACCGATCAAGAATTCTTCTTTCTTGACGGCGATCTTGGCTCCAATTTTGGACCCTTTTGTGACTTTGAGAATTACATCCATGGCGCTGCCAGCCATTGTCAAAAAATAGCGCGTGCTCTGAGAAGGTCGCCTCGACTACGTTGATCCAATCGAAATCAACCCAGCCAGGGCAGGGCCCCGTAAGTTCAGGGCATGGTGGCACCATGGCACGAATTCGCACCGCAACTACGGCGTGATTCGCGGACAAGGCGACATCCCCCCCGGGACCTCCTCATAACCGCAGAATATCACGAACTTGGGAACAAGCCTAATTTCCTCGACTTGTTCTTTTGGAATTCTAGTAAGTGCAAGATGCTGTATAACCCCTCCGTGGAGGGGTGGTGGGCATCCGCTAACGCAACTCAGTCTCAGTGAGAAGCTTTAGGATGACCTACCGCTTTCATCGGTCTCGAAGCTGGACAGCGTTCACCGCTTTTCAGTCCAAAGCCGATTTCCATACTTTTCATCGTGCAGAGTGACGGCCCACGCGCGACATTGACCGGAGAGGTTTCGCTCACCGAATTCAACACCGATGGCTTGTGGAAGCTGCGTGATCAGTTCACTCGCTAGATAAGCTGTAACTAACCTAGTATCGCACACATCATTCAGACCTGCAAGTTCGGGACCATGCTCCGAGCGTGAAAGCAAAATGCTTCCATGCTGCAGCACGGCTCCACGACTGCGGCGTTGGGCACTCCCTACGATTTTGTAATCACCCGTTGCATTTGTCGGTTGAGCGATCAAATCTCCTGGGGAACGCCGTAAAAAGCACAGAAATGGTTCTGGCAGATTTTTACTAATCCCCGTTTTCTCGACCTTGCGCAGGGTTGAAGCGGGACAGCTTTTTGGAAGCGAATTGCGCAATACCGCAAAGAGCAGCTCATGCACAGCGTTGTACAGACTTTGTGCATCGGCCGAGAGCGGATGCGTCGCTGGCAGTGCCAAGCTGTATGTCAATTCGTGATCGTGCAGAATTGCCCCGCCGCCACTTTGCCGCCTGACAACGGCCACATTCATGCTCGCGGGATGCTGCTCTCGATCTGCGTATTTCTGGAAATAACCGAGCGATAGGGTCGGTTCATTCCACTCGTAGAAACGCAAGCTTGCGGTGCCGTCAGTCGCCGCTTCTTTTAACAGCGCTTCATCGACCGCCATATTCCACGCGCCGCTTTGCGGCGGGTCAACAATGAGGCGGCACGGAAATGGAAACTTGGAATTGTTCAAAATTGGAATTAACCACAAAGCCACTAAGTACACAAAGAAAGACAGATAAGACTTTTCTTAGTGCCCTTTGTGCCTTAGTGATTCAATAATTCTGAAACTACTGAGCAAGCGCCGCCCAAGTCAGCACCGGTTGGCGTGCCGCGCGAACTTCGTCGGGACGACTCACCGCCGTCGTGTGCGGCGCATCGTGTAGCAATTGAGGGTCCTCGCCCGTGATGCGGAACAGCACTTCCGCGAAGGCGTCGAGCGTTTCCTTGCTCTCCGATTCGGTCGGTTCGCACATCATCGCCTCGGGGACGGTGAGCGGGAAGTAAACCGTCGGTGCGTGGAAGCCGTAATCCAACAACCGCTTGGCCACGTCCATCGCCGTGATCCCTTTTTCCTTTTTCAAGTTCGTGGCCGACGCGACGAACTCGTGCATGCAGCGGTTCCCCTGTGGCACGGGCACGATATGCTTCACGCGGCTCAGCAAGTAGTTGGCGTTGAGCACAGCGTTTTCAGAGACGGAACGCAACCCATCGGGGCCGTGTGTGCGGATGTAGCAGTAAGCCCGCACCAACACCCCCACGTTGCCAAAGAAGGAGCGGACCTGGCCAATCGACTTGGGCATATCGAAATCCAACCAGTAGCGCTCGCCATCTTTGCGCACGATCGGTGCGGGTAGATAGGGGCCCAATTTCTTCGTCACACAAATCGGTCCAGCGCCAGGGCCACCGCCGCCGTGGGGACCGCTAAAGGTCTTGTGCGGATTGTAGTGCTGCATGTCGGCGCCAAAATCGCCAGGACGCGAGATCCCGAGGATCGCGTTCATGTTCGCACCGTCGAGATAAATCAGCCCACCGACTTTGTGAACCGCGTCGGCAATCGCCTTCATGTTTGGTTCGAACAAGCCGAGCGTACTCGGATTGGTGATCATCATCACGGCCACTTCATCGTCAAGCTTCGTCGCGAGATCCGCCATGTCGACAAAGCCATCGGAAGTGGTCTTGACCGTAATCGACTGGTAGCCCGCCATCGCGGCACTCGCGGGATTTGTGCCATGGGCGTTGTCGGGCGCGAGCACTTTCGTGCGATGCTGATTCTGATCACGGAAATACGCCGCCGCCACCAGAAGGGCTGTGTACTCACCGTGGGCCCCCGCGGCCGGCTGCAGGCTGCACGCTTCCAGCCCCGAAATTTCTTGCAGATATTCTTGCATCTCGTACAGCAGCGCAAGCATCCCCTGCAAAGTTTCCTCGGGCTGATAGGGATGCAGATCGGCAATGCCGCTCATCGCCGCGGCCCGTTCGTTGCGCTTGGGGTTGTACTTCATCGTGCAACTTCCCAGCGGATAGAAATGCGTATCGACCGACATGTTGAGCGTCGACAGATTCACAAAATGCCGCACAATCTGCGGCTCGGAAAGCTCTGGAAGTGCCGGAGGCTTGGCTGCGACCGCTTCAGCGGGCAGCAGATCATGAATCTCTTGCTCAGGCACATCGCACGCCGGCAACCGCGCCGCACGACGGCCCGACTTCGAGAGTTCGCACAACAATTTCGTATCGCGGGTATTTCGCATAGTTAGAACTTTTTACCACGAAGGCACAAAGGACACGAAGAAGCGGGGCTTAGTGTTCTTGGTGTCTTTGTGGTGATTAATTCGTTGACATCGCCGTCGATGCTTGTTTTGTAGGAGCTTGAACCAATGTCTTCACCAATCCATCAATTTCCGCCTTCGTTCGCTTCTCGGTCACTGCCACAAGGAAACAGTCCGCGAGTTCGGGATACCAACGGCCCAACGGCACGCCGGCCATGTAGCCGCAGTCCAAGGCGAACTTCAATAATTCATCGACGCGATTATCGGCGTCACGGATCACAAACTCTTTGAACGTAGGTTCGTTAAACGCGAGCGAGAACCGTTCATTCTGACAAAGTTGTTCCGCAGCATAGCGGGTCTTTTGCAAGCAAAGATTGGCCGTCTCGCGCAGGCCTTGGGGGCCCATTTGCGCGAGATACACCGTTGCCCGTAGCGCGAACAAACCTTGATTCGTGCAAACATTGCTCGTGGCCTTCTCACGGCGGATATGTTGCTCTCGAGTTTGCATCGTGAGGACGTAGCACGTGTTGCCCCGGCGGTCGACCGTCTGCCCCGCGATGCGGCCCGGCATGCGGCGCACCAAGCTCTTTTCACATGCCAGGATTCCCAAATAGGGCCCGCCATACGACATCGGCGTGCCGAGCGTGTGACCTTCGGCGACCGCGATGCTGGCTCCATAGTCCCCTGGACGCTTGAGAATCCCAAGGCTGATCGGATCAAACGCCGCGATCAACAACGCTCCGGCTTCTTTCACGATCTTGCTCACGGCGTCGGCATCTTCCACGCAGCCGAAGAAGTTGGGCTGCTGCAAAACCACCGCCGCCACGTTTTCGTCGAGCGCTTCAGCCAAGATTTCGGGATCGATTACACCACCCGGAGTTTTGATCGTCACGACTTCCGTCGGGAGGTTCTCGAGATACGTGGCAATCGTCGCGCGATATTCGGGATGCAGGCTCTCGGGAACGATTACTTTTCCATGTCGGCCCGTGTGCGAGATCGACATCAACACGGCGTCCGCCGCTGAGCTGGCCCCGTCGTAGAGACTGGCGTTGGAGATATCCATGCCGGTCAACTCGGTGATGAGCGATTGATACTCGAACATGACCTGCAAGTTGCCTTGGCTCGCCTCGGCTTGGTAGGGTGTGTAGGACGTGTAAAACTCGCTGCGCGAGCCGATTACGTCGACCACGGCGGGCACGAAATGGTCGTAGCTGCCACCCCCCAAGAAGCAAACTTTGTTGCCAGGCGAGGCATTCTTGCCCGCTAGCTCGCGCATGTGCTGATCGAGTTCCATTTCCGACAGGGCAGGGGGGATCTGGAGCGCGCCCTCGAATTTCAATTCCGCGGGAATCGTGTCGAAGAGCTCCTCGATCGAGCTCGCCCCAATCGCGGCCAGCATCGCTTGTTGATCTTCAGGCGTGTTATAAAGATATGGCATTTATGAAAATGACAGTCACATGTCATTCCGAAAGGAGTTCTACGACTCGAGGAATCTGGTTTCCTCGCGTGTTCGTATTCTATGCGGGTCGGTGGTACTGTCGCTTTTAATTCTCTTCCTTGCACTGCTTCTCATACGCAGCGAAGTCGAGCAGCTTAGACAGTCCTGCTTCGTCACTGATCTTAATCTTAGCAATCCAGCCCGCGTTGTACGGATCGCGGCTGAGCGTTTCCAGCGAATCGGGCAGCGAGGTGTTCACGGACACCACTTCGCCGTCGACAGGCGAGTAGATGTCGCTCACGGCCTTCACCGATTCCACTTCACAGAACGGCTGCTCGGCTTCAACCTGCTTGCCAACCTTGGGGAGATCAATGAACACCAAGTCGGTGAGCGCCTCAACGGCAAAGGCCGAGATCCCCAACGTGGCGAATTTCGCGCCGCCTTCCTCTGCGATCGAGACCCATTCATGGGTTTTCGCGTAAAGCAAATCTTCCGGTTTCACTTTTGAATTCTCCATCTACTCAATAAGCCTCTTGCGGCTTAGCGTTTATAAATCGTTTATTTATCTTCCCCGCTCATAGAACGGCAGCGGCACCACAGTCGCCGGATGCTCCTGGCCACGCACGTCGACTGCCAAGTGGGTTCCCGCCGCTGCGGCGGGCGGTGCGACATACGCCATCGCAATCGGATGGTTAAACGTCGGCGAAAACGTGCCGCTCGTGACGTGACCCGCTTCTTGGTTGCCAAGCAAAATGGTGGCCCCTTCGCGAGCCACTCGCCGGCCTTCCATCTGGATGCCGACCCGCACGGGCTGAGTCGAGTTACGTTGCAGACCTCTCAAGGCCTCCGCCCCGATAAAGTCGCGCTCGCGCAAGTTGATTGCAAAATCAAGCCGCGCTTGGATCGGATTGATCTCTTCGCTCAGCTCATGTCCATACAGAGGCATGCCCGCTTCAAGTCGCAGCGTATCACGGGCACCCAACCCAACCGCACGACCACCGACAGGTTCGCTCGCGGCCATGACCTGTTCCCAGATTTCGACAACCTTATCGCTGGGGCAGACAATCTCGCAGCCATCCTCCCCCGTGTAACCGGTGCGGCTGACGAACGATTCCACGCCGCAGACGTCGGTCACCTGGCCCGTGTAGTAGCGGAGCGAAGTCAACTCGCAACTGCATAGCGGATCGAGAACTTCAATCGCCCGCGGGCCTTGCACGGCAATCATGCCGTAGGTGGTCGTGATGTCTTCAAGCGTTACATCGAAGCCCGACTTGTGTGCTTCAAGCCAGTCGAGCATCTTGGGCCGATTGCTGGCGTTGACCACCAAGCCGTAACCCGACGACTTGCCGCTGGCGAGCGTCACTTGATAACAGAGCACGTCATCGAGAATTCCGCCCGACTCGTTACACACGAGCGAGTAGCGAATCTGATGCGGCCGCATGTCAAGCACGGCGCGGGTCATTAGCTTGTCGAGATACTTCGCCGCGTCGGGGCCGTCGATCAACACGCGGCCCATGTGCGAGATGTCGAACATCCCGACCGCAGTGCGAGTGGCTTGGTGCTCTTCGACGATGCCGGTGTATTGGACGGGCATCGACCAGCCACCGAATTCGACCATCCGCCCCCCATGCGCAGAGTGCCAATCAAACAGGGGAGTGTGAGTCAGTTGGTCGTTGTTACTCATGACAAATCCGTTCAAACCGATGCACGCCGAGAAGCCGTATTCTAACGGTTTGCCCGCGCGGTGCCAGGGGCCAGAGATTTAGCCGCAGAGTAAGCTGAGAGTTAACTTCGGCCGAGAAAAATGCTACCGCTTCTTGCGCTTGCGGCCGACCTTGCCATCGGTTTTTCGGTCCCCCTTGCGAGGCTTTTGCTGCCGTGCTTGGGGATTAAATTTACGCTTGCCTTGCCGCCCTCCCTCCGCGCCGCCGATCTTTTCGAGCAGTCGCAGATCGAGCTCTCGCCGTTCGACGTCGACTGCCGCCACCGCCACGCGCACGGGGTCGCCGAGCCGATAAGTATTCCCCGAGCGGAAGCCGCTGATGACGTGTCCCGCTTTGTCAAATTTGTAGTAATCGTCGGTGAGCGAAGTAATGTGCACAAAGCCTTCCGCGGGAAGATGCGTCCCCATGACGAACAAGCCGAAATTTTCGACCCCGGTGATGATGCCATCCATCTGCATGCCGACTTTGTCTTGCAGATACAACAGCAGCTTCACCTTGTTGAGTTCGCGTTCCGCTTCGGTCGCGCGTTGTTCGCGGTCGCTGCAATGATCGCCCAGTGCCAAGAGTTCCATCAAATGTTGATCGGGAGTTTTGCCTTGGCTCACCTGTTCGATCAGGCGGTGGATCGTGAGATCAGGGTAGCGACGAATGGGAGACGTGAAGTGGCAATAACATTTGCTCGCCAGAGCATAGTGGCCCTCTTCTTCGGGGCTGTAGACGGCCCGTTGCATCGCCCGCAGCACTGCGTAGTTCACGGCATGCTCGCGTGAATCTTCCTTCACATTGTTGAGCAAATCTTGCAAAGCAAAGCGGTCTTCTAAGCTATCAGTCTTAAAGCCCAGCTCGCTGACAAAATCGGTGAGCGATTTCAATTTGCGCGGTTCGGGCGAACCATGCACACGCCGCAAGAACAGTACACCCTTATCCGCGAGCATCTCGGCGACCGCTTCGTTGGCCGCGAGCATGAATTCTTCGATGATTTGGTGGCTCTCGGTGTTGATCTCCAGATGCGCCCCTGCCACGTTGCCGTGCGTGTCGAGGTCGATTTCCAACTCGGGCATGTTGAGTTCCAACGAACCCCGCTTCATGCGGCGATCGCGCAAGATCATCGCCAGTTCGTGCATCCACGACAGCAAGCCATGGACTTCCGGGGTGAGATTTTTCTTCCAACCCGCCCGATCGGCCAGGAACTCATCCACTTCTTCGTAGGTGAACCGCCGGCAGCTTTTGATCGCACTTTTGAACACGTCGGTGTGGATGCGTTGCCCTTCGGGACTGAATTCAATCCGCGCCGTGATCGCATACCGCACACGATCAGGCTGCAAGCTCGCCAAATTATTCGAGATAATTTCCGGGATCATCGGAATCACACGATCGGGCAAATACACGCTCGTCGCGCGTTCCTTGGCTTCTTGATCCAGCGGCGACTTCGTCCGCACGAAGTGCGACACGTCGGCGATATGCACCCCCAACAGCCAGTGGCCGTTGGGTTGTTGGACCAATGAGATCGCGTCGTCAAAATCGCGGGCCGTCACGGGATCGATCGTGATCACTGTTTCGCCCGTGATGTCTTGCCGATTCTTGAGGTTCGTTTCGTCAAACAACGCCGCCTGTTCGCGGGCATCTTCGAGCGTGGCGTCGCTAAACTCGCCAGGAAGATTGAATTCGCGAATGATCGAAAGCGTATCGACCCCCGGCTCGCCACGCTTGCCGAGGATTTCAATGATGACCCCTTCGCCGTCGCGCAAATGCGAAGGAAAGCGGACCATCTCGACCACAACCTTGTCGTCGGGCTGAGCCCCCTTCGCGCCGGGATCTCCAACGAAAACGGGGCTCGAAAAAATCTTGCCATCGATCTGCACGACCCCCATGCCGGCCGTCACGGCATACGTGCCAACGAAACGGTTGGTCGCTCGCTCGACGATGTCGATGATGCGCCCTTCGCTTTTCCCCATCCGCCCGACGCGGCTGCTCAAGCGAATCCGCACAATGTCGCCGTTGGCCGCATCACCCGTCGCATTGGCAGGGATAAAAATATCGGCATCGCGTCCCGACCCCGCGGGAGTTCCTTCGGGCCGCAAAAAACCAAACCCAGCATCCGCGCGGCGGAATGTGCCTACTACGTGTTTGGCGGGCTTTGTTTCGTCGTCATTGGGGACTTCAGTGGCTTGGCCTTTCTCGGCGGTGTAAACGAGATGACTTGGCCCCCAGGAGAGCTTCCCTGCCTTGACCATCTTCTTCACGACGCGGCGAAACCGCGAAACATCATCCCCTTCGAGCCCCAGCTTCTTAGCCATCACCGCCGGCTTCACAGGCCGATATTTCGGGTCGTTCACGTAACGGAGAATGGCGGTTTCGTATTCTTGCATGAGATACAGAGGTCAGAGTTCGGTGGCCAGAGGTCAAAAAATTGCCGCGATGCAACGCATCGCAGGGACATTTACAAAGCAAAACTCGTGCCCGGAACGACGAAATCCTATTCGTTCGATTCGTGGTTAATCACTTCTCCGGCTTGAACAACTTCCGCCCGATTTGGCTGAAATACTGTGTCCAATTGCTATCCGCGTTGGGGCAGTCGGCCATCAACTGCGAAAAGCTCGCCACCTTGGCATCAAGATTATCAAGCATGTGCAGCGCGATCGCTTCGAGCGTCATGGGTAATTTCGAGCTACCATATTCGTATTCGCCATGGTGGCTGATAATCATGTGCTTCAGCTCAATCAACAAACGCTCCGGAAACGGCTGGCCATCTTGCTGCACGATAGTGCGCACCTTGTCGTCGAGCATTGTCACGCCGATGACCATGTGGCCCAGCAGTTGGCCCTCGTCGGTGTAGGAGATGTCGCGTTCGTAGGCGAGTTCTTCGACCTTGGCCGAGTCGTGCAGAAACGCCCCCATGATGAGTTTGTCTTGCGAGAGTTGCGGATACTTCGGCGCGACAACCAGAATCAATTCCATCAAGCTAAGGACATGCTCGAGCAAGCCCCCTTTGTAGGCGTGATGGTTCTTCATCCCCGCGGGGGCTTGGCAGAACTTGGCCATGAAGGCTTCGTCTTTGAGATAACCTTTCACCAACCGCGCGAGTGGCGGCGATTGCACGCCATTGAGGATTTCAATCAGCCGCTTGCGCATCTTGTCGATGTCGGCCGATTGCAGGGTGATGAAATCCCCTTCATAAACTTCATCCGGCCGCGCGACGCGGATCCGATTGGCGATCAACTGCATGTTGCCTTGAAAGAGCTGCGTCGCACCTTCGACGTGAACAAAGTCGCCATTCTCGAACGCCTTATAATCCGATTCGGTTGCATTCCATAACCGAGCATTCACCGCGCCGCTGCGGTCAGACAAATCGACCTGCAAATACAGATTTCCGTTGCGATTGGGCCGGAGCTGCTTCTCCGACGCGAGAAACACTTGGCTGATAGATTCATTGTGCCCAAGCTGGCTGACAAAACGACGTTCGACCGAAGGCATGATTGTCCGTGATAAGTGGTTGGTGTTAGTAGCCGCGCAGCAACGATTCGCGCCTCTCAAGTTTGCCATCCTACCAGATTCCGGAGGGGTTCGCTGGGGGCCAAAACGGTGCGATTTTCGCGGGCCACCCATTACCGTAGAATGACGGCCCCTTAGAATGCGAAATCACATTCTAGCCACTGACCACTGACAACGAACCACTGACACATCATGCCAGCCAAAACCGCCATTACGCCCACCCGCAGCGAAAACTATCCCGAATGGTATCAACAGGTCGTCAAAGCCGCCGATCTGGCCGAGAACTCCGACGTGCGGGGCTGCATGGTCATCAAACCGTGGGGCTACGCGATTTGGGAAAACATCCAACGCCGCCTCGACGCGATGTTCAAAGCCACCGGCCACGAGAACGCCTACTTCCCGCTCTTCATTCCGATGAGCTTTTTGGAAAAGGAAGCCGAGCACGTTGAAGGCTTCGCCAAGGAATGCGCGGTCGTCACACATCATCGCCTCGAACCAGATGGCAAGGGGGGCTTGCAACCCGCCCCCAGTGCCAAGCTCGAAGAGCCGCTGATCGTGCGGCCCACGAGCGAAACAATCATCGGAGCGACTTTCGCCCGCTGGGTGCAGTCGTATCGCGACTTGCCGATTCTCATCAACCAATGGGCCAACGTGGTCCGTTGGGAACTCCGCACGCGGATGTTCCTGCGGACGACCGAATTCCTTTGGCAAGAAGGTCACACCGTGCACGCCACGGCCGAAGAAGCACAGGCCGAAACGCGGCAGATGCTCGACGTCTATGCCACGTTCGCCGAGAGCGTGATGGCGATGCCCGTGATCAAAGGCGAGAAGACCGCCGGCGAGCGTTTCCCTGGAGCCGTGTCGACTTACAGCATCGAAGCCCTCATGCAAGATCGCAAAGCGTTACAGGCCGGGACGAGCCACTTCCTCGGCCAGAATTTTGCCAAGGCCCAGGAGATCAAATTCCAAAGCGAGGCGGGCGAACTCGAATACGCCTGGACCACGAGCTGGGGCGTGTCGACCCGTTTGATCGGTGGGTTAATCATGACCCACTCCGACGACGATGGGTTGGTTTTGCCTCCCAAGCTGGCACCGGCACAGGTCGTGATCCTGCCCTTATATCGCAACGATGAAGAGCGCGCGGTTGTGTTGCCATATTGTGAAGAACTAAAAACCGAACTCACCGCTCAAAGTTACGACAACGAGCCCGTGCGCGTCCGCATCGACAACCGCGACTTACGCGGCGGCGACAAGAAATGGCAATGGATCAAAAAGGGGGTGCCACTGATTGTCGAAGTCGGCCCGCGCGATATTGCCGACAATAAAGTGATGGTGAAACGCCGCGACACCGAAGGCAAAGGCGAGCCGATTCCGAGAGCCGAATTCATATCATCCGCGGCTCACCGCTTAGCGGAAATTCAAACCAATCTCTTCGACCGCGCGGCCAAGCTCCGTGCCGATGTAACGACTAAGATTGATTCGCTCCCCGAGTTCGAAGAATACTTCGCTGAAACCGCCCCCGGCGGGCTCGCGTATTGTCACTTTGTCGACGGCGAGACGATGGAGGCGAAACTCAAGGAACTGAAAGTAACAGTCCGTTGCGTTCCACTCGATGCCCCCGAAGAATCGGGCAAGTGCATTTTCACCGGCGCACCAAGCACCAAACGCGGCGTATTCGCCAAAGCGTATTAGGACCCGATTATTTTTTTTCTAGCCGGAGGCACACCTGCCTCCGGGTTTTCCCATGGGCTCCATCTCCCCCCCTCATCCCGGGCTCCTCCTCATCGCCGTCAGCTCGCGTTATGACGCCGCGCTTCAGTGGGCCCAGGAAAAAATCTCCGCCGAGTTCGGTGCCCTCGGTGCCGTCAGCCCCGCCTTTGATTTCACCGAAACCGACTATTACAGCGCCACGATGGGCACCGACTTGAAGAAGCAGTTTGTCATCCCCGCGCAGCCGATCGATCCCGGCCAGCTTGCGACGATCAAGCGGCTCACCAATGATTGGGAAGTCGAATATGCTGCCGGTGCGTGTCATCCCGAACCGCGCCCGCTCAATCTCGATCCCGGTTATTTGACGCTTGCCAAACTGGTGCTGGCCTCGACCAAGGACCACGCCCATCGAATCTATTTGGCCGAGGGCATCTACGCCGAAGTGACGCTCAGCTACCGCGCAAAACAGTGGCAGCCGTTCGACTGGACCTATCCCGATTACCGCCGCGCCGATTTTCAGGAATTCTTCACAAGCAGCCGACGCTTACTTAAATCATAAAGCAATTAACCACAAAGGCTACCAAGAACACAAAGGGCCCTTTCAAGAACTTCTTTGTGCCCTTTGTGGCTTCGTGGTCAATTATTGACGCTTTTGTTTTGATCGCGCTACAATAGAGTAATTCAACTTACACCGAATTCGCGGCATCTCCATGAAACCTTTTCTTAGCATCGTGCTCTTCTCCGCCATCGTGGGCGTCGGCTTGGGGTCGGCCTTGGGCTACATCGAAGCGCGACTCCCCGCGAAGATTGTCACGGAAGCCGACAAACCTGCTCCTGCCAGTGAAGCAAAATTGGGGCCGGTAGCCCACGTTCCCGAAACGACATTCAACTTCGACCGTATCGAGCGTGGCACCTCGATGAAGCACAAGTTCAAGATTCGCAACGCGGGCGATCTGCCGCTCAAGGTGGAAGTCCTCACGACCACTTGCAAATGCACCGTCGGAGATTTGCAGAAGAACGAGATTGGTCCCGGCGAAGAGACCGACGTCGAACTTGAGTGGACTGCCAAAACCCCGCCGGGGCCGTTCCGCCACGGTGCGACGCTCAGTACTAACGATCCCAATCAATCGCGAATTGAGTTGGTCGTGGAAGGCGACGTCGTGGAATCGAACACCCTCATGCCTCCCGACCTGTTGTTCAACACTGTCAAAACAAATAGCACCAAGGAAGCCGTTAGCTATCTTGTTTCCAACCTCGAAGACGAAGTGCAGGTGACGAAGTACGAATTCAGCGATCCCGCTGTCGCCAAACAAATCCAATTGACCGTCACGCCGCTGGAAGCCAAAGAGCTCCCCAAATCCGCCCGCAGTGGTGTGAAGATTACCGCCGTTTATACGGCCAGCAAATCGATCGGCCCGTTCTTCACGTGGCTTACGCTCGAAACGAATCTCAAGAATGCGTCGAAGTTGACTTTGCCCGTGACCGGCAATGTGGTGGGGGATATTTCCATCTTCCATCCCGGTTGGTCTCCGCAGCAGGGAGTTTTGCGCGTCGGTCCTGTGTCGAGCAAGGAAGGGAAGAAGCTGCAGCTCAACGTTGCGATTCGTGGCGAGCATGCCCCTGAGACCAAGCTGGATGTTGCTAGCGTCGACCCCGAGGAACTCAAAGTCTCGCTGGGCGAGCCCAAGAAAATGGGCGATCAACTCGTTCACTATCCGCTGACTATCGAGATTCCCGTCGGCACCAAACCAATGGTTCGCATGGCCCGCCCGGGCGAAGAGGCTGACTCGCCCCACGGCGACGGCGTGATCGTGTTGAAATCGACCCATCCCGATACGACCGAAGTTCGCCTGCTGGTACGGTTTTCCGTAGAATAAGCAGAGTTCTTTTCGGGCTTGAATCATTGCTAAGTTCTAGCGGTGACAGCAATTGCGCTGGCCGTTTGGGGGCCAAAAGGCTACGATTCGGCCTTAAACCGGAACATTCGACTTACTGTCAACTGAGTGACCAACCATGCGGTTCAAGGCGGAACAATCTCGATCGAGGCGGCCCTTCGGCGTCGCATTTCTCTTCATGTTTGCGCTTTCGGGCGTTCTTTGGTCGGCCGACACGGGCGGGTACAAGACGCCTGCGGAACGCGAAGCCGAGATCGCCGATGCCATCCAGAAGAACGGCGAGATCCTAGTCGATTGGCCCAAGCCGCAACTCACGCTCGTCTTTTCCGGCGACATGGATGGCTACATCGAACCCTGCGGTTGCGCGGGACTGGAAAACCAACTCGGCGGGCTGAAACGCCGGCACACGTTGCTCAAGAAACTGGAAGCCGATGGTTGGAATCCCGTGCCGCTCGACATGGGCGGACTCGTCAAGCGCACCGGGCCGCAGCAAAACATCAAATACGGTTACGCGCTCAAGGCATTGATCGACTTGGGCTACGATGCTGCTACTTTGGGTGCTAAAGACTTGCAGCTTTCCAGCGATCCGATTTTGTATGCGCTGGCCAACATCGATCAAAAGGACAATCCGCTCGTCTCGGCGAACATCGATTTCTATGGCATGACCAAACCGTTCACAATAGTGGAAGCCGGCGGCAAGAAAGTGGGCGTTACGGCGGTGATGGGCGAGAAGTATCGCAAAGAGCTTGCTGCTTCAGGCGAGTTCGATATTTCCGATCCCGTCGCGGCAATCGAAACAGTCTTGCCCGAGCTTGAGGGAACCGATCTCAAAGTTTTGTTGGTGCATGGCACGCCTGAGGAAGCGGCCGCACTGGCCAAGCAGTTCCCAATTTTCAATTTCGTGGGGACCACTGGCGGCGCCGAAACGCCCCCCAATCGCGCAAAGGCGATTCCCGGCATCGAGCCCTACATCATTGAGACGGGCAGAAAAGGACAGTACGTCACGGTCATCGGCGTCTACGACAATCCCCAAGAACCGTTCAAGTATCAGCGCGTGCCGCTCGATCATCGGTTTGAGGATTCCCCCGAGATGCAGCAACTTCTGATCGATTATCAAAAGGAATTGGAAACGACCACACTCGCCGGTCTAGGACTCATGGGCGTGAAGCATCCCGACGATTCCTTCGCCGGTAGCCAGGTCTGCGGCGACTGCCACACTGAAGCGATGGCCGTGTTCGAGAAAACTCCGCATGCCCACGCGACTGAAACGTTGGTGAAGCTCGATCCGCCACGGCAGTACGATCCCGAATGCTTGAGCTGCCACGTGACGGGCTGGAACCCACAGGAATACTTTCCCTATGTGTCGGGCTTCATGGGAATGAAGGAATCGCCGCTAATGGTGGGCAACGGCTGCGAAAATTGTCACGGCCCTGCCGCTTCGCACGTCGCCGCCGAGAGTGGGGATGAAGAAGTGACAGACGCCGAGAAAGAATCGCTGCGAGCTGCCTTGCGGCTTAAGATTCAACCCAACGAAGGCAACGTCAACGGCGCGACGCCGCCCCAAGTCACCGGCAAGGTCGTCGAGATGTGCATGCAATGCCACGATCTCGACAACAGCCCCGAGTTCGACTTCCAGAAATACTGGCCCCAGGTCGAACACCACGGTAAAGAATAGCGGACTAGTCGCTTAAGCGACCAATGTAGTTAACCTTCCAACTCCGCCATCGCTTCGTCGGGGATATTGAAATTCGCGGAAACAGTTTGCACGTCGTCGTGCTCGTCGAGGCCTTCCATCAGCTTCAGGACCGCGCGAGCCGTGTCGACGTCGAGGTCGACCGTGTCCTTGGGGATCCGCGTGATTTCGCGTGAGGTGGTGGCGATTCCCGCGGTGTCGAGAGCTTCGCAGACCGCGCCAAACACGTCGGGTTCGGCGATCACTTCGTAGCTATCGTCGTAGGTTTTTACGTCGTCGGCGCCGGCTTCGAGGGCGAGCTCCATGAGCTTTTCTTCATCAGACTGCGCCTTATCGATGATGACCAAACCTTTACGGTCGAACATCCAGGCCACGCAGCCAGTTGCACCTAATTTACCGCCAGCATATTCGAAGATCTTGCGCACCTCGGGAGCGGTGCGGTTGCGGTTGTCGGTGAGAATTTCACACAGCACAGCCACGCCACCTGGCCCGTAACCTTCGTACAGAATTTCGTCGAGGTTGCCACCTTCCAATTCGCCCGTGCCTTTTTTGATGGCCCGTTCGATATTGTCCTTAGGCATGCTGATCGCTTTGGCGTCGTTGATCGCGTAGCGCAAGCGTAAGTTTGTGGCCGGGTCGCCGCCCCCCATTTTGGCAGCCAAGATGATGGCCTTGGAGAGCTTGCTCCAAACCTTGCCACGCTTTTTGTCGATTACTGATTTCTTTTGGGCGATGTTCGCCCAATGGGAATGGCCAGCCATAGCAGAATTTATTCAGGATGTTGCGGGAGGTTTCAGATGGATGTCATCCCGAGGGGAGTTGTACGACCCGAGGGATCTGGTTTGCAGTATCAACTCGCATCGAAACCGTGTGAGTTTGCTAGCCAGATTCCTGTGTCGCCTAGGCTCCTTCGGAATGACTAGGTAAGACTACTTCGGCTTCTTCTTCGCCAATTTCTTGGTCGGCGATTTCTTCGTGGCCGCGGGCGCCGCCTTGGCGGGGACTTTCTTCACGGCCTTTTTCACGGGAGCCGCTTTGGCTTCGGTTTTCTTTTTCACCGGTGCAGGAGCAGCAGCTTTCTTGGCATCGGCCTTTTTGGGTTCGGCTTTCGCTTCGACCTTTTTGCCGTCGGTGGCTGCTGTTTTCTTTGCGTCCGCTTTCTTCGCGGCTTCAGGAGCCGGTGCGGGGGCTTCTTCCGCGGCCGGTTTCACGTGACGCTTCGGCAAGCGATCTTTGCAGCCCGGATCGATCTCGAGCAAGATCTTGCGAATCGTCGGGCCCAACGGGCTGCGATGCAGTTCAACGCCCAGCTGGTGGAGCAGCGAACCGATCTCGGCACCCTTGGTTTTGGGCACGGCTCGTTCCAAGCCCGGCACACCCCCCTTGGCAGCTTCGGCGTCGGTGACAACCCCCACCACCCGCATCGCTTCAAGCAAACCTTGGTTGATGGGAATCGAATGCCCCCCCAAACCGTGCTGCGTCACATAAGCAATGCTGAACGGTGTCGTGCCGTGGAACTTTTCAAACTGCTTGATTGTCGCCCCAAGATTCTGTTTTTTAAGCGGCTCAAGATCAAACGTGTATTGTGTTTCAAACACGCTCTGCAACACGCGCTTCACCCGCGTGGCGGCATCTTCGGAATCGTTGAGCGGCTTCATAACTTCGGCCAGCTCGCGAATCGACGACACCCGCACTTCATTCCAATCGAAGTAATCCGTCTGGAGCGCCGCGACCACCTTGTCGGCGTCTTCGTACAGCGAATTCTCCACGCAACTAGCAAAGATAAGATGTTCGAGCACGTTGCGCTCGCGCGGAGCTTCCACGGGCTTGTAATACTTCTTAGCGACCTTAATGACCTTGTTGATCAGAGCTGCGCGATTATTGCTTGCCATCGAAAGAATTTCTCAAATCAAAAATTGAAATCAAATAGACCAATGCCCCTGGCGGCTTAGCTCGCGTGATCTGTTAGCGCGATTCCTCATCCTCAGCGGACGCCTCATCTTCTCCGGAAGATTGTTGATCATCCTCCTCGCCGGCCCACTGCTCGGCCAATTCGTCGAACTCCGACGATTCCGAGTCATCCTCCTCGTTCTGGGGTGCCTCATCATCCGGCAGCATCTCGTTGAGCATCTTGGCGATGGCGATCGATTTCTTGACCCCCATGTCCAGCTCGAAACGAATCACCGGCGTGTAACGGGTGTCGATCCGCTTGGCGATCTTTTGCTGGAGGAACCCGGCCGAGCTTTGCAGGCCTTTTAAGCATAGCTTTTGGGTCGAGTCGCTCCCCATGATCGATACGTGGACCTTGGCAACCCGCATATCCGGAGAAACTTCGACAAACGTTACCGTCACACCCTGAATCCGCGGATCCCGCAGATCGGTGAGAATCGCCATGCTGACCACCTCGCGAATCGCTTCGGCGGCTTTGAGAACGCGTCTGGATGTCATGGTCGTCCTTAGGAATCAACAGACTCGTCGAAGGTCCGTCCCACTTCTTCCACTTTGTAAACTTCGAACAAATCCCCTTCGCGGATATCGTTGTAACCAGCCAGCTTGATGCCGCACTCGAGGCCTTCGCGAACTTCCTTAGCGTCGTCCTTCTCGCGCCTGAGCGTGTCGATGGCATAATCGCCGATGATCGTGCTGTCGCGAATAATTCGCGCCCGGGCGTTGCGAGCAATCGTTCCCGAAAGCACGCGACAACCAGCGATCGCACCGATGCGGCTGATCTTGTACACCTGCTGCACCAAAGCGCGACCCAAATCGACTTCGCGTTCCTCGGGCTTGAGCATCCCTTCCAAGGCCGCTTTGATATCTTCGGCGATCTTGTAAATGATGTCATAACGACGGATCTGTACGCCCCGCTGATCGGCCATCGAACGGGCCCGGTCGTCGGCAACGACATTAAAGCCCACGACGATCGCATCCGAAGCATCGGCCAGCGTGATGTCGGCTTCGCTAATGCCACCGACCGCCGCTTGCAGCAGCCGCAACTTCACTTCGGGATGCTCGAGCTTGGTCAGTTCTTTTTTAATCGCTTCAATCGAGCCGCGAACGTCGGCCCGCAAAATAATGTTGAGCGTTTGAACTTCGTTGTCATTATCCAATCGATCAAACAAGGTTTCGAGCGTCACATGCTGTGCGACGTCGCCCAATTCAATGGTCCGTTGTTCTTCGGCGCGAGCCGCCGCGATCGTGCGGGCATCGGCGATATCGTCGAGCACGTAGAAATGGTCGCCCGCCCCGGGGGCGTCATCAAAGCCGGTGACGTTCACGGGAACGCTCGGGCCGGCTTCTTCATAACGCTTGTGGGGATCGAGTGTGTCGTACATCGCTTTGACGCGGCCAAAAGTCTGACCGCACACCAGCACGTCGCCCACGCGGAGCGTACCGTTCTGCACGATCAACTTGGCCACGATACCGCGACCCGTTTCCTGTTGAGCTTCCAAACAGGTTCCCAGGGCAGGGCGGTTGGGATTGGCTTTGTATTCATGCAGTTCTGCGACCGTCAGCAAGGTGTCGAGCAAATCGTCGATCCCCGCGCCGGTCGTCGCACTGGTTTTCACAACTTCGACGTCGCCGCCCCATTCACTCGGCAGCAGGCCATTGGTCGAAAGCCCTTGCATGGCCCGGTTAATGTCCACGCCGGGAAGGTCGGTCTTATTCAAAGCGACGACAATCGGCACTTCCGCCGCGCGGATATGGCTGATCGCTTCTTCGGTTTGTGGCATCACGCCGTCGTCGGCAGCCACAACCAATACGGCAATGTCGGTGACGTTCGCACCACGAGCACGCATCGCGGTAAAGGCTTCGTGGCCCGGCGTATCGACGAACGAAATCTGCCGACCACCCTTATCAATTGTGTAAGCGCGAATGTGCTGCGTAATACCACCACTTTCGCCGCTCACCACGTTGATGCCGATAATGCGATCCAACAACGAAGTCTTGCCGTGGTCGACGTGACCCAGGAAGGTAATCACCGGAGGACGTGGCTGCAATTCTGCAGGATCGTCTTCGCGATCACGAACGTCCGCGAGCAATTCATCTTCGACGCTGACCGCATCCTTGAGCTCGATGTCGACCCCCATTTCCGCGGCAATCAACTGGGTCATGTCGGCATCGATGACAGCGTTGATTTTTGCCATGATCCCTTCTTGCATCAGGATGCGCAAGATTTGGCTCGCGGGCACGCCCGCGGCTTCCGAAAACTCACGCACCGTGCAAGGGAGCTGCAACGAAACTTTTTCCTTACGAGGGGCTGCGGTGCTGACGCCGGCGCGGCGCGGGCGTCGCAACAACTTGCGCGGACGGTATTCGTCGCTCGCACCTTCGCGCTCCTTTTGCGTTTGACGCTGACGGCTTAGTTGCCGTTGCTCGCGTCCCCCCAAAATCGGAGCATCGCCTTCGCCGGCAGCTTTACCCTTACCAGGACCTTTTTTGGCTTTATTCAGGGCCGAGGCGTCGTCGGGAGCAGGCACACCCAAGGCCTTCGCCCGTTTCTTCGCTTCGAGCGTTTCTTCATGACGACGCAGATGAGCCGCGAGAGGTTTGCCACTACTTTTGCCTGCCCGCAAAGCGTCGGCGGGCAATTTCAGGTCAGGCTTTTGTGTGGGGACTTCGGGAGCCGCTGAAGGAGGCGGCGAATCGGACATCGGAATGGGCGCAAGTTTGATCGTTGGCCGAACACGCGGTGTGTTGCCAGCAGGGCGGTTTTCGCGATCACCGCGGTCTTTTTCCTTCGTGCCACCGGGGCCAATCGTGGGAAGTTTGCCACCTCGGTGGGCACCGGGGCCAATGTACTCGTCACGACGCATGACGCCCGAGAGCGGTCCGCGCGCGGCAGCTTCCCGCTTGGGAGGAGCAGCAGCCGGGGGAGGAGTGGGAGGGGCTTCCGCAGCGGGAGGAGCTTCTTGTTCTTGCTCCTCCTCGGGGCCTTCTTCTTCGGGACGCTTTTTGCGCAGACCCGCCAACGGAGAGTGCGGACGCGGTGCGGCAAGCACCGGCATCTTGCCCGTCTTCACCGTCACGTCTTTGGGCCGCTCGACCGGCGGAGCGGCTTGTTTGGACTTGGGAGCCGCCTGGGCACCTGGGTTTTTGAAATGCTCGCGGAGCTTGACTTCTTCTTCGTCCGTCAGACTTGCAAGCGCAGAGCCTTTACCGCGGATACCTAGCTTTGCGCAGATATCCACCAGCTCTTTGCTGTCTAACTTGAGTTCTTTCGCCAATGAGTAAATACGGGACGCCAAATCAAATTCTCCGTGAGAGCCGCAGCTACAAAACTTTGTTGATCTGTGGGGCTCTCTGTTAGTGTCTAAAAACCTAGGAAACCATAACGATCATCCTCCTCATAACACGACGGTTAACATTCAAGAAACTACTCAGGTCCGCCCCCTGAGTTTTCCGGGCCCGCGGAAGGTTCTTCCGGGGGAGCAACTTTTTCATAATCGGGGGGAACTTCTTCGGCTGCCGTTGCCGCCGCGATCCGATCCTCTTCACGTTTTGCCCGGCGAGCCGCAGCTGCCGCGGCTTCGGCTTCTTCAGCCCGTGCTTCCGCTTGCTCGACGATCAAGTTGACTTGATCTTCACTGAGGCCACCCATCTCCATCAGATCATCAGGCTCGATGATCGACAGGTCGTCGTAGCTCAGGAAGCCTTCTTCCACCAATTTTTCGGCCAATTCCTGGGCCACGCCGTCAATCGCACTGAAGCCTTGCACGGCGCGATCGATCGATTCGGCCAACTCGTCCTGGGTCATGATTTCGATGTCCCAGCCCGACAGCTTGCTGGCAAGCCGCACGTTCTGACCCCGTCGGCCAATGGCCAGCGACAGTTGGTCCTCACGAACCAACACGATGGCCCGGCCCAGCATGCGGCACAAAATCACTTGCTCGACTTCCGCCGGTTGCAGGGCGTTGGGGATCAGCACTTCGAGATTGTCGTCCCAGCGGACGATATCGATACGCTCACCACCCAATTCGTCGACGATGTTCTTGATCCGGTTGCCACGCACGCCCACGCAGGCACCAACGCAATCGACGCGCTGATCGCTGCTGCTCACGGCCACCTTGGAACGGTAACCCGGCTCGCGGGCGATCGCGCGAATTTCAATCACGCTATCGATGATTTCGGGAATTTCTTGCTCGAACAGCCGCTGAACCAGCTGCGGACGAGCCCGGCTGAGGATCACCTTGATGCGGCTGCCGCTTTTGCGAACTTCAAACACCGTGGCCCGCACGCGTTCGTTCACGTGGTGCGTTTCGCCAGGAATCTGCTCGCTGCGGGGCAAGATGGCTTCGACGTTGGGAAGCGTGACCGTCGCCGCGCCACCTTCGTAACGCTGCACGACACCGCTCACCATTTCGCCCACCAAATCGGTGTACTCGTCGTACAGGGCATCGCGCTCCGCTTCGCGGATCTTTTGGATCATCACCTGCTTGGCGGTTTGGGCCCCGATGCGGCCCACGGTTTCTTCGGAGTCGAGCAACTCACCGTTGCAGGTGGCCGTGATTGCGCCGTTTCCACGGTCGATCGTAACGGTGATTTCCGACTCTTCGCCGTAATATTTTTTGGCTGCCGAGACGAGCGCGGCTTCGATGCCCTCGAACACAATTTCTTTGTCGATATTTTTGTCGCGATGGATCGCGTCGACGATTCGTAGGACTTCGCTCGCATTCATCTTGTTTGTTCTCCGCGGCGTATTCGCCCGCCGCGCGGCAACCAGGTTGTTCGGATTGTGACAGGGTGTGTGCAACGTCTGGAAACGCCACAAGCGGCAGCCCATCAGAGTCTGTACTCCGACCGGCCCCGCTCGCCAACATAAGCGCGCAGATCACGAAACCCCTTTTACGAACGGTACTTAGCAGTTCGTAATCCCGTAATGATACCCCACCCATTGCGGGTGTCAACCGGCTGAAACAGGATGAAAGTCGGGCTAAAGCAGCTACCGGGCACAAAAACAGCACCGCCCACTCATCCGAGTGTCGGTGCCCCGAAGAGCTGATTCTATCGGTGGGATTTCAGCCGCCCGTCTGCGACCAATTGTGCTCCTCGGCCAGGGTTGGCGGTTCGCTGGCGATGCTTTTCTTGGCGAGCGTCACATTCAAGTCGTTATTCTGCTCGTTTGCTTCCGCCACCAAGTGGTCGGGGTCGACGAGGGCCTGGGCGTGAATATTCTCGACAGGTGCCGAATTGATCCGAATTCGCACCGACTGATTCGGCTGCAGCGGCAAGACGCGTACGTTCTGAGCTTCCAAGTGGTTGGTCTGCGGCTCGCCTAGCGCGACTTCCAAGCGGGTCTCGGGAGAAGCCGTTTGCCCGATGTTTTTGACCGTGAAGGTCAGCACGTTGCCCACCGTCGCGATTTCGGCGATGGTCAAATCGGGGGCCGCAGTGATAACCGGTTTGTAGTGGCTAGCGGCCACAACGGGGTAGCTGCTCGTCGACTTTCGTTGGTAAGCACCGGCATACACCCCGCCGCCACCCTTTTTGGCAGCCTTGCGATCCTTGCGGCGCCCCGCCTCGGCGGAACTCTCAACGGCCAGTAAGGTCACAATCGCCAGGCAAATGATCAGAGCGCGTTTCATTTCGATTTCTCCTGCACTTGGGTGGGTGAGCGAGAAAAAGTTTCGCTCGGTACAGAAAGAAGCGTGAAGGGCGCAGGGGTGTTACAAGAAATTATTTCAGTAGCCGGATCGCAACGTGATCCAGGGAGACTTGCAAAAGACTCCACAATCCCGGGCCGCGTTGCGGCCCGGCTATGCAGAAAGACGCTATACCTTCTTCACAACCACCGCCGTCGCTTGTGCCTGCGGTGTGATGCTCAGCTTCAAGAAGCTGCCGCCGGGCGAGGTGGCTTCTTTGGTCACATTAAGCGGGCAACCCGGATCGGGCGTTTCAAAATTCAGCGTTTGAAACAGTTTGTCGTTCGTAAGCGAGAGCACGCTGGCCACGAGCTCCACAATGCCGCTGCCAGCGCCCAAATTGCCGAAATAACTTTTGGCCGCGGCTACCGGCACCGTCTGCGACGCATCGCCAAAAACTTCAGTGATTGCGGCGGCTTCTTCCGCATCGCCATCTTTGGTTCCCAAGCCATGGGCGTTGATGTGCCCACATTCTGCCGGAGTGATTCCCGCTTCAGACATGGCCGCCTTCGCCACGTTGACGAATGCTTTGGTGCGATTTCCCTGCAAGTGAGAATTCGTCACAACGCTGCTCCCCGAACCGACGAGCTCGGCGTAGATCGTGGCACCGCGCTTTTTGGCCGATTCATATTCTTCCAGAACAATCGCGCCAGCCCCTTCGCCGACGACCATGCCCGTCCGGTTCGCATCAAATGGCCGCGAGGCTTGGCTCGGTTCGCAACCGGCGTTGGCCATTTGCTCAGTTTGTGTGGCGTGTACGGTCTTGAAGGAATGAATCCGAGTGCCGGTGGATCCCGCCACCATCAAATCGGCGTGGCCCCGTTCGATCGTTTGCATCGCTTCGCGCACCGCCATGATGCTCGAAATTTCACGCAACGTGAGTGAATTGTTGGGTCCGCGTAAATCGTTGAGAATCGCGATATGACTTGCCGGCATGTTGGGCAGGAACTTGAGCATCCACAGCGGGCTCATGTCCCCCAGGCCCGTTTGGCCCCAATCGGCGTAAGAAAACTTACCGTTCTTCGCGCCACACTTGATCATGGCCGACGCAAAATCGTCGGGCGGGCTCAGCATGTAGTCGCTGCCATAGACAATGCCACTTCGTTCGGGCGAGACTTCCTCGCTCGTGACCTTGGCATCGACCATCGCTTGTTGCGCCGAAGCCACGGCCATCATCGTTTCGCGGCACATCACTTTTAGCGCCTTCCGAATCGATTTCTTGAGGTCTTTATCTAGCTTGCCGAAGTCTTCAATCTCGCCAGTAAAGCTCGCGCATTCACCGCCGAAAGGAACCAAGTCGGGCAGGGGGGGAATGACGGTCAGCGGAGTTACGCCACTGCGGCCCGCGCTGAGAGCGTCCCACAGTGCAGACACGGAATTTCCCAGCGGACTAATCACGCCCAGGCCGGTGATCACGACGCGGCGTTTTGAAGCAGACGAATTCATCGAAGAACACACGGGTCAAAAGGCAGGAATTTAAGCACTCCAGCATATCCCTCTTGGCGTTGCGCGGCTACCCACGCGAGCCGGGTTGTCCCGACCCCGGTCGTTAATCGCCGTAGCTCGGTTCGCAACGCGATCCTGAAATTGGCCGATTTCTTAATAGCGCCCGTGGTAGGTCTGATTGGGCCGCGACGCCGTTTGTGGGGCGGCCGCCGCGTCGACGGCCAGCGCCGAATTCGCGCCACGGCTTTCCACAAACAGCAAGGCATCCGCCCGCGGCGGCGATTTGAGCATCGGAATGTTGTCGGTGATGATATTCGGCTTCGCGGGGCCCGGTTGAGCCACCACTCCCATGCTTAACAACAACACCTGATCAGTCGGCCAGCGGAATCGTTCGTGCAGTTGCACCATCGTCATCTGCGGCACCTGGCACTCGGTCCGTTGATTCTGTGCCACCGGGCTCGGCACGTCGATTTGCACAGGATAAAACTTTTCCACTTGCGTGAGTTTTAATTTTAGCACCGCATCCACGGTCTTCGTGTCGAGCGACAGCAACGGACTGAATTCCATGCTGAATCCTTCATCGAACTGGCCCATCTCGGGCTGGAACCCCGGCCATGTTTGCTGCGTGCGAAAGACGCCCTTCGTGTAAGTGATCGGTCGCATCGTCGAGATAACCAGCGATGACCCATTCTGCACCAACTGATGCGGCGCATTATGCTCGCGATAATCGCTGCGACGCTTCAACTCGGAAACCAACAAGGCCGCGTCTTCCTTGGCCATGATCCAACCTTGCACCCCCGGAGATTGCACGGGTACCGATTGCATCAACGGCAAAGCCTTGGTGCGCCAGTTCGGACTGTCGATGGTCACCACTCGCAGACCAAAACCCTGATTCCCAGCCACATTGTTGACGAACCGATCGACAATATCCGCCACGATGGCTTGCATGTCGGGCGTGTGATACACCCGCAATGTCTTCTTGTCGGCGCTCAACAAACCGACAGGCGTTGAATGCCACGCTTCGTAGCCCGTTTCGCGCAAAATCCAATCGACGATCGCCTGCTCGGGTGCGGTCGTGTTTTGCACTCGCATCGTGTAAGGCGTAATGTCATATTCGCGCCACACCTGACCATGATCGCTAGGTAGCGCACCGCTCCCGTTGGTGACCTGCGCATGCGTGACCTGCGGCATATTCGGAGTCGGCGTCACCGGCGAACTACCAGCACCCGAGCCTCCTACAGGCGAGCCTCCCGCGTAAGCGGAAGGAGTTCCCCCACCCGGCGGCGATTGCCAACTACTCGCGCCGGCTGGGCCCACGTCGAAGCCTTGCGCGACGACAAACGAACTATTAATTATTAGTATGGCAAACAGTGCGAGGCGAAGCGGCATCGCTGATTCCTCATAGAAGGAAAAGAAGATTGGGCGGGAAGTATAGAAACCGAGTCTCGGCATCACAAGAGCCACGCAATGCTAGCGGTGCCAGCGAATTTGCCTCAGCGGCTTGTTTCTACAGTGGCGAGTTGGGATTTGGACGTGATATCGACAAAGAATTGTCGAAATGTGTCCGTCAGCAAGTATCTTGCCCCGGCTGACGAAAGATGGTCGTCATCGTTGTAGAGGCTATTGCCTTGTGCGGCAATCAGCGATCGTCGATTTGATCCAAAACAATGGCTCGTTGAGTCGAGCAAAGTAATGTGGTCAATTTTGGCAAGGAGTTCATCGAATCGCTGATGACGGGACTGATGTTGTTCAAGAGTGACACCGTACCATACGTCTGAAATACTTCTTGGCTCGCCTATTTTCCACTCGGCATGCACGGCGACTGCTCGGGGCACGTCGCAATCTTGAAGTGGCACTTCTTGGGCAACCCACACGCGTACATTGCGCTTCCGCAACTCTTCAACAGTTCGTTTTAGTCCCCGCTCCAGAACCAAAGTGGCATTTTCGACTGACGGTATGGGCGATTCCAAGTCGATTAATCCTCTTCGTTCTCCGCCGTCTCGATTTGGTTCAAGATAGGATGTCCATCGTGCGGCCAGTATTACGTTCTTAATGTTATGGCGTTCGATGAATTCTAAGACGCATTCATTCCAACGGGTGGCGTGAGGCTCGGTTGCTTCAGTCCAAGCTCCCAGAATCGGAGCTGTCGCGCTTCGAGCGGCAATATATCCGTATACTCCGAACTCCTCTGCGAGATCCTCAAGTACAGGACCTACGAACAAAGCGTGACTATCTCCCCAGAGCAAGAAATCAGGTTCCGTACTTGTCGAAGCAGGTTTTCCTAGTCGTGGAAGTTTAAAAAATCTTCTATTCGTTCATGATTCGTCTGCAAATTGGTTGGTATGTCCGAGCTGGCAATAAATTGTCTCGTGGGTTCTGAAAATCGATTCGGAAGCCCATTCATATAGATAATGATGCCCGTACTCAGCAACAGAAGAAACGATGACAAAGCCGCCACCATGAACACCTGCCGCGGTTTTTGTGCAGGTGAAGAATGTCTAAACGGGGTTTCGATAAACTTCCACGACAAAACGGCCGCGATAAAGCTGACAACAATCGCAATTGTGCCAGCGGTATGATCGAAGCCAAAAAGGGCGTTCCTCATGAATGCCATAATTGGCCAATGCCATAAATACCATGAGTATGAAATCAGACCGACAAATACGACGGGCTTAAGAGCCAACACGCGACCGATGCTCGTCAAGCCGTGGGTGTTTCCGAGAATGATGAGAACGGTGCCTAACACGGGCACCATCGCGCTGATGCCTGGAAATACCGTATCGCTATTAAAAAAGTAGACGGAATAGAAGATAAGACCGATGCCAATCCAAGAGAACAATTCCTTGGACGTGAACGACAGCTTTATTTTTGTGGGCCATGTTGCTAGTATTCCGCCCGCCAAGAGTTCCCAAGCTCGAGAGGGCAACAGGTAAAATGCAGCGTCAGGATAGCGGGCTGTGGTGAAGACACAAAGAGCGAACGACCCTATGCCAAGTACTAGCAGGCACACGAATAGCTTCCTTGGCCCCAAGCTCGCAAGCAGCATTAATAGCAGGGGGTAAACAAAATAAAACTGTTCCTCGACTGCCAAAGACCACGTGTGCAACAAGGGAAGATATTCAGACGCAACCGCAAAGTAATCTGTATTTCGGTAGAAAAAGATGTTGCCGGAAAAAAGGCATTGCGCAACGGCCGATTTGGCCAGCCCCTTATACTCCTGCGGAAGCATGATGGCGGCACCCACAACCAGCACCATACCCAACATGAACAGCGAGGCAGGGAAAATTCGCCGTATTCGTCTGACCCAAAAGTCTGTCAGAGAAAAACTCTCCTTACCCATCGCCCTTAGAATCAAACTTGTAATGAGAAAACCAGAAATAACAAAAAAAACATCCACTCCCACATAGCCGCCATAAACGGGAAACCCAGCGTGAAAAAACACAACGCTCGTTACCGCGACCGCACGAAGTCCGTCTATTTCAGGTCGATATTCCATAGGTCTCTTGGCGTAAGTTCAGAGTCTTAATGCGAGAGTTGTCGCGAAGAATTGCTTGACAGGCTGAATCGAGAAGGTACACATCGTCCAATGAAATGAGCTGTCAACGAAGTTTCTAGGACATTGGTAGAAATCAATGGGATTCAAGCAAGATACGCCTTCTCAACGGCATAAGCGATACATGAGATTGATTGTACTCAATCAAAAGTTTTAGGCAAAAACTTGGCATTTTGGGGGTGGGTCTTTTTTCAACGCTGGTCAGAAGATTCGGATTGTATGGCTTCAGAGGTTAACCACAAACGTCCGAATTAATGCCGGTTTACCGAAGAAATTGCCGTATGACGGCGAACCCAGTAAAATCCACTTCAGCCTAGATTCCCAGCCATCGTGCGCGTGCTGCGTGCATGTTCATTTCCTAGCCAGCCCGCACGCGATGACGCTCGAAGTCTGCCATCGTTCAACCAACACCATTCGCCCCTCGCGCGGGTTCACGCTTGTCGAGTTGTTGGTCGTGGTCGCCATCATCGGCGTGCTCGTGGCGTTATTGCTCCCCGCGATCCAAGCGGCCAGTGAAGCCACACGGCGGTCTTCCTGCGTGAATCTCAGTGAACCGCAAATCGCGGGCTCACTTTCCGCCTAACAACAAAATCGCCAAACTCGCGCATACCGTAGTGCGTCACTGTGTTCAACTGCTCAATCGCAAGGTCCACGCTTTCAACAAACAATTCATTCTCATCGAATCCGCCCTGCGAGCCCGCTTCAGCGGGCGGTGCAGCGAATGATACGTAAGAATTTCCAAGCATCAACGACACAGACGTTTCCTGATCGTCCTCGACACCCTCATCTTCAATAATCGCAGTCAGCGCCGATAACGTCCCGCCACCATACTCTTCCTGCCAAGTCTCCAGATCATCACTGCTGAACGGATCAGGCGATTCTCCACGCTGCCAGGTGAGAAAATCACGCCCCGTCACCGCGCCGTCGTCGTTGAAGTCACCCGGCAACGAAACCGAAGCCTGTGTCTCAAACGCTCCCATATCGATTCGCCCATTTGCAACGCGGTCATATCCTGTACCCCGTTGATCGTAATCCGGCGGCGAAGTAAATGCTGGATTACCGGCATGAATCGCCGGGCTGCCGGGAAGGAGTGCATGCGTCAACGTTGGTCCGCCATTGTCAGCCAGAGTGCCGAGGAGTGGATCGACCGGTGTTCCGGACGTGCCGATTTGATTGCCAGTGCCTGGCGTGATCGTGGCCCCCGTGTCGACGCCGATCAAGCTGTAAGTTGGAGCAAACGATCCGGCCCCCTTGAGGTCATCGTCATCGGTATTGCCTCGCGTGTTGCGGGCGACGATCGTGTTGTTCAGATTCACCGCGGCCGTCGAAGCAAAAATTCCACCGCCGTTGCCGAGCGAACCGCCACCATATCCAAGGTAGCCATAGCTCTCGGGGCCGTTGAGACCCGTGGTATTTCCCGTGATTGTGCTGTGCGAAAGTGTGAGAACTCCGGCGCCTGTGATAAAAATGCCGCCTCCATCGCCGCCATTGCCGGCATAGCTCCGTCGTCCATCGGCGCCCCCTCGCCCCGTCGTGTTGCCCGAGACCGTGCTGTTGGTAATTTGTTTTGGCGAGCTTCCGCTCAGCCATATCCCTCCGCCCGCACCCCCGTCCGCTTCACCACCAGCGCCTCCCTGTCCCGTGGTATTACCAGAAATTGTCGAACCATGGATTGTCACGGCACCGAGCACGGCGATGCCACCCCCTTCGCCGCCAGGTGAGGCGCCATAGCTGACACCCCTGCCATTGCCGGTCGAGTTGCCAACAACCGAGCTTTCGTGCATGACCAAGTTTCCACCGGCGAAAATTCCGCCGCCAGCGCCGCCCCGACCACCCTTGCCATAAGCAAAGGTGCCTCCTCCTTCACCTGAACGATTACCACTAATCGTACTGGCGAGAATCGTCAGTGTGCCCGAGGAACGAATTCCCCCCCCCGCGCCACCGTGGCCTGACGTCGTTCCTTGGGTTCGGCCACCGTCACCCGCGTTGTTGCCGGCGATTGTGGAATTGATGATCGTGGCAGCGCTTCCCAAAAAGAGCCCGCCACCGTCGCCCCCGTTGCCACCTATCTCATACGGGCTCGAAGCTGCACTATCACCAGCGCTGTTGCCGCTGATCGAGCTATTGCTGATCTCGATTTCTCCGGCCGCCCACATTCCACCCCCGGAGCCGCCTGCATAACGCATACTTGCCGTGCCGACTTGATTGTCTTGAAGCAACACATCATCGAGCGACACGCTACCCTCGGCATAGATGCCTCCCCCATGGCCACTCTCGCCGCCGAAGGTTCCTCCGCCATCTCCGGAAGTATTGCCCGAGATCGTCGAATCAGTAATTGTTAGCGAGCTGCCATCAAACCAGATTGCTCCGCCATGCCCCCCTCGGCCGTTGACTCCTCCTCCCTGACCTGCGGAATTGGTCGCCAGCAGACTACCTGAAATGGTGAGCGTCCCCAGAGCAGCAATGCCGCCTCCGTCACCGCCCCGGCTTCTATCGGAATAGAGGGACTCCCCACTTTGCGAGGCAGCGTTGGTGGTAATCTGACTATCAACAACAGTTAAAACTCCATCCGACCAAATGCCGCCCCCTGAAAACCCAAACGCATCATTACCATACGGTTCGTTACGAAAACCGCCCGTCGCATTACCGGTGATGACGCTTTGGCTGAGGGTCAAACTTTCAACATTCGAAATCGCTCCCCCGTCGCCAGCGACGTCACCTCCCGTTAAAGTGAGACCGCTGATTGCCACGTTGATTGCATTTTCAGCATCACCATCGTCAACCCTGAAGAGACGACTCCCATCGCCGTCGTTTGTTTCTGGTGTCGGATCGTTGCCGCTGGCGTCGATTGTTAATAGAGCATTACCGGGCCCTTCGATCGTCACGTCATCGCTAATCACCAGTTCGCCAGCGGTCAGCGAAATGCTCCCCGACACTCCCGCGAACTCAATCTCATCCGTGCCAACCAAGGCGTTCGCATCAAAGATCGCTTGCCGCAGACTCCCCGGCAATTGCCCCGCGGCTGTCACAGGAGCATCGAGCAGATTCGTGACCGTAAACGTCGCCAGCATCCGGCGATCTTCCAAGGACTCAACCTGCATCTGACGACGAAGTGACATAACTTGTTCCTTGCGCTAAGTCCATAAATTCAGAGAACAGCTGTCCAGCTGTGGCGGCCAAGAAAAGACATCTGTTCCAGATCGGTAGCGGCTAAAAAGAGTACCCGCGTTCCTGCCGGTTAGCCGCATCCTACCCCAACCAGGGGGTGATTTCAACAAAATTGTCTGGATTCTTTGATCCCAGGGTGTTCCACTGGTAGACGCAAAATGCTCGGGGCAAGATTTTGAAAATCTTTAGCAGATTTTCATGATTGCATAGGCACATGAAAGCGCAGTGCATCGGCTTTTTAAGCTCGAGACTTATTCCATGTCATCGATTTCACTGGTCGTCGTGTGGTCCGGTGCCTAATAACCATCTCCCCAAACTCCCGCACGCCGCTCTGCGTTACATCGCTCAGCTCTTCGATCGCAAGGTCCACGCTTTCAACAAACAATTCATTCGCCTCTGGCGAGCCCCCAAGCAAAGAAGAATCAGCAGTGGGCGGTGTGTAAGAATTTCCGAATATCAACGACACAGATGTTTCCTGATCGTCCTCATAAGTTCCGTATTCATCCTCAATACTTGCACTCAGCGCCGATAACGCCCCACCATAATATTCTTGCCAATCCGTCAAACTTCCCAAATTTGGATTACGCTGCCATGCCAGAAAATCGCGGCCCGTGATCACGCCGTCACCGTTGAAGTCACCAACAACGGGCGCGACTTGCATCTCCACGGCACCCATGTCGATACGGCCATTCACAACACGACCAAAGCCTGTGCCACGTTGGTCGAAAAAGGGTACCGGCGCCATATAGTAGCCAGCGTAGCCTCCCGCTTGAGATAAGGGATCTCCGGCATCAAGTGCCAGACTTCCCGACAATAAAGAATGAGTCAATGTGGGGCCACCATTGTCTCGCAAGGGGCCAAGTCGTGGATCAATTGGCGCGAGTGAGGTGCCGACCAAGCTCCCGGTCGATTGGAGGACATTTGATCCGTCTCCATTGCCAATCAGTGAGTAGTAAAGGAATGGTCGTGCCCCGATGTCGTCAGTGATTTCGTTGATGCTGGTATTGCCCGCGACAATGGTGTGAATCAGCTTGACCGATTGAGAGGTCGATTGCATGCCAATTCCACCACCCTCACCACCAGCGACGTTGTTGGCGATCGTGCTGGAGTAGACGAACAGCTCGTCGGTTCCCGAATAAACCCCTCCTCCCTCACCTCCCGCGGTATTTCCACTAATCGTGCTGGAGTTAATGACGAATTGCGCGGGTCCCGTTGCTGACAAGTGAAAGAAAATCCCGCCTCCACGCATGACGTCAAAGGGATCGGCTGAAAGGGCGTGATTGTCGAAAATTGTGCTTCCTTCCACAATGATCGCGCTAGAGGACGCGATGCCGTATATCCCGCCACCATTTCGCGCTTGATTATGAGCAATAGTGCTTGCAACGATATTCAGTTGTTTGCGGAATCCGTAATGAGAAATGCCACCTCCGCCTTCTTGAGAGGTGTTTCCCGTGATCGTGGAATTTGCAACCGTCAAAATCTCGCTCGAGAGGATTGCTCCCCCTTTGCCTTGAGTATCACCTCCCGTTAAGGTCAATTGTGCGATGGTTACCTCGACGCTCGTCGTAAATTTTTCGTCATCGATGTTGAAAACACGGTGGCCGTCGCCATTCTTGACTTCCGGAGTGGGGTCGCTCGAAGAGACATCCAGCGTTAACAAATCCTGACCCGGGCCAGTGATGATTGTTGAGTCGATGATCTGAATTTCACCGCGATAAAATGAAATCACTGCGGGGCCTGCGCTGACGAGCGCCGGTGCGAAGCTGATCGTGTCGAGCGTGCCAATGTTGCCGTTGGCAATTCCCACGGCTTCACGTAGCGACAAATGTCCCGCGCTCACGTTGCCATCAACAACGTCGGTCAAGGTATCGACAACCAGCGCCTGCTGCCCGAACGATTGACGTTCGTAAGCACCGATATCGATTCGGCCACCGGCAATCCGCGCAAACGGTCCTCCCCGACCATCAAAGAGCGGCACCGTGCCGACACCGGCAACCGCCCCGGTGTTACCCGCGTTGATCGCGGGACTACCCACCAGCAATTCGTAAGTCAGTCCGGCCCCTCCGTTGTTGCTTGACTCGGCAAGCAGGGCATCGATCACGCCGTGAGTGACGCCGCCGATCAAGTTTTTCTTGGCGTCCGGCGCGCCGACCGGTGCTTCCGCGAGTCCACTCTGCGCGTTGTTGCCAATCAGACTCGACTTCGCATCGAACACCACGCCGATCAAGCCCGTCAGATCAGGCCCCAGCGTTGCTTGGTTTTGCGCGACGATCGTGTGACTCAAGTCCACGGTGCTGGCCGCGGCAATAAACATGCCTCCGGCCGCCTGGTCGGTTTTATTACGCGCGATCGTGCTGTGCCGAATCGCAAGCGGCACCTGCGGAGTTCGCGACCAGAGATAAAGCCCCGCGCCATTTCCTTGGGCCTCATTGTCGCCAAGCGTGCTGGAAGTCACCGTCAGCGACGACTGCACGCGGGCAAACGCGCCACCTCCATCGCCATAAGAAGTATTGCCAGTGATCGAACTGGTCGTCATGGCGAGGTTGGCACCATAGAAATAAATCCCTCCGCCGTTGGTCTCAGAAAAATTGCCACTGATCGTGCTCATACTGATGGTCGCTTCATAAGCGCTCGCGTAAATCCCTCCAGCTCGTTGGCCCGAGTGGTTGTCGAGGAATGCGCTCCCGCCAATCGTCAAAAAGGTTCCTGACGTCCATAGGCCGCCACCATCCTCTTGAGCGCTATTGTTCCGAAACGTTGTGCCCGTAACCGAGAGTTGTCCATCGACACGGAAAATCCCTCCGCCGTCGGTGCCCGCTTCATTGCCCGAGATCAGGCTATCGACGATCGTCAGCGTATACAGACCAAAGTAGATACCGCCCCCCCGCGTGTTCGCAAGATTGTCAACGATCTTGCTCCCAGTGATCGTAAATTCCCCCCCTCCAAAAATTCCGCCCCCATAGCCGTTGTACGGATGCGTCGCGACGGCAAGATTGCCTTTGATAGTGCTGCCGGTGATTGTCGCGGTTCCATCTTTCATATTGATGGCGCCGCCGCGAATGTAGCCGACGTTCTCGCTCAGGGTGCTATCAACAATCGTGAGTGTGCTTTCGAACGTCACGGTCGATTCAGGGGAAAACACGCCACCTCCACCAGCCAGGGCCACATTGCGGCTCACCGTCGAACCGACAATCGTCAATTTGCTGGACGAAATTCCACCTCCGGTGCCGGCCGTCGTGTTGCTGTCCACGATACTGTCGACCAACAGGATGGGCCCCCCCTGAAGCCCCCCGCCGTTTTGAATAGAGCTGTTGCCTACGATGTTCGAGTTCGTAATTTCCTGATACGAACCTAGGATGCCGCCGCCATTCAATTCACTGTGATTGCCCGAGATTGTGCTGTTCAAAACGACGAGCGGACCCCATTCGTTCTCGCGTACCCGGATCACCCCACCGCCACGTCCCAGGGCCGTGTTGCCACTCAGCGTGGTTTCGTCGATCTCGAAGTTAGTTTCGCTGCTGTAGATTCCACCGCCATGCGAGTGAGAGTAATTCCCCTCCAGCATGCTCGCCGTGATCTTCAGTGCACCCCGGCTCGCATAAATGCCGCCTCCTTTGAGTATCGAACTGTTGCCGCTCACTTGGCTGTTGGTAATTGTCAGATTGCCCCACAGTTGGAAAATTCCACCGCCTCCCCGTTCGTTGCCGTTAAGGAGTGTGCCCGTGTTGCCATTCACGGTCGAGCCTGTGATCGTTAGCTGGGATTGATTATTCCTGATTCCACCCCCATATCCGCCTGTGTTGTTGTCGATCTTACTGTCGATCACGGTGAGACTGCCACGGTAGTTGCGGATTCCTCCGCCCCCGGTTGAAGCGGTGTTGCCTGTAATGTTGCTGCCGTTCACCTGAGTAAACGTGTTTTGGCTATGAAAACCTCCTCCACCGAACGCACTATTTCCACTCAACGTAGAATTGGTAATCGTGAGCGACCCGCTGGTAGTTGCGACTCCGCCTCCACGATTAGTCGCCGTATTCGAGTTGACAGTACTAGTAGTCAGCGTCAGCGAGACGTTGCTGAAAATTCCGCCGCCATAGCCGGTCGCCGCATTCTGACGGGTCACCACGTTCGTCAAAGCGAGTTGCTCGGCGTTGCGAATCGCGCCGCCATCTCCGCTCACATCGCCCCCCGTCAGAGTGAGATTGCGAATTGAAACGATGCGAGAAGTGTGCGTGCCATCGTCGATATTGAAAACCCGGCTGCCATCGCCGTTATCATTTGCGGATGTCGGATCGCTGCCGCTCGCGTCAATGATCATTCCACCCGCGGCCGGTCCTTGGATCGTGAGATTGTTAGTAATTCTCAATTCACCATGAGTCAGCGAGATCGTTCCGGCGAGCACCGAGAAGACAATTTCATCCGCCGCCGCAGTCGCGTTCGCATCGAAAATTGCTTGCCGCAAACTTCCCGGCAGTTGTCCCGCAGCTGTCACGGGCCCATCAAGCAGATTCGCGACCGTAAACGTCGCCAGCATCCGGCGATCTTCAAGCGGCTCGAGTTTGAGTTTGCGTGGCGTCATGCTCATGGTTTAGTCGACGAGAGAAGGTGCTACGATAGTTTCACTCTATTGTAGCTATAAGTGTGAAGAATACACCTTACCTGTGGTGCCATGCACAAAGCATTTTTGCAGGGGTTTTTTGCTTATCGAGCAAAAATCTTGGATTTTATGGAACGTCTCGCCACAAAATCGCCAAACTCCCGCACGCCGTAAGTCGAGATCGTGCTCAGTTCCTCAATCGCAAGGTCCAAGCTCTCCACAAACAATTCATTCGCCTCTGGCGAGCCCGCTTCAGCGGGCGGTGCGTAAGAATTTCCAAACATCAACGACACAGAGGTTTCCTCATCGTCCTCATAAGTTCCATATTGATCCTCAATACTCGCACTCAGCGCCGACAACTCCCCGCCACCATACTCTTCCTGCCAAGTTTCAAGATCATCACTGCTAAACGGATCGGGCGACTCTCCGCGCTGCCACGCCAGAAAATCACGCCCCGTCACCACGCCGTCGTCATTGTAATCCCCAGGCAACGAAACCTCGGCCTGCACTTCAAACGCACCCATATCGATCCGTCCATTCGCAACGCGGTCGAAACCCGCGCCGCGTTGATCGAAGTTCGGTGGTGAAGTGAACTCAGGATCACCCGCATCAATCGCCGGACTGTCGGGAAGTAGTGCATGGGTAAAGGTCGGCCCGCCGTTGTCCTGAAGCGGTTCAAGCAGCGGATCGACGTTCAAGAGATTGCCGCCACCTGTCATTGCGATAAGGTTAGTTGTATTTCCGATCAAGCTATTATCCACACTCAAGCTACCATCAGCGTCGTGACTAATATCATGCCCCGCTTCTGCGTGGACGGCCCTATTTCCGGCAACGATAGTATTGCGGATTACAAAAGGTGCTCCACCGGGTGAATAAAAATTGTATTGATAGATTCCACCCCCACGACCATCCACGGATCGATTGCCGGTAACTGTGCTGTTGCTGATCGTTACATCTTCATAAGCAAAAATTCCTCCGCCATCGGAATAATAGTCAGAGCATCTATTGCCACTTATCGTACTTTGAGTGATTGCCACGTTTCGTGCAAATGCACCTCCTCCAGAACCAGCTGACGAATTGCCGCTAAGCGTGCTGCTCACCAACTCTAAATCGTCGCAATAAATTCCTCCTCCTGAAGCACCACCCACACTAGCCTCAGTGCTATTGGCACTAACGGTGCTTTCGACAACGGTTAGATCAGCGGCAAAAATTCCTCCACCTTCCGCACTATATCCACTGGTACTATTGCCCGTTACCCTGCTTCGTGTGATCGTGGCGATAAAACCAGCCGATATTCCGCCGCCATCGGCCAGCCAGCCGGTCGTGCTGTTGTTGGCGACCAAGCTATCTGAAAGTGTCAAAGATCCTGCTGTTAAGAAGCCTGTAGAAATGGCTCCTCCGCGGGCATTTCTGCCAATTGTTCTATTGTCGATAAAGTTGCATCTCTCGACGACAACGTTGCCAGTCGCAGACAATGCACCCCCACGCGCGTCACGTCCACTTGTTGTACTGCCCTCGAATGTGCAACCCACAATCATAAGCGTGCCTAAAGTTGTCGAATTGACGGCACCCCCGGTTTGAGTCGCTCCTGTTGTCATGCCATTGACGAATGTTAATCCTTCGATTTCAAAATTCCCAGAAGCGGCAGTGATATTGAAGATTCGTGACTCATGCTGCGCGTCCAGAGTCAGCAACTCTCTGCCAGTTCCAACGATTGTTAGCGTCTCGGTGATTTGATACTCCCCTAATAGCAAAGTAATGGTCGTTGCGTTTCCATATACAGAAGCATCAAACGTTATGACATCTACGCCTACCAGGGAATTGGCATATTGAATTGCCTCGCGGAGTGATGTGAGATTATCGAACTGATCGACTACATCATTCTCCGTGGTGACCACTAAAGAAGGTTGCTCGACGAGACTTGCATATTCAAATGCACCCATATCGATCCGGCCATCCGCCACGCGAAAGAACTCCCTTTGATCCAGTTGTGGCACATTAAAGACGCCTGCTTGCGCGCTAGGATCGCCGCTATTGATAGCTGGACTTGTTGCGGCTAAGGCATGTGTTTTTGTGACTCCGCCATTGAACTGCAGCGGAGTCAAGCCAGCCGCAACATTCAATAAATTGCCCGACCCGGTGCTCGGAGTAATGCCACTGTCGGTGGGATTTTCGATCAAACTGTAATTGACATCTAATGCTCCCCCGGCATGGAATAATTCGGGATTGCTCAACAAAGCGGAATTGTCCGCGATAATTGTGTTGCTAATCGTGAGCGCGCCCGATGGGTGATTGATCGCTCCACCTCGAGAACTTGCCCCCGACGCTTGATTGTTAACTAGCGTGCTGTGATGGATGGTTGTCGCTCCTTCAACGCTCACGCCCGCGCCATGAGAGCTGTTGCCGGTTGTTCGATTCCCGCTAATCGTGCTATTGAAAACCGCGAGTGGGCCTCCATGGACTCCGCCGCCGAAGGCATTGGCCCCGGTGGTTTGATTGCTATCAATCGTGCTGCGGACGATGCTGATAGATCCAGCAAGGTTGTTTGCTATACCCCCGCCAACTGACGACTGCCCGGCGGTGGAGTTGCCGCTCATCGTGGATTCAAAGAGCCTTACCGAGCCTGACAGGTTAACAATACCTCCCCCGCGCGAGCTGACCCCTGTGGTTGCGTTGCCGTTGACAGCACTGCGAACGAGCGTCACTCCCGAGGCCGCATGAATTCCACCACCAGGTGCTTGCGACGCATCCGTTCGGTTGTAACTCACCGCACTGTCTTCAATCGTCACGGTGCCACCAGAGATGATACCCCCACCTCCGCCGCCAATACTCACTGAATTTGTTGCCGCCTGATTGCCAGACACGATGCTGTTCACAACTGTCGTCGATAGGCCGCTCGAGAGACCGCCGCCACTGTGTGTAGCGAAGTTGGCGATTACCCGACTATTGATGACAGTCAAGTCTTCAGTAGCGCTCAGCCCTCCGCCGGTTCTCGACGAGTTGTTCTCAACGATGCAATCAATAACGGTGAGTGATTTCGTCGTTGCGATTCCTCCGCCTCGCGCGGAGCTATTGTTATTGGCATTGTTCGTTATTGTACAGTCAATCGCTACGACCGATCCTTTGGCATAGACTCCACCACCACCATCTCGGGCATAGTTCCCATTGATATTGGTGTTAAATAACGTCAGAGTACCGGAACTTAGCGATTGAATTGCGCCCCCTTTCCCTGAAAACTGAAGTTGCCCATTAATCAAGCTCAGATTGTTGATGGAAACAGGGAAACTTTCACTGGACGTGTTGGGAACATCGATATTAAAGATGCGAGAACGATCATAGGGATTAATTGTCAATAAATCTCGGCCAGGGCCATTGATTGCCAACTCATTGGTGATTCGCAATTCACCGTACAATAAAGCAATTTGCCCCGAGACACCCGAGAACTCAATCTCATCAGCCCCGGACGCGGCATTGGCATCGAAGATCGCCTGGCGCAAACTCCCAGGCAGTTGACCCGCGGCGGTGACGGCGCCATCAAGCAGATTCGTCACAGTAAATGTCGCCAGCATCCGGCGATCTTCCAAAGACTCGACTCGTAGACGGCGACTCCGTGTCATGCTGAGAATCCTGTGAAATCAAATCTTGAAGGGAATAGAGAAGTCCGTTCATGATAGCGGCGAGACAACCCGGGTGCAAACAATTAGTGGCCACTCAGAATATTGGCTTTCTGATAGTCTGGAAGGAAATGTTTAACTTCGATTAAGAAAGATTAATAAATACGTGGCCAAATTTTTCACGCGATTTTGGCCGCGCGATATGGTATCAAGGGGGTGAAATCTCTCAGCGATCAGCCAGAGTAAATGCTGGATTCCCGCTTTCACGGGAATGACCGAACAGCCGCGAACACACTGTTGGGCAAGCCAACAGTGGCACCCCAAGCTGCGCGTTGAAACGTCGAGACCCGCTGAAGGTTGTAATGACGACGAGTACACATCAACTTGATCAATCCCGGGTCGTGACTAAGTTGACGAAGTTGAACAAGATGACAAAGTTCGCAGAAAGGGGTCAGGGGCCAGTGTTGAGAAGTCGTTCGTTCCCTCATCCCAAGCTCCCAGTCCCCCCAAACAGCTTGGCAACAGTTAAGAGACCCGCAAACCACGCAAACCTGGCCAACCTTGCAAAGCAGAACGAGAGGGGCCAGGGGCTGGAAGTCAGAGATCAGAAATTTCACATTGCGAAAATCAAAAACCACCACATCAAGGAGCAGGCATTTCAACAACCACAACACCTAGCCCCCAACCCCTAGACCCCAGCCCCTCATGTAACAACTCCCGCCGATTCACGCTTGGATATTCAGCCCTGAATTTTCGCCCTTCAAAGGAGTTCGCCATGAGCCTCGCATCCGCCCTCTATTCCCCGTTTCTGCCCGTTGCCGCTCCCCGCTGTGCTTGGGCCGAGTTGAGCACCGCCGCCGCGCCGGTCAGCGTGCATGCCATTGCTTCCCGCCGCGATGTTGCAGAATTTATCGAACTTCCCAAACGCATTCACCAACGCGATGCCAACTGGGTGGCCCCGCTCGACATGCAGGTTCGCGAGTTTCTCGATCCGAAGAAGCACCCGTTTTACAAGCACGGTGCCGCCCAAGCGTTTCTGGCTCGGCGCGACGGCCAGGTCGTTGGCCGCATCGTGGTCAGCGATGATCCCGCGTACAACAAAGTCCACGGCACGAATCTCGGATGCTTCGGCATGTTTGAAGTGATCGACGATGTCCGCACGGCGCGGGCATTGTTGGATCGCGCGTGTGCCTGGCTCCGCGCACGTGGCCGCACACAGATCATGGGCCCGGTCGATTATTCCACCAACTATCCCTGCGGTTTGTTGGTGGATGGTTTCGATACACCTCCCGTGGTGATGATGAACCATCAGCCCGCCTATTACGAACGGCTGTTCAAGCGATACGGTTTGGAGAAAGCCAAGGATTTGTATGCCTGGTGGTTCAGTCGAGAGCACAACATGGATGCCGCGTGGAGCGATCGCGTGACCCGATTGACCGAGCGCTATCAGGTGAAAGTTCGTCCGCTCGACATGAACGACTTCGACGCCGAGATCGCCCGTTGCAAACAGATTTATCATCAATCGTTGGAACAGAACTGGGGCTTCGTGAAAATGAGCGATGCCGAGTTCGATCATTTGGCTCGCGATCTCAAGCGACTCGCGGTTCCTGAATTGGTTCAATTCGCCGAAGTCGACGGCAAGCAAGTAGGCGTCTCGATCACGCTGCCGAATATCAACGAAGCGATTCAGCCGCTGGGTGGTCGTTTGATGAACGGCGGTTTGCCAATTGGACTCATTCGACTTGCCATGCGGTTGAAGAAGATTCGCACGGGGCGTTTGGCGGTGTTGGGAGTCGTTCCCGGCTATCGCAAACGGGGTGTGGCCGAGTCGCTAATCTGGCAAACCCTGCGTACGAGTATCGATAAGTTCGATTACCAAGGTGCCGAATGCAGTTGGACGCTCGAAGACAACACGCTCGTGAACCGAATGATCGAACGGGTGGGGGGCAAGAAGTACAAAACCTATCGCATCTTTAGCAAGTCGTTAGTTTGCTAATTTGCCGATAATGATCGAGGCATTATGCCCGCCGAAGCCGAAGCTGTTGCTCATCGCCCGGCGAATGGGTCGCTCCTGCGGAGCATTGGGCGTGTAGTTGAGATCGCAATCGGGGTCGGGCGTGTCGAGGTTGATCGTTGGCGGGGCGATCTGATCGCGAAGCGCCAGGGCACACATCACAAGTTCGATGCCGCCACTCGCTCCGAGCGAATGACCCAGTTGGCTCTTAGTGCTCGAGACATTCAGCTTGAACGCTTGGTCTTCAAACACGCGCTTGACGGCGATTGTTTCCGCCTTATCGCCGAGCGGTGTGCTCGTGCCGTGGGCGTTGATGTAGTCGATGTCGGTCGGATTGAGTTGGCCATCGATCAGCGCGTTGACCATCGCCCGCGCGGCACCGGTCCCTTCGGCGTCGGGTTGGGTGATGTGACCCGCGTCGGCGCTGGCACCATAGCCGAGGACTTCAGCGTAAATCCGTGCACCGCGAGCTTTGGCGAATTCCAATTCTTCAAAAACCAGGATGCCGGCCCCTTCAGAAAGTACGAAGCCGTCGCGGTCGATATCGAACGGCCGGCTGGCCTTCGTGGGACTGTCATTTCGCGTGGAGAGCGCCTTCATATTCGAGAAGCCAGCCAGGCTAATTGGCTGCATTGCCGATTCGGTCCCGCCGGTGAGCATCACATCGGCTTCGCCGTAGCGAATCGCCTTGAACGCTTCACCCATCGCGTTGGTGGCACTCGCACAGGCGGTCGCGACGGCATAATTCGGACCACGAATCCCAAAGTGAATCGAAAGTTGACCGCTCGCCGCGTTGAGCATCATCTTAGGAACAGTAAAGGGCGAGACTTTGTCATGGCCTCTGGCGAGCAGACGATCGTGCTGGGAAATAATTTCGCCCAATCCCCCGATCCCCGAGCCAATGATGGCTCCCGATCGAAAGCGATCAGATTTCTCGAAGTCGATTCCCGCATCTTTGACCGCATCGATACCGGCGACCAACGCAAATTGCGTGAAGCGGTCAATCCGCTTTTCTTCCTTGGTGTCGATGTAGCCTTCGACGGTCCAGTCATACACTTCGCCGCCGAAGCGCACCTTGTAGTCGCTGGCGTCGAAATGGCGGATCTCATGAATGCCGCTTTGGCACTCAAGAATCTTCTGCCAGAGGTCAGGGATCTGGCATGACAGCGGGGTGACGACCCCCATTCCGGTAATGACAACGCGGCGATTCATCTGGAAATTCTTCGACTATCAAGAGCAAAGAGGCAAGCAACAGCAAACCGCGGCGTGGTTGTCCACGTCGCGGATCTGTCGGGCTGAATCCCGCAAAGCATCTCGTGAATCGCTTTGCCGGGAATTGGCAAAGCAGAGACTTACTTGTTCTGTTCGATGAAATCCACGGCCTGACCGACGGTTTGGATTTTTTCCGCGGCGTCGTCGGGGATGTTGATGTCGAATTCTTCTTCGAGTTCCATGACCAACTCGACCGTGTCGAGAGAGTCGGCACCCAAGTCGTTCACAAACGAGGTTTCCGGCGAGATCTTGTCTTTATCGACGCCCAATTGCTCCGCCACGATGTCAGTAACGCGTTCCAGTGTTGAGGCCACTTGGATGGTCTCCTTTAACCCAGTAAATGAAATATGACAATGAAGCCGTTGCTTGCGAGAAGGTCACCGCCCAAAACCCGCCAACGACTTCAACCCTGTGTACTGTTCAACAATCCCTAGTTATTCCAAGCGGAAAAACCTGCTCGCTGTCACAACATCTCAGTTGAGGCAAGCTTTGCAAGCGATTTAAAATAGATCGTTCCCGCGAAGGTGGTCAAGATATACAGTTTCTTCCGATTGGTGTCTAGGTCGCCTCGGCTACGCCGGTCGTCGGCAACCCGTGAACTGCTAAGCAGTTAGGCCGCCGTCGATCACCAAAGTTTGTCCCGTCACGTAGGCCCCCGAATCGCTGGATAGGTAAAGCACCGCGTCGGCGATTTCCTCGGGTTCTCCCTGACGTTGCAGCGGTACGGCCGCCTTGATTCGTTCCATCACCAGGTCCTCGCCGGCCGCTTTCATCAGGGCCGCCGTCATGTCGGTGGCGATAAACCCGGGGCAAATCGCGTTGACGGTGATCTGACGACGCTTGCTGGCCAGTTCGCGGGCCAGCGTTTGCGTAAACCCGATGACGCCCGCCTTCGAGGCCGAGTAGTTGCACTGAGCCGGATTTCCCATGATGCCCGACGTGCTGGAAATGTTGATGATCCGACCTGTTTTGGTTCGCATCATCGCCCCGGCCGCCGCTCGCGAGAACAGGAACACGCTGCGCAAATTGGTGGCAATTACGTCGTCCCATTCTTCGTCAGTCATGCGGGGGAGGAGCGTATCCCGCGTGATCCCGGCGTTGTTCACCAAAATATCAAGCCGTCCCCAGTCAGCGACAACTGTGTCGACCACGTTCGTGGCTGCTGCCGAATCAGCGACGTCGCAGGCAAAAACGGCAGCGGTTCCTCCCGCAGCGGTGATCTCGGCGGCGGTTTCGGCGAGCTTGTCGGCGCTGCGGGCCACGAGAGCCACCTTGGCTCCCGCTCGGGCGAGCGTGACGGCGATCGACTTACCAATACCCCGCGAGGCACCGGTCACAACGGCCGTCTTGCCGGTGAGATCAACTTGAATTCTGCGTGATGGATTGTCTGACATTTCACTACCTTTATTTTAATTAACCACTAAGGCGCAAAGCACACGAATAAGCTTTGAGGAGCAATCTCTCAAATCAAAACGAATAAACTTTGTGCCCTTTGAGTCTTTGTGGTTCAAATTTTTACGCCTCGACGCTTTCACAGGGGAACTTGCGATCGATGCGTTTCAATAATCCTTTGAGCACCTTGCCGGGTCCGATTTCGTAGCACTGCTCGATGCCAAAATCCTTGAGCAGCCACTGGAGCGAATCTTCCCACAGCACGGGTGCGACAACTTGTTTTTGTAGTAAGGCGCGAATCTCCGCCGGATCGTCGTGCGGACGGGCGTCGACGTTAGAAACCACGGGAATTCGCGGCTTTTTGATGTCGACTTCGGCCAGAGCCCCGGCCAAGCGTGCCACGGCCGACTGCATCAGCGGCGTGTGAAAGGCCCCCGCCACGGCGAGCGGAATCACCTTCATCGCCCCGGCGGCTTCAGCCAGCGGCGTGATTCGTTCGCAGGCCGCCTTGCTCCCCGAGACAACAATATTGCCCGGGCACAGGTAATTGGCGAGCTGCAAAACGTCGTCGCCGCGAGCTTCGTCCACGAGCTTTTGCAATTGTTCGCGTTCCATCCCCAACACGCTCACCATACCGCTGGGCGAAGCATTGGCGGCGTCTTGCATCGCTTGGCCACGGACCTGAACGACGCGCAGGCCGGAATCGAAATCCAGCGCGCCGGCGAAGACCAAGGCCGTGTATTCGCCGAGGCTCAATCCGGCCGTGGCGGCACACGCTTCGACGACCGCGGGATTGTCTTGTTTCAATTGCTCAAGCGCTGCCAAGCTGCACACGAACAACGCGGGCTGGCTGTAAACGGTCGAGTTGAGCTTTTCAGCGGGACCGTTGGTGCAGAGTTCCAACAGGTCATAGCCCAGAATGTCGGCCGCACGGGCAAAGAGTTCTTGGGCGCGTGGCAACGACGCAGCGAGTGCGGCCCCCATGCCGACGGCTTGAGCCCCCTGACCAGGAAAGAGAAAGGCAGTTTTGGTCACGGCAGCCTGGCCTCACTAAGATGCAGTCCCCCTCGCCAGCACTCTGAGAGGGGGGAGGGGAGGGTCTACTCCTCGATTTCGACCATCGCGCGGCCTTGATAGTGGCCACAGTTGGGGCAGACAACGTGCGAGGGGCTCGGCGTGCTGCACTTCGGGCAAGCCTGCAATTGGCGAGGCTTCAAAAAGTCGTGCGAACGACGCTTGCCGGAACGGGAGTTCGAATGTTTGCGTTTGGGGACAGCCATGGCTCGCGCCTTCCAACTTACTAATGTCTGTGAGCAATTGGTAAACCACCCAGAATACTGGCTTTTTGGGCTAAGTGTCAATGCCCGGTTTTGAGCGAAACACCGACAAAAAGCAGCGATTTGGAGCCCCTAGCCGGAGAGCCACGCCCTCCGGGATTCCCGGATCGCGTTGCGACCCGGCTAGGGGGCGTTGGGATCTTTGGTTTTGGTTTCCTCTACATCATCAATTTTGGGAAGAGGAAAGACCAAACTATTGGCACTCCCGTAACCTTCCTGTGTTTGAAACTTGTAAACCATTAGGTGAGGTTGCTCCACAATCGGTGCGGGTGATATCCCTTCACCGCCATAAACGCCGGCCGTGACATTCACATCATCTCCTAGATCGCCTGGAAAATGAGCGAACTCCATGAGTTTGTAATTCTCGACGCCTACGCTCCAGAACAGTGGTGTCTCCGCGGGAATCTCGGGTGGCGGTGCATTGGCATCGTTGTAACGACCAAGAACCAGCGGAAGATCCAGTCCTCCAGGGTGATAAGCAAACGGCTTGCCCGAGTATGGGTCGTTGATCATCTGTGGCAGATAATCAGGAACTAGTGCCGCCAGTTCATCAGGATACTGACCGTGATCGATTCGATAGGCCAGCAACGCTAACTGCACGAGGAGCGCGCGGCGATTTGTTTCAAAATTCGTGTAGACTTGAAGCAGATGACGCAAATCTCCTGAGCGACGAAACTCTTCCGCGACCAAAAAACTGGTGGCACAAGCCTCGGCAAGCTGATTGGCGCCTCGATATCCTTCGGGATGAAGATCATCCATAATAGGATGAATTGCGAACATGCCTGTCCAAGGGGCGCTTCTCAGATCGTTACGGAGTTGTGTTGCTGCTTCCACATTGCCAATTGAGTTCTCTGTCGCATTGATGAGACGTTGAGTTTGAAAGATGTACTCTCTTGTCAGCGCGGCGGAGATATCGAGGGCTTGAAGGGCTCGTGCCTGCTCCCCAGGCAAGCGGTTGAGAATCGTGGGCAATTGATTGAGCTGATTGCTTGGCGGTTGTATCTCAAGAATGATCTGCCGTACGCGTTCACGGTCAGCGTAAACAACGCTCGTAAGTGGTGGCAGCTGTTTAAAGAATTTTTCCAGTGTGGGAATCGCGGCCTTGAGTCGTTCGCTGGTTTGATCGGGGGCTTGGGCCCATTCCAATATCGCGGCGAATGTTTGTGTGAAGCTGCCTGAGTCGTTGGCTTGAAGTTCGTGGGCAAATTGCGAGCTAGTTTGATAGCGCAGCTTGTATCCCAGGAGTCTCAAGTTCGCGCATAATCGCTCGAAGGCAACATCGAGCAGACCTCGAGCTCTTAGTTGTATAGCATCTTGTAGAAGGAGCTGATGAAGTATTTGAAGATAGCGTCCGCTGCGCGAGCCACGCAGCACATGTTCCGCCGGAAAGACGCAATCTTTTTGATCGATAAGCACGGTCAACTTCCGAGCGAGTACTTGTAAGTGTTCAAAAGTGGTAGCCAGGTGAGAATTGGGACCTAGAAGGAATCTTTCTTCGTGGTCGTCAATTTCCGCCGCGAGACGTTCATACGCGAGTGCGGTTTGCGAGAATTCATTCTTGTGGGATTGGTAGCCAAACTCTTCTGCTGCAAACGGTTTCTCGAGCCATGATTTACCATGGGTGAGTACTTTTGATTGCGCAGTTTGCTTTGAAACTTCAAGCTGCATCATACGCCCTGCCGGCACCATGCCGAGCATCACAGCCAGCGGTGCGAACAGTGCCAACGCTGGAACAATCCAGTGGCGCCAGTGGTTCTTGCCGAGGATCCAGTTCGGCGTCCGCAGCCATGTGGCGAGCAGCGCGGCGCTGCCAATTGGCAGAATGAACCACAGGGAATTCATCTCCCACAGGTACATCAGCACCGACCAGACCGCGAGAATAACAGCGAACAGAATGGCCAGGAAACCAGAGAGCAGCGATTGCTTAAGCAGCATCGAACAAAGTTGGCCGACGCCATAGGCCGCGATGAAGGCAGTCCACGCGGCGATAACCCCACGCACGTAAGTCGACTGCATATATTCGAACCGCCACGCTTGCGCGAGTTTCGGGTCGCCGGTCGAAAACTCTCGTCCGAGCCATTCTGTGTGATAGCTCCAACGTCCTTCGAAATAGTTCTTTACTTCGTTGTGGAGAACATTTTGCATCAGCCACGAACCGGCGAGATGAATCACAATTCCAAGCAACAACACAACCCCGAACCAGACAACGTGCCGCGCCAGCCATACGTAGCGCGGCTTTGCAGCGTGGGTCGCGAGAAACAGCCGATGATCGCGCTGCTGATCGGCGCGGAAGGCGAGGGCACCCAACAGGGCCGGGGGAATCAACGCCACAAACGGCAGAGATTTGAGAAAGTCACGGGGTGAACTGATATAAGCTGGCAGCATGAGGGCTGTCATTAGCACAGCCGAGATCGCAATCGCGGCCAGCATCATCTTCCAGGATTCTCGCCACGTTTGCCATAAAAGCCGCGTGAACATCTTGGTTCTTGGCCACGCGGCGGTGTGAACACGAGCATGTGTGTTGCTTGCTGGTAGGTCGATGGTCATCGCACGATGCGAAACTCGTTCGTGCTTACGGCGAGGATAAAGCCATTGGCTGGCGAGGACAGAATCGAGGATCAACACGGCCAGACAGATCAGCAGTCGACCCGGCACGGCGGCCCGATAGCCCTCCAGCGAAAAGGCATCATAAGCATCGGTCGTGCCCAGGATCGCCACCTGTGCGCCGAGTGAGGCACAAGCCATCGCGGCCACGGCGGCAAGCAAGGGTTGCTTCCACCAGAGTGAGAACAAAAGTCCCCAGGCGAGTCCTTCGAGTATACCCACGCCACCGAGTGCAAAGGCGAGTTCAGCGTGACGTGAATTCGCCCATGTGTAGTTGGCGAGAAACCAACTTGTGAGCGAAAGCACACAACCAAGTGCCACGGCTGTAGCAAAAGCCATGACAAGCTTGGTGGCGATGATGGGCGTTGCATTTCCAGGGAGGAGTCGCAAATAGTCGCGTGTGCGTTCTTCCGTTTCGGCGCAGAACATCGTGATCGCGGCGCCAACGGAATAAAGTGCCGCGGCAATCCAGGCGACGAGAAATCCTCCTTCCGGATAAGTCCGCATCGTGCTAGACGTGAGGACGTAGGGAAGGATTTGAAGGAATAAGCCAATCAGAAACGATGCCACCCACAGCCCGCGGAGCATGCGGTACTCTTTCCAGGCAAACCGCGTGACGAGTGGTCGCGACGAGTTGATGCTGAGGGTGTTCATGAGTCACCTGCAATTCCCCCGCCAACGCCCAGGGATTGCAATCCCTGGGCGTTGGACAAGTCTTGTGCGGTACTTGGTCTTTCACTTCCCATATACGCCACGAAGATTTCTTCCAGCGACGGCGTTCGCGATTCCACGGCTAGCACGTCCGCTTGTGCTGTGAGCGTGTTAAAATCGATGTCTTCATCGCTGCGTACGACAAGCTGCCATTGCTTGCCCCGTTGCCGACGGGCGATCACTTGGCCAGGAATCTCCGGTTCGCGCGTGCCGTTCATCGTGAACGTGAGCTCATGAATCTGGCACTTGAGCCGATCCAGCGACTCGACGACCAATAACTCACCTTCACGAACAATTGCCACGATGTCGGCCACCCGTTCGACTTCACCAATTTGATGGCTGGAAAGAAATACCGTACGTCCCGCGGCGGCGATATCGACCATGCTTTCCAAGAATTCGCGCCGCACGAGCGTGTCGAGCCCTGAGGTGGGTTCGTCGAGAATCAAAAGTTCAGGCTGAGGCGAAAGCGACAGGGAGAGCGAAACTTTGGCGCGCATTCCTTTCGACATTTGCGAGATCTTGCGGTCGGTCGGCACGCGAAATTGTTCGAGCAGCTTGCGGTATTCGTGTTCGTACGGTTCGGGATAAAAGCCAGCGGTGAACCAGCCGATTTCCGCGGCAGTCATCCATTCATACAGGGCAGGGCGTTCGGGGACGTAACCCACGCGGCGGCGGATTTCATCGCCCGCGCGTTGGCAATCGAGGCCCAGCATTTCGAGTTTGCCGGTGGTGGGTTCTTCCAATCCCAGCAAGAGTTTGATTGTGGTCGTCTTGCCGGCGCCGTTTTCCCCCAGCAGTGCGAAGACCGTCCCCGAGGGAACGCTGAACGACACGTCGTTGAGCGCGACATGATTGCCGAAGCGCTTTGATACGCGCGTTACAACAATGGCAGGCTTTGGATCGCTCATGATTTTCCTCGCTGCCGCTTGGCGGCTTCCAATTCGGCGGTGAAAAGTTCTTGAAGCTCTTTGTCTTCGAGGCCGCTCAGATGGGCCTCGGTGAGCACGTCGTTGAGTCGTTGGCGAATCAACCGTTTGCGGTCGGCCTGGCAACCGCGCCGCGCGCCACTTTCCACGGCGAGGCCCGTGCCACGCACCGCGGCGATGACCCCTTCGTCTTGCAATTGGCGATAAGCGCGGGCGACCGTGTTGGGATTGATCGCCAGTTCCTTGGCGAGCTCGCGCACGCTGGGAACAAGCTCGCCGGCAGTGAGTGTGCCATCGGCGACGGCAAACTTCACTTGCCGGACGATTTGATCGTAAACCGCCAAACCGTTATGTGCGTCGATGTGAAGAAACATAAGCGGCACAATCAAGAAGAGAGATGTGTACTACTGTGATAGTACGGTAGGCGATGCTGGCGGCGATGTCAACACAAGGGCAGCAAAAAAATTTGCGCAAGCTAGAGAATATAAAAATCGTACCAAACATTTCTTAGATGCTAGAATCACTAACTTATGCGACGGTTTGCCGAAAGTTTGCTCATTTGCGCATTTTCCAAGATTTTATAGCGCAATGTTCGGTTTGACACGGTTTTCAAACTCGGCCTAAAATCAGGACAACACTGTCGGGGATCGCATCGGATCGGTTCTCGTTCTCTCCCACCACCTAATCCTGCCTGTTTGCCGTCTGTGTGATTGCTTTCTTGTCGAGGCTGTCGGCGGTCAAACCATCATTAGCACAAAGGAGAAGCACTATGCGCGTCAAGACGACACGTGGCTTTACTCTAGTTGAACTCTTGGTTGTGATTGCGATTATCGGTCTGTTAGTTGCTTTGCTGTTACCCGCGATTCAAGCGGCGCGCGAATCGGCCCGCCGAAATCAATGCACCAATAACCTCAAGCAAATTGGCATCGCGCTCCAGTCGCGACACGATTCCAAGAAAGTGTTCCCCTCGGGCCGCACGGGCCGACCGTCCACGGGAAATTCAGGCGTGACACAATATGGCGTTTCCTGGGCATTTGAGTTATTGCCCTACGTCGAGCAAACGGCCCTTTATCAGGCACTGATCAAATCGTTGCCTTGCTCCGATCCGCAGAACCAATTGGCCATGCGTTCGCCAGTGAGCACATTCGTCTGCCCCAGTCGGCGCGAACCCGTGGCGGATCGCAACTTTGACAACAACGACCAACCCGCCGCGGAAGAAAATCGTGGTGTGGCTGCTGGCGGCGACTACAAAGGAAGCACTGGTTTGGATATCGACTTTGGCATCGACAATCTCAATGGCGAACCGGCCGGCGCGGTGGGCGGAGCGCTTTACACATTTTCGCGTAACAGCATTCGCAACGTGACCGACGGCACGTCACAAACGATTGCCGTGGGTGAGAAGTATATTCCTACTGAAGACGAAGTGATACAGGCTCACCCCAACACCGACCCAGCGATGATGCACTACCGTCAGGGTGACACCGCTTACTTTGCGGGGGATCACCGGTTTGCGATTCTGGCTGATACGAAGTGCGGCATGGCGCACGGCGAAATTCCCGCGGGAGCGACCTGTGGAGCTGCAAATCTCTGGGAACAATTCGGCAGCGAGCATCCGGGCCTGAGCAACTTCGTGTTTCTCGATGGCCACGTGCAGTTGATTCAGCAATCGGTGGATCCCATCGTCTTGCAGCGTGTGTCGACGATCTCGGATGATCAGATCATCGATATGAACAGCCTGTAAGCGGTTTCACGATTCACCGCAAATCCTATTTCGTTGTCATCCCGAAGGAGCAAGTCTCTTTCGGGATGACAATTTTTTATGCGCTGTGGGAATTCCTCGAACGAACAAATTGACAAGCGCGAGCTAGCATATCTACAATCATCTCACTCGCACGTGGCCGGAACACCACGTGCTCGGGTCAACAATGGTCTGCTCAACAATGGTCAGGCGGCGATTGACTCGATCCTTCCCTCTCTACCTTCCTTTCCGCCTCGCGGCAATCAAAACCTCATCACGAGGAAGATATTGTCGTTGGGCAAACCAGACATCCGCCGAGAAAGAGGTTCTCTATGCGCGCTCGGAAATTGCGTGGCTTCACGCTGGTCGAATTGTTGGTCGTGATTGCGATTATCGGTGTGTTAGTGGCATTGTTATTGCCCGCGATTCAAGCCGCCCGCGAAGCGGCTCGACGTAACCAATGTGTGAACAATCTCAAGCAAATGGGCTTGACGATGCAAATGCATCACGATGCCAAGGAGTTTTTCCCACAAGGCCGCAATGCCACGTCGCCTGGCCCCGCCGTGACGAATCCCCCAGTTGGCACCGCGGCAACTCCGCTGGGTGTTTCGTGGGCGTTCGAATTGCTGCCCTACACCGAACAGGGGCAAATTTATAACACGCTGGTTCCCACCGCGCGGGTCGATGATCAGCAGAACGCCAGCGCGATGCGTTCCCCTGTGAACATTTTCTATTGCCCCAGCCGTCGGCAACCGGCCCCTGATCGCGATTTTGATAACGACGATGCCGCGCCGACGGAAGCGAGCAAAGGGGTGGCCGCGGGCGGCGATTACGCTGGGAATGCCGGCCTCCGCGACGATTACGGCAGCAGCAATACTGGTGGCGAAGCTCCCGGCAACGAAGGGGGCGTGGTCTACACGTATTCGCGCAACAGCATTCGCAACATCAGCGACGGCACCGCTTCGTCGTTAGGCGTTGGCGAAAAGTATTTACCCACCGAAGACGAAGCCCGCCAAATGGAAGGCTTCAACGAAGGTCAGTTGCACTATTACCAGGGCGACACGGCTTTCTTCTCGGGTGATAACACCGAATCGATCCTGGCGTGTACCGAGTGTGGCATGGCCAAGGGGGAAGCTCCGACCACCGGCACGGTCGTTTGTGATGTCAACGATCTGCGTCAGCAATTCGGCAGCGATCATCCGGCGATTGCCAATTTCGTCTTCCTCGACGGGCACGTGTCGGCGATTCAGCAATCGATCGACTTGCTCACGTTGCAAAGATTGTCGACGGTGGCCGACGACAATGTTGTTGATACGAGCAGTTTGTAACTTGACGCAACTAGCCCTCGGCGCGAGCCGAGGGTTTTTTTGTTGCCATCACCATCAGCTTGCTCTGACGGCTACTCTTCTTCAAATAATGGCAACGGTCCGTCATTGCGAAAGCGGGCCGATTCGTCTGGCGGTGTCGCGCCGAGATGTGTGTAGCCCGCCGCGGTGAGTTTGCGTCCGCGCGGTGTGCGGACGACGAGCTCCGCTCGTAAGAGAAACGGTTCGACTTCGTCGGTGAGCGTATCAGTGGCCGTGTTCATGGTGTGGGCGACGGCCTCGACGCCGACGGGCCCGCCGTGGAAGACTCGCAAGATTGTATCGAGATATTTGCGGTCTTGCGGATCGAGACCCAGGTGATCGACCCCGAGCATCTTGAGCGCGGTTTGCGACACTTCCTTGGTGATCTCACCATCGGCGCGGCTCGTAGCGTAATCGCGGACCCAGCGAAGGCGATTGTTCGCCACGCGGGGCGTGCCACGGCTGCATGAGGCAATTTGTATGGCGGCATCTTCGGCGATGGGAATCCGCAGCTTGCCCGCATTGCGGCGGACGATCTCGGTGAGTTCTTCTAAGCTGTAGAACTCCAAATGTTCGCGCACTTGGAACCGATCGCGAAGTGGTGCCGAAAGCAATCCGCTCCGCGTGGTGGCGCCGATGATCGTGAACGGTCGGAGCGACATATTCACCGTACGGGCCGACACCCCTTCGCCAAGCGTGATGTCGATGCGAAAGTCTTCCATCGCCGGATACATGAACTCTTCGACCGCCTTGGGGAGGCGGTGAATTTCGTCGATGAACAGGATCGAACCTTCCTCGGCGTTGCTCAAGTAGGGAAGCAAATCCTTGGGGGCCGTCAGCGCGGCGCCGCTAGCAATTTGCAGTGGCACATTGAGTGCGCGGGGGATACACATGGCGAACGTCGTTTTGCCCAAGCCGGGTGGACCATCCAGCAAGATATGGCCCAGTGGCTCGCCGCGAATCAGCGCGGCATCGACCGCGATCCGCAGCCGCTCATAAACTTCCCGCTGGCCAACCATATCCTCCATCCGCGTAGGACGGAGCGCGACATCTTCTTCGCGCGCAGGCCGCTCGGTTTGGAAGGCCTCGGCGGGGGGCACGGCATCGGCGGCAGATAGGATAGGTTCGCGAGGCATCGTGTCTCACCAGGAATCTGAACACTTGTACGCTAAGTGTCGATAATATATCAAATCGGCACGTGATGAGGAAACCGTGAATCTGGAGATCGCTAAGCCGCAAGCGGCTGCTTTTGGCTTAGCGATCCCTGTTCAACCTGCAATAATCACCGCATGAATTGGTCCAATTATCTCCGCGTGAAGACTCGCGACCCCGGCTTTCTGTGGCGGATGGTGATCACCATTATCGGTGTGGGCATCGTGCTGGGGTGGCTCGCTGACCGCTGGGCGGTCGGGCCCCTCGATGGACTTTTGGGTGGGGACGAGTCGGGCTGGAAGCAATTGGAAGCTCTGGCAGCCAACGGCCAGTGGTGGGAAGTTTGGTGGGGCGTGCCACGCGAAATCTTTAGCGATTTATCCTATCCCGGCGCGGTCGCGTTGGCAGCTTTCGGCGGTTGCTGTTGGTTGATCTTTTTATGGCAAGCCCTGCGCGTGGAGCCTCCTTGGGATTGGCGGTTGGCATTCACGTTGCTCGCCGTCGCTTTAGGAGTGCTAAGTATTTGGCCCACCGGTTTCTTGATTCTCTATCAGGAAGAGGGCTGGGGTCTGCGCGAAGAGTTGGAACTCGTGCCCGGGCTGCGGTTTTTTATCTTGGGCGTGGGCTTACGCGAAGAGTTGGCCAAATTTATCTGCTTTCTGCCGTTGATGCCGCTACTGTTGCGCAAGCGTGACGAGATGCTCGCGCTAATCACCGCCGCGTGCGTCGGCTTGGGATTTGCCATCGAAGAGAACATCGGTTATCTCACGGGGAGCCGCGGCACCGACACTTTGGGGAGATTTCTCACGGCTAATCCTTTGCACATCGCGCTCACCGGACTGATCGGCTTGAACGCCTACCGTGCCTTCCGTGATCCCAAAAACTGGGGACCACAAGCCTTGGCCATGTTTGGCTTGATGGTGTTTGCTCACGGCCTGTACGACGCCGCGATTTCGCTGCCGGCACTGAGTGATATCTCGTTCACGAGTTCGATTATTTTCGCGTTCGTGCTCTATCAGTTTTTTCACGAACTGCGTGGATTACGTCCCAAGGGGCACGACACGATCAGCCTGAGCGCGACATTTTTATGTGGTGTCTCGCTACTCTCCGCGGCGACGTTCATCTACATCAGCTCCATCGTGGGGGCCCAGACCGCGGCCGACACGTTGATGACCGACGTCGTGAGCCTTGGCGTGATGGTCTATCTGTTCCTACGCGAAATGCCCGAGACGATGGTCAGCGTGTAAAAATTCTCATAGCCGTAGACGGTAGCCCGCGGTTGAATTGATGACAGCCACTCGCTTCCGCCTGCGGCTAGCAATTTAAGATGTGCTTTTGACCGGAGGCAGCGAATCGAGAAATTCTATAAGAGTTTTCCAGCAATTCTCCGGCAAATTGTCGTTATGTCCGAAGCCTGGAATTTCTACAAACTGCTTATTCTTCGCGGGTGCGGCATCGCAGAGAGGACGAGCAAACTCGATGGGGACTACGACGTCCTCAGTCCCGTGGAATTGAAGAAATGGCGCATCGCAGCTTTTGACTCGATCCTGAGAAAGAAAGTTATTGCGCATCAAACGCCGGACCGGTATGAAAGGATAGCGCGACGCGGCGACGTCGACCATGTTCGCAAAAGTGCTTTCAACGATAATCGCTTGGGCCCCAAGTTGCTCGGCTGCAGCGATGGCAACCCCACCACCTAACGAGCGGCCGTAAAGAATAATATCGGTCGGCTTAAGCTGCAGGTGATTCGCCAACCACTGTTGGGCAGCGATTCCATCACTCACGACCCCTTGCTCAAACGGCTCGCCTTCGCTGTGACCGTATCCGCGATAATCAAATGTGAAAACGGCGGCTTTCAGACGGTCACGAAGCTCGGCAGCCCATTCCAAGTTGTGTTCCGCGTCTTCGCCGTTGCCGTGAAAAGTGACGATGGCGTGCTTGGCATTTGGATTAGGAAAATACCAACCGTGAAGCTTGGTCTGGTCTCCAGAAGCGAACCAGACTTCTTCGCCCTTTAGCGCGAGAGCTTGCTCAACGGCTTCTCGCGGGCGAGGCGGGTGATAGACGAGTCGGCTTTCCATCGCCATCAGGAAACCACAAATCCCCAGGTATCCTATGCAGGCGATAATCAGAATTCGTCTAAACGTATGCTGACGACCTAGTGGCTCTGATGGTGGTGATGTCATGCTTTCCGAGATCACACTACGAAGCTTTTTGCGCCTTCACTGGCTGCAACGAATCCAGAAATTCAACCAGCGCATCATAACAAAATTCCGGGAGCGGGCCGCTATGGTCGCCATCTTCCACGGTCAGAAATTTCTTGTGCGTGCTGGGGGCCGCATCAAAGAGCTTTTTGCCCAGCGCATACGGCACGATCGAGTCGTTGGTTCCGTGGGCTTGCAGCAACGGACCATGATAATTCTTAATCCGCTCGACGGACGAAAACCGGTTCTTCATCACCAATCGCACTGGTAGCCATGGATAGTTGTGCGCCGCCGCGTCGGTCAGTTCCGAGAACGTGCGGTCGAGCACCAAACCACGGACCTCGAATTCCGCGGCCAGTGCGACCGCCACGGCGCCCCCCAATGAGCGACCGAGAAGCACGATGTCGCTGTGGTCGAGACCCGTCTTGTTGGCGAGCCAGTGGAGTGCCTCGCGGCCATCGGCAATCAGATTGACTTCATGCGGCTTGCCGGCGCTGCGTCCATAGCCCCGATAGTCCCAAGCAAAGACTGTGATGCCGATCCGGTCGTGCAAAATCTTGAGCCGATTGGCCAAGTGGGCCACGTATTCGCCGTTGCCATGGCAATACAACACTACGGCCCGGGGATTGGGGTGAGGCACATACCAGCCATGCAACTTCGTGCCGTCGGCGGCATCGAAGTACACATCCTCGAACGGGAGGTCGGGAGCTTCCCAGTCACGCTCATTGAGCCTTGGCCTGGGAAAGACGAGCCATTGTTCAAGAAGGCTAAGCATGGCGACTTGCCCAAAGGAAAGGGATGAAAACTAGGGGAATAAGAAAAGCAGCACTCGGCCGGTTGAGCCGCACTTCCATTGTAATGGGCTGCCATCACAGGTCGACTGTTTTGCCCTGCCAGCCAGCCGTGGCCCGAAAAATCATGGACTTTGGTAACAATTCGAGAGAGTTGGACGATTATGGCGGTGGAAATGCTTGGCGCTCGGCTTGCCGCAGAATTACAATGTGGACGCAAGGCGGAACCATTCTTTTTGTAGTAAGGGCATTACCATGCGAGTTCTGTTGGGGGGATTGATCGGTGCGGCAGCCAGCGCGGCGGCTTGGTTTTTTCTGGAATATACGACCCAACACGAACTGAGTTGGCTGGCGATTGCCGTCGGGCTCGTCACGGGGATGTGCGTCAATGCAGGGGCTCCCGCGGGGGCACCACAAAGCTATGGCCGCGCGACGCTGGCCGTTGCTTTAACCCTGCTGGCAATCGTGGGAGGGCGTTACGTTTACGCGCAGGTCATGCAGAATATGAGCCAGGTCACCACCGTCATGCCGGCCAATCCGACGGCTCCCCCGGGAGAGGTTGCCACTCAAGAAGCCCAAGACCAAGTGGCCAGCGATGAAGCTGCGGATGATGCTGAAACTGCTGGGGACCAACAACGGCAGGCCACCGGCACGGTGTCCGGAGCTGGTCGCATCCCCAAGCCCACGGTCAATAGTTACAAAGAAGCCGAGGTCGTGTGGATGGCCCTGGCGGCACTCGCGGCTTATCTCACTGGCAAGGGCAGTGGCAAGGCAGGGCCTGTCACAGCGGATGCCCCGACAGCCCCCGAAGGTTCTGCTCCCGCGTAATTGCTAAGCGTTCCGCTGTTCGTAAACAGCGTGGAGTAGCTCTTCGACGTCTTTGAATTTCTTCTTGCGCGAGAGGGCGTCGTCCAGCAATCTGCGCGCGTCGGATTCGCTATGACCGAGCGCGCGGAGCACCTCAAAGGCTTCGCTGACGACGTCGCGTTCCACGACGGCCGCATGCGGTGCGTCACGCGCGACAAGCAATGCAAACTTTGGCACTTTGCGACGCAGCTTGGCGATGATTCGTTCTGAGGTGGCGGCACCAACGCCGGGCAGGGTACTCAGTCCCTTTGTGTCTTGGTTCTCGATCATCTCGGCCACGTCTTGCACGGGCCGGATCATCGCGCGCAGCGCTTTGCGCACCCCCACGCCATCCACCTGACAAAAGAGCTCAAAGAACTCGCGTTCGATGCTGTTGAGAAATCCAATCAGCCGCGGCGTCATGCGGCCCTGCATCGGATTGCCTTCGAGATATTCAATCGTGTGCAGGCTGATTTCTTGGCCGATCTTGTCTTGCAAGTGCCGGCGGGCGAATTCGGGGATCAACACTTCGTATTCAAACGCCCCCACGGCCAAGGTGAGTGTTTCACCAGAGACGGCCAGCGGACGACCTGTAATTTTAGTAATCATGCAGGGATGATAGCCGCCGGGAGCACAAGACGAAAGCCACGTTAGCCGGCATCGTCCCGATGCCGTGTGGAGTAGTTACTTAATCCGCGTTCATCTGCGTGCCATGTCTCGCCGTGCAAAAATGGCAAAACGCAATCGCCAAAGCATCGGCAACGTCAGGTGGTTCTGGGAGCGTAGCCAAACTCAACTCGCGTTGAATCGCCAATTGCATTTGCGACTTTGGCGCCCGGCCATTGCCTGTGAGCGTTTTTTTGACCTGCGTGGCGGCATAGTCGACCACTTCGATGCCCGCTTCACTCGCCGCGAGACAGATCACGCCCCGGGCGTGACCCATGAGAATCGCCGTCGTGGGTCGATCGTAATGAGAATAAAGTTTTTCAAGCGCCAATACATCAGGCTTAAGGCTTGTGAGCACCTCGGTCAGCCCGTCATAGATCTCACGAATCCGCTCGGGCATCGAACCACGGGGGGTACTGCGGACCACCCCCGCTTCAATCAGCCGCGGCTTACGGCCAGAAATTTCCAGCACACCGTAGCCGGTGGTGTTGAGTCCAGGATCGATGCCGAGAATACGCATGCCCTTATAACCGCTTCAGTAAATTTTCGTACTCACCATGACCACCGATCCAATACCAGACAATGACGTCTGCGTCTAACATTCCAAGCACCCGATAGCTATTATTGACGCGTGCTGAATAAACAGGAAGGCGAGTATGAACTCGCTTGAACTGAAGACTGCGGTGCTGCGGGTCGTGCCGAAAGAGACGATACTGTGAACGGGCTTGCCGTTGTACTTGCTCAGGAAGCTTAGCGAAAAGCTCTCGGAACTGCCGAGTTGTAAATGAAGTCATAGATTGTCGGGATCGAGAGGCTCGGTTAACCCGCGTCGATGCTCTGCTAAGGCTTCATTGGCCATTTTCTCAAGTAAGTCTTGAGACCGCGAGAAGAGGTCATCCCATTTGCATTCCGACTCGATCTCGTCGATCAAGCGGGTTGCGATTGCATCTTGCTCCTCTGGAGGTAAGGTAGCAGCACGGTCAAATGCTTTTTGGAGTAGTTCAGTCATGTTAAGGTCTCCGGCGAGTTTAACCTCATTATACTCACAATGCTCACACCTTGTTCCATTCGGTGCCGCCGGCGCGGTCTTCGAGCGTCACCCCCAACGCGGCCAGGCGGTCGCGGATCGCATCGGAGGTTGCGAAATCTTTAGTCGCCCGGGCCGTTTGGCGTAACTCGATCAAGAGCTTCATGATGCCGTCGAGCGTGTCAGCGTCGCCGCCGGACCATTCGGTGCCGCCGGCGCGATCTTCGAGCGTGATCCCCAGCGGGCCAATGCCGTCGCGGATCGCGTCCGCCGTGGCGAACTTTTTGCTCGCCCGCGCTTCGGTTCGCAGATCGATCACCAGCTGCATGACTTGGTTCAACAGCTCGTCTGATCCAGTGCTCGTTGAAGTAGGTGCGCCGAATAAACCTAAGATCGCCGAAAGTTCGCGAAGCGTGGCACAGCCGTGTTCAAAATCTTTCAACTTGGCGGTGTCTTTGTTGGGCGATTCCAGATCGTTGGCATCGCAGTAGCGGTTAAGTGCGCGAGCTAATTCAAACAATTCGCCGATCGCGCCGCCCGTGTTAAAGTCGTCATCCATGGCGGTGATAAATTTCTTACGCAGCGCAGCGACTTCGCCCAGCAATTCGCTCGAACTGGCTTCAACCTCCCCGACTTCGCGTGTGGTGGGATACTTCAAATCGTAAAAGCTTTTGCCGGTCACGCGGTCGTAGCGCTTGAAGAACCGATAAAAAGTTTCGAGGCCCGTGCCGGCTTCTTCGATCGCAGGTTCGTTGAACAACACGGTGCTGCGATAATGGGTGCGCAGGAGGAAAAAGCGAATTCGCTCGCCGCCCTGGCGTTCGATGAGTTGCGCGAGTCCTCCTGCACCCTTCGAGCGGCTCATCTTGCCGGAGACTTGTTCGGCTTCACCAGTTGTACCGCCCGCTGAAGTGGGCTCGCCGGACTCGCGTTCGGCGCGTCCACCGACTTTACCCGCGGCGTTTGAGGCGCGCAACAAACCATTGTGGGCCCAATACGTGACCATCGGTTTCCCGTGGCAGCATTCGCTTTGGGCGATTTCGTTTTCGTGATGGGGGAACACAAGATCCAGTCCGCCGCCGTGAATGTCGAATGTTTCGCCCAGCAGTTTGAGGCTCATCGCCGAGCATTCAATATGCCAACCCGGTCGGCCTTTGCCCCACGGGCTTTCCCACGATGGCTCCTCGGGCTTGGCTGTTTTCCACAACGCGAAATCGGCGAGGCCCTTCTTGCGTGCCGCCGTGCCACCCCCTTCGCCTTGCATTTCTTCGACGTTGCGATTGCTTAGCTTGCCGTACTCGCGATCTTTGCCGACTTCAAAATACACGTCGCCTGCCGACTCGTAGGCGTAACCTTGCTCGACCAATGACTCGATGAGAGAGATGATCTCGTCCATACAATCGGTGGCGCGGGGAAAGTGATCGATCTGGTCGACGCCCAGGGCGTTGAGATTGAAGTTGTAATCAGCGATGTTCTCCTCGGCGACGTCGAGCATCGAAATGCCGCGTTCGTTGGCCTTCTTGATGAGCTTGTCGTCGACGTCGGTGATATTCACGACCCAAGTGACGTGGTAGCCGCAGTAGACCAAGTAGCGCTTGATACAATCGAAGATCACGGGTCCGACCATGTGCCCAATGTGGGCCTTGTCGTAAACCGTGGGGCCGCACAGATAGATGCCGACTTTGCCCGGCTCGACGGTTTTAAATTCCGTCTTGGTTTTGTTCAGCGTGCTGTAAATCTTCAGCGACGGATGGGGATTGGGAACGGTCGTCTTGTTCATCTTTGTTTGTGTCGCGGTGCTCATGTTACATTAGTTCCAACAGGGCCACGCAATGGGCCTGAATGAGAGTTTGTTCGCCGACGGGGCCAACCCCTTCGCCGGTTTTGGCTTTGATATTCACTTGTGACGTGGCCACCGACAGCACCGCCGCCAGTTGCGAGCGGATCGCTTCCTTGTACGGTACGAGCTTCGGTTGCTGGGCGGAAATCACACAGTCGAGGTTCACCAATTGGTAGCCCGCCTGCTGCACGCGGTCGTAAGCGATCCGCAGCATGTCTGCCGAATCACGGCCACGATTCTTCTCCGCGGTGTCGGGGAACAGTTCGCCGATGTCGGGTAGTCCCACCGCGCCGAGCAAGGCATCGGTCACCGCGTGCAACAGCACGTCGGCATCGCTATGCCCCACCGCATGTCGGTCGTGGGGAATCTCCACGCCACCTAGCCGTAGGGGCCCACCCGGCGCAAGCCGATGGCTGTCTTCGCCTAAACCGATACGTTGGGGGCTCGTGGCCATTCTCCTTATCGCAAGCACCTGATCGCAAGCGCGCGTGATTATACGAGGATTGAGAATAACGGACAACGCGAGTTGGCAGGCGTGGCAATTTGGGCAGTATTACGTTGCCTGCGACGTAGCCGTGAGATAAACAGTGACCCTCGTTTCTTCCCAGGCCAGGCTCGAGAGCCGCAGATCGATTCGCGCCCCGTGGGGAAATGCTTGCACGATTTTGCATTCGGAAATATTTTCGTCAGACGCCTCGACTGTGATTTTTGGCACGGTGGCGAGTGGTGGGCAGAAGCCGACATAGACCGTGGCGTGCCGCTGGCCCATTTGAAAGTCAGCCCGCAGGGTAGCGTGAATCGTTTCGTGACCAGCCGCGTCGCGAGTCCGGGTGATCTGCTGGATTTGATCGCCGGCCAATTGGGCGGGCGTGGCTACTTTCTCTGACGAGCCAACTAGGAAGTATTTCCGAGACAAAATCTGATCGGCAGCGATCAGTGGCAACCACACCAGCCAATCTCGAGGAGTTGTACTCAAGCCGAGTGCGAGCAGTGGTAATGTCAGCCAGGAACCCCAACCGATCCACCATTCGTAAGGAGTCGTCCCAAGCAAATTGTGCCGCCAGAGGGTGCGTAAGCCCGTGATGATCACAAACGTAACGAGCCCCGTCACGACGAGCATCAGAAAAGGAAGTTCGACCGTAAAAGCGCCCATCATCCTGCGGACGACGAGAAACAGCGCGAGCCCATTGAGCGTGGCGAGGGCACCGCTGACAAATCCTGCAATCGCGCGCGGTGAAAGGAATTCCTTCGATTCATCCTGCCAAGTGATGAGTGGGCTGGTCGTCATGCCGCGACGATACCGTAGTTTGCCAGCCAGTGCCACAAGGATTCATGGCCAGGGCGCATAAAAAAACCGCGAAGTGCTGGGTCGGCACTTCGCGGTTCGATAAATTTAAGTTGCGATCAACTTACCGAGCAGCAGCGGTTTGCTTGGCTGCGGCGGCGAGCTTCGGCGCCAAATCGGTCTTCTCCCACGAGAATTCCGGTTCGCTACGGCCAAAGTGGCCACCCGCGGCGGTCTTTTGGTAAATCGGCCGACGCAGATCCAAGTGCTTGATGATCCCCGCGGGGGTCAGCGAGACAAATTCCTTGAGCAGTTCGCAAATCCGCGAATCATCGATCGTGCCAGTTTCTTCGGTATCGACGTACACGCTGACAGGTTCCGACACGCCAATCGCGTAGGCCAGTTGCACTTCGCAGCGCTCGGCCAAACCGGCGGCGACGATGTTCTTGGCCAAGTAGCGGGCCATGTAAGCCGCACTGCGGTCGACCTTAGTGGGGTCCTTGCCGCTGAACGCGCCACCACCGTGACGACCCCAGCCGCCGTAGGTATCGACGATAATCTTGCGACCGGTCAAACCCGAGTCGCCGTGAGGTCCACCGACCACGAACCGACCCGTCGGGTTGATGTGGTAGATAATGTCATCGTCGACCAATTCCTGAGGAAGTTCGGGCTTGATGATCTTTTCGATGATGAACTTGTTGATTTCTTCGTTCGTCACTTCAGGGCTGTGTTGAGTCGAAACCACAACCGTGTCGATCCGCACGGGGGTGTTGCCGTCGAACTCGACCGTGACTTGGCTCTTGCTGTCGGGACGCAGCCAGTTGACTTCACCCTTTTGACGGGCCTCGGTGAGCCGGTTCAGAATGCGATGCGACAAAGCAATCGGCAGCGGCATCAATTCGGGGGTGTCGTTGCAGGCGTAACCAAACATCAAACCTTGGTCACCAGCGCCAACGTCTTTGCCCTTCTCGGCGTTGTCATCGACGCCCATGGCAATGTCAGGCGATTGGCTGTGCAGACGTACCAGCACTTCGCAGGTTTTGTCGTTGAAGCCGATGTCGTCGTGGGTGTACCCAACTTCGCGAATGACCCGGCGGGCAACTTTCTCGAAGTCGACTTTGGCGTTGCTCGTGATCTCACCAGCCAGCGCACAGAAGTCGGTTGTGACCAGCGTTTCGCAAGCGACCCGGCTCATTGGATCTTCTGCCAATAGGGCATCCAAGATTCCATCGGAAATCTGATCGGCCAACTTGTCAGGGTGACCCATGCTGACCGCTTCGCTGGTGAACAAATACTTGCCTGATGACACGAGGTAACTCCTGAAGTAAAAGCCGAGCTTTGTGTGGGGAATTGGAGGGTAATATGACGAGTTCAAGGGGCAGAACCCGAACTTCACAGTATATTCGCCGGGAGGGCCCCTGAGCAACACCCTGCGCAAGCGTTTACCACCAGGGGTAGGCGCACCTGCCGCAAGGCCTTGATAATCATTGTTTTCATGCCACCGTAATCGGTACATCGTCATCATGGCTCGCTGGCCCCGCCACGTTTGGACATCCCTTTTAACGTACGGAATTATCTTCCTCTTATTCCCGGCACTCTGCCTGTTGGCTTATGCCTGGGTTCAACAATGGATTTTCTGAATGCCCCCCGTCGCTGTCAGTAAAGAATATCTGGTCGCGCGGCTATCACCGTTCGGCCAGGAACATCTCGTCGAGTTCTGGGACGAACTCAACGACGCCCAGCGTCAACATTTGGCCGCGCAGATTGAGAAGATCGATCTCGAACTGATCGATTCGTTGTCTCAGGGCAAAGTCGATCAGCCAGATTGGGTCGAACTTTCGCGACGTGCCGCCCCCCCTCCAGCCGTGCGGTTGGGCGAAGCCTCGGAAGCCGAAATGCTGCAAGCCCTCGAATGCGGCCATGCCGCGCTGCATGCCGGCAAGGTCGGGGTGCTCGTCGTCGCGGGAGGGCAGGGGAGCCGGCTCGGTTTCGATTTGCCTAAGAGCATGTATCCGATCGGGCCGATTTCCGGCGCGACTCTCATGCAGATTCACGTCGAGAAGGTGATTGCGAACGCCAAGCGATATGGCGCTTCGATTCCTCTGTATATTATGACGAGCCCCGCCACGCACGCCGACACGGTGAAGTTCCTGGCAGAGAACAAGAATTTTGGATTGGCCGACGAGGACATCGTCGTATTTTGTCAGGGGACAATGCCTGCGATCTCCATCGAGGGTGGCAAGCTCCTGCTCGCCGAGAAGGGGGAATTGTTTTTAAGCCCCGACGGTCACGGTGGTACGGTGGCGGCTTTGGGGGCGAGCGGCGCGCTCGACCAGATGCGCGCCCGTGGCATCGAGCAGTTGTTCTATTTCCAAGTCGACAACCCGCTCGTGCCGATTTGCGATCCGCAATTGATCGGGCATCACTTGCTCACCAAGTCGGAGCTGACCTCGATTGCCGTGCAGAAAAAGCATCCCCACGAAAAGTGGGGCAACTTTGCGATGATCGACGATCGAATGCATGTGATCGAGTACAGCGATATTCCCGACGATGTGGCGGAACGGCGCAACCCCGACGGCGGGCTGAAGTTTTGGGCTGGCAGTTTGGCGATTCATATTTTCGAGCGCGAATTGCTGGAACGAGCGATCAAGCTCAAAGACATGATGCCCTTCCACATCGCCAAGAAAAAAGTGCCCTACGTCAACACGGCGGGCGAGAGGGTCAATCCTAGCGAACCGAACGCACTCAAGTTCGAGCGGTTCATTTTCGATCTGTTGCCCCAAGCCGCGCGGCCGTTGGTGGTGGAATACCGCGAAGAAGAATGCCTGGCCCCGCTCAAGAATGCGTCGGGGGCCGCGGTCGACACGCCCGAATATGTTCGAGAAATGCTGCTCAAGCAGTATCGCCGCTGGTTACTGGCGGCGGGGGCCGTCGTGCCCGAGGGGGTTGATGTGGAAATCAGCCCACTCTTCGCGCTCGATGCCGCGCAAGTGGCCGAACGCGTGAAGCCTGGCCAAAAGTTCGACAAATCACAATACCTAACAACAAGCTAACGCCCAGGGATTGCAATCCCTGGGCGTTATTGGAACGCCACTCATGCCGCTCGAGATTGAACAAAAGTACCGCGTTGCCGATTTGACGGTAATCGAGGCAGCGCTCACCGCGCAGGGAGCAACACTCTCCGATGCGGTGACCCAAGTCGATTGCTATTACGCCCATCCGCAGCGCGATTTCGGCCAGACAGACGAAGCCTTTCGGATGCGAGCCGTCGGGCCGCAGAATTTTTTGACGTACAAAGGGCCCAAACTCGACCAAACCACCAAGTCACGGGTCGAACATGAAGTCCGTCTGGCCGATGGCCCCGACGCCGTTGGAGCGATCGGCGAGATCTTGCGGGCCCTGAGTTTCACCCCGGCATCGATCGTCCGCAAGAATCGGCGAACCTGCCAATTGGAACGCGCAGGTTTTGCCATCGAAGTGGCGCTCGACGACGTTCGCAAGGTGGGAACATTCGTCGAACTCGAAATCGGCGTCAAGGATGAAGCACAAGCCGACGCCGCGAAAGCAGCGATCGCCGCTCTGGCCAAGGAACTTGACCTCAGCGAGGTCGAACGCCGGAGTTATCTGGAACTTGTGATTGCGAATCGGCAGTAATGCTTTAGCTCGTCGCGATCTTTTCTTATTTAGCCGCGGTACTTGCACCTCGCTTTAAAAGATTTGTGGGAACGCTAATCTTAATTCGTGATTCAGTCATCACATCATTGTCGATTTAACCCACACCCACAGCATCGTTAAGCTGTTTCAATAATCGTACGGAGTTTCTTGCCTGCAAACGGACTCGTGGTGCTCTAGCTTCTTCCATAGCACGCTGTGTTTGTCCAGATTTGGCGAGAGCTATTGCCATATAAGCTTGAATTGTATCAACCATAAGGGCTGTTAGAGGTTCACCTGCAGCTAAAGGCAAGATATTCTTGCGTGCAGACTCGAATAGCTCGACGGCAAGATCGTACTTACGGCTATTAAGCGCAACCAACCCGTCGATATACGGCAAAAACATGGAAAGCAAGTCGCTCAAGTACTGCTGTTTGGCTTCGTCAATCAATCGCTGAGCAAGTTCCAAATCACGCTCTGCGGTGAGAAGAGCCATCGCGTAATCCAATTTCATCGTAGGGTTATCTTTATCTTCGTCGTAAGCTTCGGCATGACATTTAAGCGACTCGTCGTACAGGCCAGCGGTTTGGAAAATATCGCCAAGTTGTGTAAGGAACATCCAGCGCGGAAGCTCAGGGTGATTTTCGAACTTGGACCATTCCGTTCGTGCTTCGTCTAGCTTTCCCATTCCGGCTAAGGCACAGGCTTGTCTAATAGACAACTCTGATTCTGGAACCTTACCGCGAAGTGAAATGATGCGGTCAAGCACCTCTTGCCATCGTCCCCAGGCATATGCCTCAACCAGCCGATTGAATTTACGGGCGGTTCCGAAGAGCGTGATACACGCCGCGAAAATTAACGGCATCGATAGACCAAGCGCAGCCCCGATGTAAATGATTGAATTATGAAAACCAAAAGCAATATTCATGACTAGCAGTATGATTAAGGCGACGGCAAACCATGGTGCTTTTATGTAGAAGTTTTTTGTAACGAATAAGAAAAATTGGAAGTCAGAAAGTCCACGCGATTCAAGTCGGTGCGATGGTGTAATTTTCTCGGTTAGCTCAGGATACATTTTGGCAACTGCGCTCGATGCGATGGCGCCAGCGTCGTCCGTGTGCAGAACAATGCTTGTCCAACCACGGGATTCAAGTTCTGTCTGCGCTGCTTGAGAATTGGCTGCCAAAATAGTTTGTGTTTTACGTTTGCCAGTGGGACTATCAGCGGTAAATAAAAAGTCGGGCATAGTCATTTTTTCGTAAAAGAAATTGATTAAGACCCTCTGATGGTAAAATGTATTGAACGAGAATCAATCTAATTTTTACATGCTAAGTTTTCGGTAGCTTATTTTCTTCTACCACCTGGCCAAAAATCATTGCTGAATTTGGCCGCGCGAGGTGCTATGGTGAACCGTTTGCGGCAGGCATGTTCGCCCTGCTATGACAGTTTTGATTTCAAGCGAGCAAATGATTTCGACCAAAACTCGGTGGGTTTTGTCACGTGAGAAAATTGTTAACACCTGACGGTAAACGACTTGCAACATCGGCGTGTTCCAAAACCCAGGAGTTTCGTCACCAAAGTTGGGACCCCGGCAGAAGTGACAAAAGCCGTGGTGACAAAAGTCCCACTGGCACTAGCAGGAAATTGAACTTTCCCTCAATTACCCAATCTGCCATACTCCCGCCCCGAATTTGTATCGCGAAACATCGTCTTAGCCGGACCGCAACGCCGGTCCGGGAGAATCCTATGCGCATCTTTTTCTCAGTGGGCGAACCCAGCGGCGACCTGCATGGATCGAATCTCATTCGCGCGCTCCGTGCGCGGCACCCCGAGTGGGAGTTCGTGGGCTATGGCGGGCCAAAGATGGCGGACACTGGTTGCCAACTCAATTTTGATCTCACACAACTGGCCGTGATGTGGCTGGGCCAGGCGTTGGCAAACTACTCCAAGTTTCGACGCTTGGTCAACCAAGCCGATGAGTACTTTCAAAAGCATCGGCCCGACGCGGTCGTGCTGATCGACTATCCGGGCTTCAATTGGCACATCGCCAAGGCGGCGAAGGCTCAGGGGATCCCCGTGATTTACTATGGCACGCCACAACTGTGGGCGTGGGCGAGTTGGCGGGTCAAAAAGATGCAGCGTTACGTCGACCACGTGCTCTGCAAGTTGCCATTTGAAGAGCCATGGTTCCGTGAGCGTGGTTGCCAGGCGACCTTCGTAGGCCATCCCTATTTCGACGAGCTCGAAGTTCAGCAGTTGGATCAAACCTTCATTAACCGGCTGCAGACCGATGATCGGCCATTGGTGACGATTCTGCCGGGCTCGCGAACTCAGGAAGTGAAGAGCAACCTGTTGCCCTTCTTGAAGACAGCCAAGCTGATCCGCGCGGCCGTACCCAATGTGCGGTTTGCGGTGGCTGGGTTCAAGGAAAGCCAGCGAGCCCTGGCTCAAGAGATCATCGACGACTCGGGAATCTATGCCGAGCTATACATCGCCAAGACGCCGGAGCTGATTCATGCGGCCAAATGCTGTCTGGCGTGTTCGGGATCGGTTTCACTAGAACTCCTGTATCGCACGAAACCGACGGCGATTCTCTATCAGATTTCACGGCTGGCATTTGCCGTGCAGAAGTGGCTCCGCACCGTGCGGTACATCACGCTCGTGAATTTGCTGACCGCCCAGGAGCCGTTTGCCACCACCGAAGCAGGCCATTACGACCCTGCCGACCCACGCGACGAGCATGTGCTGATGCCCGAGTATCTCACGTGCGAAGATCGCTCAGCCGACTTGGCACGGCATATTATTGATTGGTTGAAGTTTGAACCGGCACTACAGAAGAACGTCCAAGGACTCACTGCGCTCAAAGCACGCGTGGGCCACGGGGGAGCTTCGGTCCGTGCCGCTGAGTATATTGAGAAGTTGTTCGTGGAGCCCGCTATTCGACCCGTCGCGAAGCCGCAGGCGGCTTAAGGGAGACCTGCATGTTGTTGGTGGAACCACCACCGAGCCAAGGTGACCTTCACTTTAGGTTGTTTGACATTCCGATTCGCATCCACCCCTATTTTTGGTTGGTGACGCTGATCATGGGTTTGGGGGGGAGTGATACTCCACCGCAAGATGTATTGGTTTGGATTGCGGCGGTCGTGATCTCGATTGTGATCCATGAATTGGGCCACGCCCTCACGCAGCGTCACTTCGGTGGTGAACCACGTATCGTGCTTTACGGTATGGGGGGCTTGGCAATCTGCGAAGACTGTGACCGCAGCACGCGAGCACAGATTCTAATTTCACTCGCCGGACCATGCGCGGGGTTTGCGTTTGCATTGGTGTTGATGGCGCTCATGCAAATCATGGGTCAGGGGCTCGCGATTATGATTGGCGATCGCGTGATCTACGAGTCAGGCGCCGTGCAAGGTGCGCGGGGGATTTCGCTGTTGGGAGTGGGCATTTATTGGCATGGAATGACCAATCAGTATGCCCAGAATTTCGTCTTTAACTTGTTATTTATCAACGTCTTATGGGGACTTGTGAATCTGCTCCCCATTTACCCGCTCGATGGGGGGAGGATCTCACGCGAAGTCTGTCAGATCGGCAATCCGCGCGGTGGAATTATCTTGTCGCTACAGATATCCCTGTTCGCCGCCGCTGCGATGGCGATCTTCGGCCTCGTCGTGTGGCAATCGATCTTCACGACGATCATGTTCGGTTACCTTGCTTATTCGAGTTATCAAACGCTGGAAGCGTATCGTCAAAACCTATGGTAAGAGGAATGCTGACTCGAACGGTCAAATTTATGAAGAACGCTATACAACATCTAGCGTTGAACTGCCTTGAATACGAGTGACAATCAACATGTATGGTCTCAGATTGAGACTTCGCTTCAGCCCACTCAGGTCGTTTTGTTGGGTGCGAGTAACTTATCGCGCTCGTTTCCAAGTGCGGTTGAAGTCGCTTATCGATCAAGCGCGAATCCTCTTTCGATTCATGTCGCGATGGGCTTTGGACGTTCGTATGGACGAGAATCGGGCTTCTTAGGAAAAAAATTTTCAGGAATTTCTTGCGCGCGAATTTGGGAAGCTTTGGATAACAATTCGGCTTCATCAACCATCGCGTTCGTGACCGATGTTGGCAACGATTTAGGCTATGAACAACCAGTCGATGAGATCATCGCGTGGGTGGAAACGTGCGTTGCGCGACTCAAGCAGCACGGCGCGGATGTCGTGCTCACGGACCTGCCACTCGGCGTCTTGACCGCGATGAGCGAAGCCAAATTTTATCTCTTGCGATCGGTTTTATTTCCGAGTTGTAAGCTCAGTTGGCGAGAAATGCTGGACCGTGCCACGGGGCTCAGCGGACGGCTGAAGGAATTAGCAAAAACGCAAAATGTATCTATTTTTACCGTGCCAAATGCATGGTATGGATTTGATCCCATTCATCCCCGTTCACGGTTTATGCGTAACTATTGGCGTGAGTTGTTCGCAGTTATGGCGTCCGACAATTCAATTACGCCCGGACGACAACTTTCTCTGCGCAGCTATTGGCGATTGCGAACTTTGACCACTCCTGGGCTTGGTCGAAAAGTACCCGAAGGGCAATTTTCATCAAGGCAATTGTTGCTTGCCGATGGGTCGAGCATTGCTCTCTACTAATCGCGCGGTTATGAGTCGTGGATGACATGCGCGCGAGACAAAAAAGATGTCCCGTGGACCGCGCGTGAAGAAAAATTTTCTTCAAGAATTCATTTTTTTATAAAAAATGTGTTGCACAAATTCGATGAATTCGTACAAATACGACCTATGAAGCATGACGCTAGCAACTTTTATAATGCATTGCCCTATTCATTTCATTTTTCATTCTGATTAATCGAGGGGCCTAAAGACAACGAAGTCAAACCGTGACGAAGAAGTCAACACACAACGCAAGACAACGAAGTCGTAAATTAATGATCTGTCGTGACGCCCTGGAAGGGTGACATGTTTTTCTTTCGGGGTGACCGCTGTTCTGTGTTCAATTGAAATTGAATAGAACAAGTTACCATTTACCTTTTTTTGTTACGGAGGATTCTGTAATGGCTAAGAAAAAGAAAGCTGCTAAAAAGGCAGCTCCCAAGAAGGCAGCTAAGAAAAAGACTGCAAAGAAGACCGCCAAGAAGAAGACGGCCAAGAAGAAGACTGCTAAGAAGAAGACCGCTAAGAAGAAGTAATTGGATTACTTCGCTTTCACGAAAGCTCATCGCTCGCGGTGAGCTTTCGTGTGTTAGGTCGAGACGGACCGCTCTCCTTTTCCCAGGGGGCGGTCTTTTTTTGCGCGCTAAGAGTTTGACCTGATAGCAAAATTGCTAAGCCAAGGACAGCTTGGAGTTAGGAAAGGGCTGGTTGCAAAACGACCAGGAGTAGCCGACAGCTTGTCCACGCGGGCATACGCCCTGCTTGGACAATCGAGGCGTCACAGGATCGAAAGTGTCGGCAGCGGCGGATGGGCCGCCCGTTGCATCGCGATGTTCTTCACGAGGCTGTAGCAGATGCGCTCGAAATGGGGCGCAGATTCTTGATCGACGAAGTTGTTTGTGGTCTCACCAGCATCGCCACGTTCGCGAATCGCAATTTGAATTGGCACTTCGCCTAGGAAGGGAACGTTAAGCTCTTCGGCTTTACGACGCGCACCGCCCGTGCCGAAGATGTCGTAGCGTTTGCCGTTGTCAGGGCAGAGGAAGTAGCTCATGTTTTCGACGACGCCGAGAATCGGAATGTTCACTTTGTTGAACATGGCGATCGCTTTCACCGCATCAAGCAACGCCACGTCTTGCGGAGTGCAGACGACGACAGCTCCCGTGAGTGGCATCAACTGCGAGAGAGTCAGCGCGATATCGCCCGTGCCTGGCGGCATGTCGATGATCAGATAATCGAGATCTCCCCAATTCGTATCGCGCAAGAATTGCGTGAGTGCTCCGTGAAGCATAGGGCCACGCCACACAACGGCTTCTCCCGGCGGTACGAGAAAACCCATGCTCATGACGCGCATCCCGTCGACGACGATAGGTTGCAGTTGGCGTTCTATCGCTTGCGGACGCTCATCTACGCCCAGCAAATGCGGCACGCTGGGGCCATAAACATCGGCATCAAGCAGTCCAACTTTGCATCCCGCGCGTTGCAAGCCACAAGCAATCGACACCGCGACCGTGCTTTTGCCGACGCCCCCCTTGCCCGAGCCAACAGCGATGACGCTCTTGGCAGTGAGGCCCAACGTGCCGATAGGTTCTGCTGGCCGATTGAGTGGAACGATTTCCACATGCACCGTGGGATTGCTGGGGAGTTTTGATCGCATTTGTTCGGCAAGCTGATCGCGCGTGTCCTGCCAGAGCAGCGCGGAATAGCTGGTGAGCGCGAGCGTGACCTTGATTTCGTTGCCGTCGATTGCCAGATCACGAATCTGATCGAGCTGCCATAGTTTGCGGCCTGTCTCGGGATCGGGGATAGTCTTGAGGATTTCTTCAACCTGTTGGCGATCGATGGCAGACATTGTGATTGGAACTCGAACAAAAGCGGGCAAAAATGAGGTAAGAAAGAACAGCCTTCCTCTGGGCCTCCCATTCAACCATATCGCCCCGAATCGACTTGCCAAGGCGTGAAAGTACTAAGGATGATTGGCGAGCCTAGAATCGCGCTAGGACGCCAGACGTAACCCCAGGAATGCGCAGTTCGCTTGACCACTACGTGGAGGAGAAAAATCTCGCAAATACGGCAGCAGGCCCATAAATGCGACAAAAGGAAAGCGGGGGACAGCGTTGCAGAGTTTTGCAGTTGATATTGCGCAAATCGGAAGAAAAAATGAGCGCATAAAAAATCCCCCTGTGGGTGGGGCAGCAACCCACAGAGGGCGAACGACGTAGGAAGCCTACGTAAGCCCGATTCTAGCGTCCCCTTACCGTTTAATCAAACACTTTTGCAGAATCTTCTGAAAATTTCGAGAAACGGGGTGGAGATCGGCTACCATAGTGGCCAAGCCCGGAAGGCAAGCCATAGATTTATGTCCATGAATGTAAAAGACTTACTGCAAATTCTGCTGGCGATTCCCACCGTCAACCCGGTGTTTGGAGCCAAGGACCCGAGCTGGGTGGGCGAGGGGCGGCTGACCGATTTCTTGGAAAAATGGGTAGCCGAGCAAGGTTGGCGATGGCTGCGGCAGGAAGTTCATTCGGGGCGTGAGAACCTTATTGTCCTCATACCCGCTCCGTCCGGAAGCCCGGAACTGCCAGTTACGCTGTGGGAAGTTCATCAGGATACCGTGGGTGTGGCGGGGATGACCGTAGATCCCTGCGGTAGCACAGAGCGTGAGGGCCGTATTTATGGCCGTGGTGCGTGCGACGTGAAAGGGGGCATGGCAGCCATGCTGACGGCCCTAGCAACAGCTGAAGCTCGCAGTGGCACAATTCTGCTCGCATTAACAGTCAATGAGGAGTGCGGCTTCACAGGCGCGAAGGCCTTGGCACGACTCTGGACGCGACCCGGTGACGCGGAAGTTTTCCCACGAGTTGATCAGGAGAAAGTCCGGGGCACATTGTCGCTGGAAGAACTGCGCGAATTGCGTCCTGAGCGCGCCATCGTTGCCGAGCCTACGGAGTTCGCGGTCGTGGTCACGCACAAAGGAATTGTGCGCTGGCGGTGCCATACCCGTGGACGTGCCGCGCATTCGTCTCAGCCCCAACAAGGCAAGAATGCCATCTATGCGATGACGGATGTGATCGCGGCGATTCGTGGCTTTGATCGTGAAGTATTAACGCATCGCGGAGCCGATTGTTTGTGCGGTCGACCGACGGTGTCGGTGAATACGATTCATGGCGGCACGGGTGCCAATGTAGTGCCCGATCATGCAGTGATTGACATTGATCGCCGGCTCATGCCTGGCGAAGTTCCCAGTGACGCGCAACAAGAACTCGTTGAATATATTTCCGATCACGTTAATGCTGACGTCGTTGTCGAACACGAAGCCCCTTGGAATCAAAGCCGCGGGATGCAGGCAGGCGAGAATCAACAGTGGGCGAAGCAAGTCGCTCACTTGGCAAGCTTTGATGGCCGTGCAAGTGATATTGTTGGTGTTCCCTATGGGACCGATGCGTGGGTCTTTGCGGCAGTTGGAATTCCCACGGTGGTAATCGGCCCGGGGAGCATCGCTCAAGCTCACACCGAGGACGAGTGGATTTCCGTGGCGGAACTCGAACGCGGTGTGGAAGTTTACCGACGATTGGCAATCAATCCTTAAGTTAGTCCTCGCTCTCGCGCAGGGCATTCTTTCGCAAACGCAAATCCTAGTGGATTGGCGTAGTTTCGTTGTGATTCGCTCGCAAGTTTCCCAGAGCGCGATTAGGCTGGTAATTGGCTGCCTGTTGGGCTTTTGGAATCGGAAACAGAGTTAAATTGCGACTTGCCATGAGCCGATTGTTTGCATGTTCATTGCGATTGCTGGCCGGTCTTGTGGCGGCGAGTTGGTTGGGAGTCGCAGCCCATGCGCAGGCGCTTCTTTTCTCGGATGACCTGTCGACTGGCACGGGGTGGAAGTATTCACATTTCGGCGGTATCGCGAAACCGAGTCCGAATGATATCAGCGAAGCCGACTTCGGATTCAATTACGCCGCCTTCGGTATCCCCGAAGCTCCTCACAGCCAGCCAGGGGACGCGGTACGGCGAGGCCTGCGATTGGCGGATAACATTGTGGGTGAGTTTGCCGGCGATCAAGTCGCGGCCGTTTATGAGAGCCCTCTCTTTGTGAGCCAATACACGGTGCAGGTCGATGTCTGGTTGAATTGGGCCCCCAACGCTTCGGAAACGGGAACGACGGAGCATGTCGGCGTTCTTGCCGGTTTCATTGTGGCGGATGCTCAGCGGACATTTTCGCCGGGCCAGAATGGCGCAGGCGTGTTGTATTCGAGCGACGGTGGTGGCGGTTGTAGCAGCACGGGGAGTGCCTGCGACTACATGCTCGTGAAGAATGGGTCCGAACTCGACCTCACAAGTGGCCAATACGGCCAAACGTCGTTTGGGCAAAGCAACCAAGCCGGATACGACAACACCGACTCGAATGCCAATCTGAATCTGCAAACGCTTTTTCCTGCTTTCAACCTCGCGACGGCTACCAGCGGTTCGAACGCGACGGGAACTCAGCCAGCAGGGGCTTTGGGCTTTCAGTGGGTCACGGTCACGTTGGAAGTTGATGCCAATGCCGTCGGCAACGGCACGAACGGCCATTTAGGAACCGTGAAGGTAACCTTAGAAAGCCATCGTTCGGGTAACTCGTTGGTGTTGGGGACAATCGACAACAGCATCGAGCAGAATCCTGCGGACGGCATCAATACCTACGAACGGCCTGTCAATCTTGAAGGTGGTATCGGATTGATGATGACCGATTTGTTTGCCTCAGGTCCGACGAATCCCAACTTTGCCTTCGGTTTGTTCGACAACGTCCGGGTTTACCAAGGATTGCTCAGCGAGAGTTTGACGAGCAATTATCACGCCGTTCCAGAGCCTGCGTCATTTGTACTCCTGACAACTTTGGTGGTTGGGTTGTGTGTTGGAAGGGGCCAACGATCATGATGCGATACCAAGTTTCTTTGATCATGTGCCTGCTTTCCGCTTGTTGGTCCACAACAAGTCATGCAGCGCTCAATATCTATAGTGATTTTGATCACGCATCGCTCGCAAGTTGGAGCGGTAATCTCAGCAACATTCAATTGACTGGCCGAACTAACTATCTCACCAGCACGGGCTGGCGGTGGATGTATTTTGAAGCGGAAGGCGTTGCCGGGGCACAGCCTGTATTTTCGGTCAATCAGGCCTTCGCGGGTGGAAACTCTGCCCTCACCAACCACAAGATGGTTTATTCTTACGACAACGAGAACTGGTTCTTCTTCGACAACAACCAACGCTCGGGTAATCTCTACACATTTTCCAATAGCATGCCGTTTGCTAGTAACAATGTGTTTGTGGCGTATGCGCAACCGTACTCTTATGGCCGTTCGGTCGATCATACCGCTGAAGTGCTCACTTCACCTTGGGCCGCGCCGACGGCATCGGCCGATGAGAATGGCATACTGGGCCAATCCTCAGTTGCCGTGGACGACATTGGCCGACTGGTCCCTACACGCAACGTGTTCGGCTATCGAATCACCGACCCCGCGACGGATTCACTACTTGAAGCCAAGCGAAAAGTCATGCTTTCGAGCGGACTTCACGCCGGCGAGTCACTTGGCACTTATACCTACGAAGGCTTAATCAACTGGTTGATCTCCGATGATCCCCGCGCGGCGCGGCTTCGTCAGGATGCGGAATTCCTTTGCTATCCGGTTTTGAATCCTGGGGGACGATTCGCTGGATCGAGCCGAGCCACCGTGGATCACATTACCATCGATCCCAACGGTCGCTGGAATCCCAGTCTTTGGCAAGACTATCAGGAAGTTAAAGCGACAGGCGAGGCAATGCTGGCCGACGTTGTGGCCACGCCGGGGAACTTGGACGTGTTCATCGACTTTCATTCGACGATCCCGTCATCACCCGGTGATGATTTCGGTTTCATCGAATACGAGCAGGGCGATAACTTGGCCGACTTTTGGGTCGAGCTCAAAAGTATTCAGCCCAACATCTTGGACACCGATTCGACGGGTAGTAGTTGGACGACCGCCAACTTTGCAGACTTGCTGTTAGGCGCTGAGGTCGATATCACGTTCGAAACACAGTTCGGCAAGAACCGTCCCATTTCGTACTATCGCGACATGGGGGCGAATTTTGGTATCGCCTTCTACAACGCATGGATTCGTGTTGATAACCCCGCTGCAGCTGACTTCGACGAAGATGGAGACGTCGACGACGCGGACTTAGTCGCTTGGCAGAATGGCTACGGTTTGGGGAGTACCGTCGAGCATTGGGACGGCGATGCCGATGGTGATGGCGACGTCGATGGCCGCGACTTTCTGACTTGGCAGCGGCAGTACACGGGGAGTCTTGATTCCCTCGCCGCGATTCGTGCCGTGCCGGAGCCAAGTGGGCTCATGCTTATAGCAATTGGCCTAACGACGCTAAGCCGCAAGCGATCGCTTGCGGCTTAACATGTAACCTGTGGGTCTTGTGCGAATCGGCTGCTGCCGACTACACCCTATCAAACACGTCACCCGATCAAAACACGTCGAGAATGAAGTGATGACCGCTGTGATAGAGGCGGCGATTGGGGTAGTAGTTGTGCCACCGCTTGTTGTAGACCGGGATTCGCATTTCGGGCGGATAGCGGTAATACAAGCTGTCGGCACTCCGATAGTACTCGTTGCCCCAGAAATTTTGGGGGTAGTACACGTACGGATAGTGATAAAAGCGTTCCCAATCTTGGGTCGTGTAGGTTTGGCCCCAAGAGCGGCCGTAAGCTTGCTGGGCCGATGCTTGGTTGGAGTCGGCGACGCAGCAGGCAAGAGCCCCGGCGCAGCAAATAGCGAATAGGATCCGGCGGACCATCGAATTCCCCCCTCGAAGGTATGCGGGTAGCGGGCGCGTCAGGGCAAGCGGGCCGTGACGAAGTTGTGTTCACAGTTAGAATCGGCTGGCGGCGAAGAGCGGGTTGAGGGAATATCCGGCACAACCGGCAGAATTGGTACATGTGGACCGCTGTACGCGCTGCTAGCGAATATAGCTGGCCACTCAGCTTGGCGATTTGCCCGCCACCAACTCACTTTCCCACTCATCCATCAGCGGCCAATCGAGCGCGCAGGTACCGAAGTCGGCCATGTGCAGATAGCCGTCCAGGCGCTTGATCGTTTTGTCGATCAGGGCATTGTCTTTGCGGAAAGCGGGGCCATGGCTGGGGAGCAGCCATTCGACGTCGCTATCGCGAATGCGGGTTAAGGACTTGATGAAATCGGGGATGCTGCTGCCATGATGGGCGTCAATCGCTCCCACGCAGCCATCCCGGAATAGGTTGTCGCCGGAGAACAGCAGGTTCCCCAGTCGCAACGACAATTGGCCATCGGTATGCCCAGGGGTGTGCCAGACTTCCAGCTGTTGGTTGCCGACTTGGATGATGTCGCCGTCGTTGACCTTGTGCTCCACCACAACGGCGGGCATCTCCATGTGGATATTTTGAGCGGAAATCTCGGCGAACGTCGCCACCTTGTCGCCCACTTCCAGATGCGGGGCCGACAAAGGATGAGCCGTCACGGTTGTTTTGAGGATCTGCTTGGCTTTGGAAAGCCCTTGAATGTGGTCGACGTCGGCGTGCGAGGCGATCAGCGTTTTGCACTTGCTGAACGGAAAGTCGAGTTCGCGAATCAGATCGATACAATCGTCGACCGCGTCTTCGTAGCCGATGTCGAAGAGCACCCACTCATTTTCATCGTAAATCAGGTAGACGCAGCAGCTTATGCGGCGGCGGGCCTGATGGTTAAGCTCGATGACGTTGGGGAACAGCGGGGTCCGTTCAAGCATGGTCGACAGCCAGATCAAGGAAAATCGCAGGGGCCAAGCGGGGTCTCTGCGCACAGAAACAAACCGAGCGATCACCGCTAATCGCCACTGGGATTCTAAAGGCCGCCCCACAGAGTATGCAACCGCCCAAGAATTGCGGAATTAACCATCGCTAAACGATAATCATTCTCAATAAACGAGTTTCTAAGTGGACTTCCCGAGAATCGCCGCCAGACCTGCCCGCGAGTTGGGATAACGCAATTTGATGGGGATAGTGCTCAGCAATTTGCGATTAGAAATTCGCTTGTCGGCGAGGGCACGTTGAGCCGCCGGAGTATTGGAATCAGGCGCGACAAAGTGTGGCTCGCTGACGCCGATCAGCCGCGCGATTTCGCGGTAATGGTCGCCACGCACAACAGGTTGGCCGTCGCTCACACAAAAGATTTCCGGGCCGCTGGTAATCGGATTTGCAGTCGCCCATTCACCGAGGGCCACGGCAATCGCTGCCGCATCGTCGACGTGAATCAGATTAAGCCAACCTTCGCTCGGCACGTCGAGCGATTCACCCGCGCGGAGTTTGTCGAGATAGGGAACTCTTCCCGGCCCATAAATTCCGGCGAGTCGCAAGATGAGCGATCGCTTGCCAATCGGATGCGCGGCCAAGACTTGTTCTGCGGCGAGTGAGGCCTTGCCGCCATCACGTTGAGGGTTGGAAGGAGTTGTTTCGTCGACCCATTCGCCATCGGCCGGGCCATAGACGCCGGTGGTGCTGATGTAGATCACGCGCTGCACATTGCTTGGCAATGCGTCGAGAACATTCTGCAACCCTTGGGCATAGACGGTGTGGATGTCGGCTTCGCCGCTGCGATCGTAACCGACGGAATAAACCAGTGTGTCCAATGAGTTGCTCGTTAATGCCGATGCAACGGGCAACCACTTCAGAGTTTCGGGATCAATGACATCAGCACGAGCTGGAAACACGCCCGCGTCGAACATTTCCAGTGGCAATTTTCCGCTTCGCGAAGTGGCGATCACATCGTCACCTGCAGCACGCCAAAGTTTTGCGATGCGCGACCCCAGGTAACCACAGCCGATGAGAATACGAGTTTGGTTCATTTTCGGGAGCTGCGATACTTAGCATCGCAGCTAATCAAGTCCTTCGAGAGAAATTTGCCCACGAGCGCCGGCTTCCAAATAGGCCGTGAGCATGATCTGCGCGGCGAGTTGATCGATTCGCGCCTTGCGGCGTTTCTTGGTGAAGTTGGCCTGGCTGAGAATCTGTTCGGCTTCCAGCGATGTATAGCGCTCGTCGAAGTATTCCACGGGGAGTTGCGTAAGCTCGGCGAGCCAATTGCCGAACTGCCGTGCCTCCTGCGATTTCTGGCTGTCGTGGCCGCTGGTATGGACTGGTAAGCCCACCACGAACTTCAGAAGCCGTTCTTCTCTAGCGAGCGTACGAAAGTATTCGGCATCGAGCGCGGGGCTACGGCGATTGTAGGTTTCGTACGGCGAGGCGATTCCGACGTCGAGGTCGGCGGTAGCAATGCCGATCCGCACGGTGCCATAGTCGATCCCTGCGATGCGTCCAGAAAGTGCCATGAATTGATTTTACAGGAGGAAGCAGAGTTAGCAGAGAATTTCTAAACGCAAAGGTGCAGAGTTTCGCAAATGTAAGAAGTAAATTATTTAGAAATTCTTACTTTTGCATTTTTCATTATTGCTCTGCTCCCTCTCCTTCCTCCTGTAAAACTCTTACAAGTATTCCGTCATGCCACGCATTTCGAGTTGCTTCACAATATTGCGGATCGACTCCTCATCGTTTTTATTGGCCACCAGCGTCGCATCGGGTGTGTGGACAATGAGCATGTCCTTCAGCCCAAGCGTCACGACCAAGTGGTCGTCGGTCGTGCGAATGATTGTGCCCTTGGTGTTCATGCCGAGGTGCTTGCCGACGATGGTGTTCTCATCCTTGTCGGTTCCCAACAGTCGTGCGAGCGACAGCCAACTCCCCAGGTCGTCCCAGTCGTAGGGGGCAACGATCACGGCCACGTCTTGAGCATGCTCCATGACGGCGTAATCGATGGAAATCCCTTCGATGGCCGAAAACTCTTCGTTGAAGACTTGCTGCTGCTTGTCGGTGCCCCAAGCGGCCACGATCTTTTTTAGGTGCTCAAGGATCAGCGGCTGCCGTTCGGCCAAAGCGTCGAGAATCGTTTTTGCCTTCCAGATAAAGATGCCGGAGTTCCAAAAGAAATCGCCCGAGCCGACATACTCGGCGGCAGTGGCGGCGTTGGGCTTTTCACGGAATCGCTTCACAATGTAAGTGGGAGCGGCGTCGCCCCGCATGTCGATGGCCGCGCCCCGTTGGATGTAGCCAAAAATTTCCGCCGCGTAGGTGGGTTGAATTCCGAACGTGACGATGCGGCCCGGCTTCTTTTCAACGAGCTCAATAGCCTGACGCACGGCGGCCTGAAAGCGATCGCCGGAGCGTATCACGTGATCCGCCGGCATGACGACCATCGTGGCATCGGGATCGTTGCGGCTCACCAGCAAGGCGGCCAGCCCAATGCACGGAGCCGTATCGCGCTTGCAGGGTTCGCCGACGATCTGCTCGGCGGGGAGTTCGGGGAGCTGCTGTTTGATCGGATCGACGAGTTGCCGATTGGTGACGATCATCGCCTGCTCGGGCGCAACCAAACCATCAAGGCGGTCATAGGTTTGGCGGATCATCGTCGCCTTGCCTACGAGCGAAAGCAATTGCTTGGGACTCGCGGCACGGCTGGCGGGCCAAAAACGGGTGCCGGTACCACCGGCCATAATGATGGCGTGAAGCATAAGGGAGAGGTCAGGGGCGAGAGTTCAGGGATCAGATGATTAAGCAATTCATGATACCGCACGAACACTTGAGCTGGCGAGCCTGCTTCAGCAGGCGGTGGGGGGATTAAACGCAGAGATCGCCAAGACACAGAGGATCGCTGAGAAAAGTCCTCTGCGATCATTGCGTAAACTTTGCGAACTTTGCGTTTAAAATCTTTATAAACACGAGCTGAATCGATTGGCGACTTCACTCGGCTTCGCAGCTTTCGCGATCGCTCCACTCACCGCCACGCGCTTGATGCCCGTGGCGAGCACCTCTGGGAGATTCTCAAGCGTGATCCCGCCAATCGCGAACGCGGGTAGTGAAATCCCTTCGGCAACTTGTTTTAGCAAAGCTGTGCCTGGGAAGACATCAAACGATTTTGTGGTCGACGGAAAAGTCGGACCGACGCCGATGTAGTTGGCACCGTCGATAGCGGCTTGGCGTGCTTGTTCGATGCTGTGCGTCGATACGCCGATGAATTTGCGTGGCCCCAAGATTTCACGAGCTGCCTTCACGGGCAGATCGTCTTGGCCCAGATGGACCCCATCAGACTGCACTGCCGCGGCGATGTCGGGCCGGTCGTTGATGATAAGCAGGCAACCCTCGGCTTCCGCCGTCGGGCTATGACAGAGATCCCGCAGCTTCAACGCACGGGCCAGCAACGCCCGATCATCGAGATTTTTATCCCGGAATTGGATCATTCCCACGCCGGCGGCGTTTAATTCCGGAATTTTTTCTAGTTCGAACGAGCCATCGATGAGCACGCACAGTTTGGCTTGTTCGAGTGGAGTGCCGCTAAGCCGCGAGCGGCTGGTGATGGCTTTTTCGAGGGTGTAGAACCGATAACGCAAACTCTCGAACTTAGATGCAGCTTCTGGCGACGTGACTTTGCTGAATTCTTCCAGACTTCGCAACGATTGCTTCAGTCGCTCGCAGCTCGCTTCGCACACGGCTGTGGCATCGACTCGTTGATTCTCAGCCGAAGTGGAAATCGAAGTTCCAACATCGGCCTGCGTCTCACGCATGGCGTGGCGATCTACTCGGGGCAGGGTGGTCAGCGTGGCCGCCAATTCGTGCCGTATCTCTTTTACCAGCGTCGTGAGATGGCGGTCGTCGAGGGCGAAACGGCAGAAATCTTCAACCACGCGCAAACCCTCAGCAGCCCGGTTGGCCGAGGCGTCGAGGATGCGAAGGATCTGATGTTCGGAATTCACTGTTTGTTCTCGCCGCTTGCGGCTTAGTGATGAAAAAGTAGCTAGCAACCCATTATGGCCGGATTCAACGGGGAACCCCAGGTGTCCGGTTGCCCGCAAACCGCCCTCGTCGGTGGCCGTCATTATCGTTATCTTCCCACCGGACGAATTGTCTGTCGGCGGAGTCTGCTGCGCACGTGGTAGGTTCGCCACAGTTGGTGGATACACAAACCCATTTCCAGGCTGTAAAGCGGTTGCGGGCCTAGAGTTGCCTTGCTTCCGCACTGTCGCGGGCTAAACTTGCGAAGTCACTATTCTAGGCACACGATTGTCTAAGATGTGACCGTGAGGCTCGGCGAGGTCACGCATGATGCCGACGCGAAAACTGCCGAAGATCGCCTACTTTTGGCCCGGACTTCCCCAGCTCTGGTTGCGGGGGTCTTGGGCAGGTTTGGTGATAGCTGTAGGATTTACCGCGTTGGTCAACGTGCTGATCCTCGCGACCTGCGTGTTTCACGAGTGGATACCTCATGAATATCTGCTCGGTGGATATGGTGTGGTCGCGGCGAGTTGGTTGGTCGGTTGGTGGCAATGTCGTGTGCAAATGTCGCACGAAGTAGCCGCCACGGGAAACAGCGACGAATCGGCCAGCGAAACGCCAAGCGTTGGCCTTGTGGCCGAACCCAGGGAACAATTGTATCGTGATGCTCAGCGAGTTTACTTGCAGGGCGATTGGGTAGCTGCGGAGCAATTGCTCCTGAAGCTACTGAAGTTGGATGACCGCGACGCGGAAGCCCGGCTGATGCTTGCCACACTTTGGCGGCATCAAGGTCGGCATCGCGAAGCGATTCGCCAACTCGATAAGTTAAGCCGGTTGGAAGCAGCCGACCCTTGGCAAAACGAAATCACGGTCGAGCGACGGGAAAACGCCGCCGTGTTGGAACAGAGTGAACTGGAACAAAAAACGACAAATACACACGAAGACGAGACCCAGACGATTAAAATTACCGACGCTCAGCCGTCGGCCACCGAGATCAACGAAACCAATCGGCGGCATGCTGCGTAAAGACGGCAAGTCGTTTTACGACGCACAGCCGAAAGGCGAATCAAGAAGGGGAGTATGGCCATGTACGAACGTTTCACCGACCGCGCTCGCAAAGTGATGCAGTTGGCCAATCAAGAGGCACAGCGGTTCAATCACGAATATATTGGTACCGAGCACGTTTTGCTCGGCTTGATCAAAGAGGGGAGCGGCGTTGCCGCCAACGTCCTGAAGAATCTGGACGTGGACCTTCGCAAAATCCGACTCGAAGTTGAAAAGCTTGTCCAAAGCGGCCCCGATATGGTCACGATGGGCAAGCTCCCGCAGACGCCACGGGCTAAGAAAGTCATCGAATACTCGATGGAAGAAGCCCGTCATCTGAACCACAACTACGTGGGCACCGAGCACATTTTGCTAGGCCTGTTGCGTGAGCAAGAAGGCGTCGCTGCTCAAGTGCTCATGAATTTGGGCCTCAAGCTCGAAGAAGTTCGCGAGGAAGTTCTCAATCTTTTGGGCCATGGCCTAGAAGGCGAAGATTCCCCGCGCGGTGGTCGCGTTGGCGAAGCCGGTGGGGAAGAAGGAGAACGCGAAGGTCGCAAGAGCAGCAAGAGCAAGACTCCGGCCCTCGACAGTTTTGGCCGCGATCTGACCGAACTGGCCCGTCAAGGCAAGCTCGATCCGGTGATTGGCCGCGAGAAAGAAATCGAACGGGCGATCCAGGTGCTCTGCCGCCGCACGAAGAACAATCCCGTGTTGTTGGGTGAAGCCGGCGTTGGCAAGACGGCCATCGTCGAAGGTTTCGCCCAACGAGTGGTCGACGGCAACGTGCCGGAATTGTTGCTTGATCGTCGGATCGTGGTCTTGGACCTCGCGATGATGGTGGCTGGTACCAAGTACCGCGGCCAATTCGAAGAGCGTATTAAGGCCGTGATGAACGAAGTGCGTCGTGCGAAGAACACGATTCTGTTCATCGACGAATTGCACACCTTGGTGGGTGCCGGTGGTGCCGAAGGGGCCATCGACGCGTCCAACGTGCTCAAGCCCGCCTTGGCTCGAGGCGAAATCCAATGCATCGGGGCCACCACGCTTGATGAGTATCGCAAGTACATCGAAAAGGATTCGGCGCTCGCTCGCCGTTTCCAGGAAGTGCTTGTCGAACCCACGACCGCCGAGGACACCATAAAAATCCTCGAAGGCTTGCGGGATCGCTACGAAGAGCATCATCGCGTGCAAATCACCGACGACGCGATCAAGTCCGCCGTGGAGCTTTCGGATCGCTACATCACGGGCCGTTGCTTGCCGGACAAGGCGATCGACGTGATCGACGAATCGGGCGCGCGGGTGCGGCTCAAGACGATGTCGAAGCCGCCCAATCTGAAGGAAATCGACGACGACGTCGAGCAGCTTAACCGCGAGAAGGAAGAAGCCGTCGCGAATCAAGATTTCGAGAAGGCCGCTTCGCTCCGCGATCAAGCCGATAAGCTCAAGAAAAAGAAGCAGACCATCACCAAGGAATGGCGTGAGAAATCGCGTGAGAATGGTGGCGTGGTCGACGAAGAAGTGATCGCCGAAGTGGTCTCCAAGATGACGGGCATTCCGCTCACCCGGATGACCACCGAAGACACGCTACGCTTGATGAAGATGGAAGAAGAACTGCACGGTCGCGTGATCAGCCAGGACGAGGCCATCAAGGCCATCGCCAAGGCGGTGCGTCGCAGTCGCAGCGGTTTGCAAGATCCCAAGCGGCCTACCGGTTGCTTCGTGTTCGCGGGACCCACCGGTGTCGGTAAGACGTTGCTTGCCAAAGCCTTGGCCGAGTTCATGTTCGGTGATGAGGAAGCCCTCATCCAGATCGACATGAGCGAGTACATGGAAAAGCACAACGTGAGCCGCTTGATCGGTGCCCCTCCGGGCTACGTCGGCTACGAAGAAGGTGGTCAGCTCACCGAGCAGATTCGCCGTCGTCCGTATGCCGTGGTGCTCTTGGACGAAATCGAAAAGGCCCACCCTGAAGTCTTCAACATGCTGTTGCAGTTGATGGAAGAAGGACGCCTGACTGACAGTTTTGGCCGGAACGTCGACTTCCGCAACGTGATCTTGATCATGACCACCAACGCCGGTGCCGATGCGATCAAGAACGAAGCGGCCTTTGGTTTCCAAAAACCCGACGAAGATGCTTCGTACGACAGCATGAAGAAGCGGGTGGTCGAGGAAATCGAAAAGGTGTTCCGTCCCGAGTTTATCAACCGCGTGAACGACATCATTGTGTTCCGCCATTTGACGACGACCGACTTGAAGGACGTGGTCGAATTGGAACTCAGCAAGATTCGCGGCCGATTGAAAGAGCGTGGACTTGCCCTGGAACTCAGCGACGAGTCGAAGGAATTCCTCATCAAAAAGGGTTCCAACACCGATTACGGGGCTCGGCCTTTGCGGCGAGCGATCGAGTCGTTCATCGAAGATCCGTTAGCCGAGGAGTTGCTTAAGGGTGAATTCAACGGCAAGCAGGTGATCCGTGTGAGCGTCAAGAAGGTGGCTGGCAAAAAGCAGCTGACCTTCGATGGCCGCATGGAAGGCGAACCGGAGCCCGAGCCAGTCGGCGCACTTGCCGATGGCGGAGACGACGACGAATCGACCGAAGGTTGATTTTTGTAATGAGTTAACGACAATCGCCGTCGAGCACGCGCTCGGCGGCGATTTTTTTGTTTCATGGCAAGCGGCGGGCGAAAGCCCGCTGCAAAACAGAATCGGGAAGCTTACGCATCCCGCTCGCATCTATGGCCAAGACCCGCACCTTTATCGCCGTGGAAGCCGTGGATGGCGTGCATGCCCAAGCGCAGGCGGCGATTGAACGATTGCGCCCTTTGGCTAGTAACGTGAAGTGGGTCGAGCCAGAGAATCTCCACTGGACGCTTCAATTCTTGGGTGATCTCAAGGATGAAGAAATCGCCGAGGTTTGCCGCCGCGTGCAAAAGATCGTGGCTGATGTCGCCCCCTTTTCACTCACGGGCTCGGGAGTGGGTGCGTTTCCCAAGTTGGATCGTCCCAAAGTGCTATGGCTTGGTGTCTCTGAAGGGATGGATCAATTCGCAGCCCTACAAGCCAAAGTGGAAACCAATCTGGAAGGGATGGGCTTTCGCGGCGAGAATCGCCAATTCGTGCCGCATCTGACCCTGGGCCGCGTGGGCCCTGGCCAGGATAACGGTGCCTTGGTCGAAGGGGTGACGCAACTGAGCAACTTTGCCGGCGGGCAAATGTTTGTCGACGAGGTTGTTGTCTATGCCAGCGAGCCACAACGCTCCGGGCCCAAATACACGCCGCTGGCGCATCTAAAGTTGGGCGGATAAGCAGGCGTTGAGCAGCGCTATAGCATGCTTATTCAACTTCATCCACGCCGGCGCATCGTTAGACCTACGCCCGCAAAGGCCAGCGGTAGCGATGCCGTCATGGGTTCGGGAACAGTCGAAACGGTGACCCCGCTTCCCGAAAGTTGATAAGTAAACGCTTGGCCGAGGGCGCCATTTGCAGCGCCTTGATCGGTTTGAATGGTCAACGTCGCACTGTAGGACCGGATTTCGGTCGGATGAAAGTGGATGGGGAGGTTGGCAAATTGCTGTTCATACAGAATTGCTGGAATGAGACTATCAACGCTGAACGCCGCGGCATCGGGGCCTCCGAGAGTCACGCTCAAGATGCCCAGGGACGTGAGCGATGAATCCATGCCCAGATCGGTGCTGGCGTTGTTGAGAATCAAGTGAAAAGCAGCACTGTAATTTACGCCTGTTGTGCCTAAATTGATTGTTGTGTTGGGATGAGCCCCCATATTCGTTGCGAATGTAGGTCCCACCCCCCGTCCGACTGCCAGCACCGCATCTCCGCCATTGCTATGCACGGTTACAGTTTCAGTTGTTCGACTGTTGGTGCTATACGTCAACGGGAGGAGTTGAACGACACTTCCTCCCAGGCCACCACTGAATGCAAACGTGGAGCCCTCGGCTACTCCTGTAAAACCCGCTCCAACATGGTCAAAGAGCCCGTAAAGAGCGCCTGAGAAATCGCCACCGCGTGCTAAAGATGTGAAACCCGATTTCGAACCAGTCCCTATCCGGACGTTCAAAGGGAGTGTGCTGGTGCTTACGTAAGTTTGGAGTTGTTCCACAGTCCCGTTGCTGCCCGGTTGAGCCGCACCAATTGCTGATCCACCGTTGGCACTGACCCCGCTCGCCAGAGGGGCGGCATTTTGTTGAATCAGAACCCGGCCACCACCGCCTCCTCCCCCTGCGTTTGTGCCACCACCGCCGGAGGCATTACCACCGTCGCTGCCGTCGGCAGAAATGGTACCTGATAGTGCCTGAGTGACTTTTTGCCCCGCAACCCGAATAGACCCACCGCTGCCTCCCCCGCCCCCGCCATAGCCATTTGCGGCGACACCCGCTGCTCCACCCTCCGACGTGACCGGAGCTAAAATTTTGACCTCGCCAAGAGCGCTGATTTCGAGAACGCCACCCCCACCGCCTCCGTCACCGTATGTATCGCCGTTACGGCCGGAGCCGCCGCCGCTGCCGCCATATAGCGAGCCCACAATGGAATTGCTCGCCGGGTAGGAGGCACCACCAAGGCTGTCCGTGTCGCTATATCCGCCTCCTCGGCCTCCATTGCCGCCGTAGGCACCTCCACCCGCACCAGCGTAATTGCCAATGTAAGTCGGTTGGCCGGCACCAGGTCCGGCGCCAGCAGCTGCAGAACTTCCACCGGCGAAACCGCCAGCCACGCTCGGTGCGCCATAATTGCCACCATTCACGGAAAGGGCGCTGCGAATAACCACATCGTCACGCGACAAAAGCGCCAGTCCGCGGCTCCCTGTGACTGTCACCGCCACGCCAGGGCCGATGCTGATGTCGTCGAAACTAAAGATGGCAAGTTCGGGCACTCCGGTTGCAGGATTGGCTAAACCATTCTGGTTATCGATCGTCGCGGTAAAGGCGAGGATTCCATTGACTCGGATTTCTCCAGCGGTTGTATCAATCGTCACCGCATTACCAATGCCCACCTCAAAGCTGCCTTGCGAAGTGTAGGCAAGCGGGTTCAGTAGCGACGCCCGCAGCTGGTCTGAGCCGTACGCTGAAAAAAGCAAAATGACTAAGAGATGACAAACGATACTGCAACAAATCCGCCGAGGATGACGGTGCCACATAATTAATCTCCGAGTGAATTACCAAGAAAGGCGATGCAGGTGGGAAAATGATGTTCAAACGACCCGCAAAGCCCACGGGGCAATGCGCTTTAATTATCATAATTTCCGTGGATTTTCACGCAATCTGAACCGCAAAACGCCGTAACGTGGCTTTTTTGCATTTGAAAAGGTCTGTCTTAGAGGCCTTGTTTCTGGATTTCCTTGGGCAGATAAGAACAAACGTCTCGTCTCCGGAGGTCGGGAAATTCTCGCTTGTCCAAATAGGCAGTCCTGAGTTTCGTCGTAATATGCCTAAAAACCGGTGAAAAATCAACAAAAAAATCTTCTTGCAAACTTTACTGAACACCGATACAGTATTCGTGCGTACAGTATAAAAGTTGTGCCGTTCGCTGCGGCTTGCATCCCCGCCTTTTCTGTTGGATAAAGGGTCCGAACACATGGTAACAGCAGTTGCTAGCAAGAATTCCGTGCCGAGCCAAAACACATCGTCGAGAACCACCATGGCTAAAAAAGAAAAGGCGAAGCCTGTTAAGGCTTCCGCAAAACAGACTCCCGCCGAGAAGATGCTCTCTGGCAGTACCGAATTGCGAAATACGGTCGAAGCGATCGAAAAGCAATTCGGCGAAGGTTCCATCATGCCCCTAGGTGCCGACAAGATTTGTCGGATCGAAGGGATTTCCACGGGGAGCCTGTCCGTCGACATCGCCCTGGGGGGCCAGGGAATTCCCCGCGGACGCATCATAGAAGTCTACGGCCCAGAATCGAGCGGTAAAACGACGCTCGCCCTGCACGTGATTGCCGAAGCTCAAAAGGCCGGTGGCATTGCAGCTTTTATCGATGCCGAGCATGCCCTCGACCCCACATGGGCCAAAAAGCTCGGTGTCGATCTCGAGACGCTCTTGGTAAGCCAACCTGGACATGGTGAAGAGGCCATGCACATCACTGAGATGCTTATCAAGTCGAACGCGGTCGATGTGATTGTGGTCGACTCGGTTGCGGCATTGGTTCCTAAAAAGGAACTCGACGGGGAAATCGGCGATTCGCACGTCGGCTTGCAAGCTCGTTTGATGAGCCAGTCGATGCGGAAACTCACGGCCGTGATTGCCAAAGCCAAGACCTCGGTGATTTTTATCAATCAAATTCGCGAAAAAATCGGTGTCATGTTCGGCAGCCCCGAAACGACCCCCGGTGGTCGGGCCCTCAAGTTCTATGCTTCCTGCCGCATCGACGTCCGTCGGATCGGTCAGTTGAAGGATGGCGAAGAAGTCATCGGCCAACGCGTGCGTGCCAAGATCGTAAAGAACAAGGTCGCCCCACCATTCCGTGCTGCCGAATTCGATATGATGCATTCCGATGGCATCAGCTACGAAGGTGACATTCTCGATTTGGGTTTGGAAAAGAAAGTTCTTTCCCGCACCGGTGCTTGGTTTCGCTATGGCGAAATGCAACTCGGGCAAGGCAAAGAAAAGTCACGTGTTTTTCTGAAAGAGAATCCTCAGATCACCGAGGAGATCAAACAGAAGATTCTAGCCGTCGGTGGATTTGATGATTTGCTCTCCACCGCGGGCCGCGCCGCCAATCTCGATGAAGAAGACACTCCCGCAGATTTTGAAGAATAAGAACGCACAAAACCGGGTGACAACGGTTGAGTGACACACCGAAGGTTGATGGTGTGACGACAGAGGAAACCCGGGGAGCAGTCTCCCCGGGTTTTTTTGTGCTATTACCATCGTGGCGGAGGCAGTTTACCTTCACGGGACTCGCCACGAAGATTCGTTTGCCACACTTTGCCGGTTTCGGCTTCCAGCGCCGTGAGCCAACCGCCGCCGTGGGCGTAGGTGTCGATGCAGATTAAATGGCCCAGATTGAGAATCGCGCCTTGCTTATCGGAAGTGTGGCCCAACACGGCGGTCTTTCCCGAGCAATGCATGCCGGGGCGAAAATTGCGGAGCGACTCCCAACGCATCTCGTACCACGGCTGTTGGTCGAGCGGTTTGCGCGCGAGATAGTTTCCGTGGGCGTAAAAATGCGAGGGGGTTTCAAAATAGTCGCCCCATGATCGTAAGAATTCGATATGTTCTGGCGGCAGCCGCGATGCCGCCCAACCCTTGCCATAGGAATCGAGCGTTTCGTCGCCACCGTGGCTCAGCCAATCTTGCAGCGGCATCTTGTTGTCGACCGAGTCGAGTAACATTTCTTCGTGATTGCCCGAAATGCAAATCAGCTGGCATTCATCCTGGAGCTGAAGCAAGCGTTCAATCACGCCGCGGCTATCGGGTCCACGGTCGACAACATCACCGAGAATGACGAGCGTATCCTCGGTTTGAAGCGAGAGCGCTGCCAGCAAGCGTTCAAAGGGTTCACGGCAACCGTGAATATCGCCGATGGCAATGGTGCGGGAAGTGGTCATGCCGATTCAATGCGGAGAGCGAAACGTGTTCCCGCGATTGTCGCTATCTGCCAGCGGAGGGCAACCGCATAAATCGTCGTGAATAAACTGTAATTATTCTCCCGAGTTCACGTGACCTCGCTAGATTGACAAGCGCGGCCCGAGCGATAGGATGAACAATTGCTAACAGCCCCAAGTTCATGGGCTGTTTGACTTTCCATTGCAAATGTTCGCCGGATCGTCGAGGCGATTTGGCGGCTCAGGGAGAGGAATTCCTCAAGAGATGTCAGAGCCGATCACCCAGTTGGAGCATGCCAGAGCCGGAACTATCACCCCTGAAATGGAGTTCGTCGCCCAGCGCGAAAAGCTCGAAGCAAATACGGTCCGCGAGGAAGTCGCCGTGGGTCGCATGGTGATCCCGGCCAATCGCATTCATTTGGAGGGCCGGCTCGAACCGATGTGCATCGGCATCGCCGCCACGTGTAAAGTGAACGCCAACATCGGCAACTCGGCCGTGACGAGCGATCAAGACGGCGAGCTCGAAAAGCTGCACACGGCCGTTCACTATGGTGCTGACACCGTGATGGATCTTTCCACGGGCAAGAACATCGACATGATTCGCAAGTCGATCATCGATGCTTCCCCTGTGCCCATCGGCACGGTGCCCATTTATCAAATGCTCGAGGAGTTAGGCGGCGACATCGAAGAGATGCGTCCGCAGCATTTTCTTGACATGGTCGAGCATCAGGCCAAGCAGGGCGTCGACTACATGACGATCCATTGCGGCGTGAAACTCGAGCATTTGCATATGACCATGGGCCGCGTAACTGGCATCGTCAGCCGGGGTGGCTCGCTCATTGCTAAATGGATGATGTCTCATCGTAAGCAGAATCCGCTGTACGAAGCGTTTGATGACCTGTGCGACATCATGCGACAGTACGATGTCACGTGGAGCTTGGGCGATGGCTTGCGGCCTGGTTCGTTGGCCGATGCCAGCGACGACGCGCAATTCGCTGAACTCGACGTGCTCGGTGAACTCACGAAGCGTGGTTGGGAACGTGGCACACAGGTGATGGTCGAAGGTCCCGGGCATATTCCCATGGACGAAGTCAAAATGAACGTCGACCGGCAGATCGAAGTTTGCCAAGGCGCGCCGTTCTATGTGTTAGGTCCGCTGGTGACCGACTTCGCTCCTGGTTACGACCACATCACGAGTTGCATTGGCGGTGCGCTTGCTGGTTGGGCCGGGGCCGCAATGTTGTGCTACGTGACCCCCAAAGAGCATTTGGGACTTCCCGAACGCGAAGACGTCAAGCAAGGTTTGATCGCCTACAAGATCGCCGCCCACGCTGCCGATATCGCCCGCAAGCGTCCTGGGGCTCGCGATCGAGACGATGCCCTGTCGCGCGCACGGTTTGCCTTCGATTGGGACGAGCAATTCCGTTTGTCGCTCGACCCCGAAACGGCTCGTGCTTACCACGATCAAACGTTGCCCCAAGACACGTTCAAGAGCGCTCATTTCTGCAGCATGTGCGGGCCGAAATACTGCTCGATGAAGATCACCGAAGACATCCGGGCCATGGCCGCCGAAGGTAAGCTAGAATTACCGGTAGTGGCTGTGGGTGATTCGAGCCAAGGTTGATAATTATTCAAAAAGATAAGTAGGAAAATATAATGACTACTCGATTGGCTATCGTTTTGCTGATTGTAACTGTGGTTGGCTGTGCTGATAGCAACGTCGCAACCACCGATGCGACAAGGCCCGCAGCAACGGCCGTCGCCTTTAATGTCGCTGGCGCGCCGACCGTGCAGTTTGAAGTTCCCGACATGATGTGCGAGGAGTCATGTGCCAAGGCGGTCCGCGAAACTTTGGCTGCTCAACCGGGAGCAAAGGAAGTCGTTGTCGATTTTCCCAAGAAGATTGCGACGGTAGCTATTGATGAAAAAGCCTTTAGCTCGGACGACGCCTTAGCAGCACTGCTGGACAAGCAATTTACTGAAGCGAAGCTCGTCGCTGCTCCCGAAAAGCCAGCGGCAGAACCCAAGGCACCTGCGTCACCGGATGCTCCCAAGCCGGCGGATGGTTGAGCGGCTCGCTATTGATCGCTCAGCATCTCATTTTTGGGATGATAAAACAGGGCGATCGGCAGCATAAGAACTGCGATAAACAAAAAGCAAATCGACCGCGGCCAGTCTTGCCATTCGATGATCTTTGTCAGACCCCAGTAGATTGCCACGGCGAGCAAGATGCCAATCCAGTTGGCTTGGTTCATTACGGCGATCATTCGGCCTTTCTTGTCATCAGGTGGACGGGACTGCATAAATACCTGCAATGGCACGGCGAACAAGCCCGTGAATGCGCCCATGACGAGAAACATGGGCATGCTACCCCAAAAGCCCAACCATTGATCGCTCTCGCCCAAGCCAGGAAGTCGTGTCAGCTTTCCTGCTGCATCTTTAAGGTTTGCTATGTCACCGCTTGCTGGGATCGCAACGAGTGCCAATGTGACAAGCATGCCGATGCTCCCCACCCGTAGCAAGCGAAAATCGACACGTCCACGCGAAACGATGCCCCCGATCACGCAGCCGACTGCGATCCCGACGCCGATCATGGCACTCATATAACTCGTGTTGTCGTCACCAACTTGCAAGACGAGCTTTCCCAATGAGTTAACGGCGGGGGGAACAAGGCCCGCCAAGAGCCAAAACCCGCTCGAGACGATGAGCGCCATCATCAGTGGCCGATCAGCCCTTAGCAATTGGATCATGTCCTTGGGAACTGTGAGGGCTTCGGGTGTGAATTTTAGCTCGGGATTGGCAACAGGAACTCGTCTCACAAGGAGTGATGTCAACGTGCCTACCACGGCGATGCCAATGCAGGCGATGGAACCCATCCACAGTTGGCCAGCGACCCGTTGTCGATCAGCGGCAACACGCTCGGCCTCAGGAAGTTCGGCTGCTACTGCGAGTTGTTCCGGGGATCGATGATCTGCCAAGAGAAGCCCTGCCACGGCGGTCCCGAAAATAATTGCCAGAAACGTCGTCATAAGCATGAAACCATTTGCACGCGGTAAGTCGCGATCGCGGAGCATCTCTGGCAGGATGCCATACTTGGCAGGACCGAAAAACGCACTCTGGGCGGCCATAAAGAAAAGCACCGCGTACATCGGCCACATGCTTTTGCTACTGCCATACATTGTGAAAGCAATGCCACCCAAACCCATCGCCACGATTTCGGCAACCTTGGCCCACACAACGATTGATCGCTTGCTGTGCTTGTCGGCAAGGTAGCCTGCATATCCGGTGAAGAGCAGAAACGGGACGGCAAACATAAACATTGGGAGCCACTGATTGTCGGCCGCTTCGCTCTTCAGCGCCTCATCCACGCCCGTGATCGACAACAACAAAACCAGTTGCTTGAACAGATTGTCGTTGAACGCCCCCAGAAACTGGGTGACCGTCATCCCCCAAAAGCTTTTGTCCGCATACAGTGTGGGCAGGGCGGACGTGTCGAGATGTTCGGTGACGGCTTCGGCTGTGGTTTCGGTGGAGGACATGCGGAGATTATGGAAGCCATTGCCGCCAGCAGCAATATGAATTGCCGCCGAAAGACGGAGCGTTCAGCTGAATCCGGGCGAACGCTCTTTGATTTTGGCCAGTACTGCGGGGAGTGGATACGCGATGATCGGGATGTCGAGCGTGACGATTTCTTTAAGTCGTCGCCACCCCCGGGTGAGCAATTCTTCCTGCTGCCGCACGAACTCGGGGTCGAGATTGCGCTTGTCGAACGGTCCGTCGCGAAAAATGGGTTCAAAATCATCGGCGACGATGTATTGCGCCAACTCGGGATTGCAGCGGATATGCCGCTCCGGCGTCGTGTGGAGGACCTCGGGATCGAGCATCCCCACGATATAGCGCAAATAAAGATCGCTGTCGGTGAGCGTGGCGACATCCTGGCCGCAAACGTCGCAGAGATATCCTTCGTCACATTTGGCCATGATTGGTCCTTTGTCAGTTGTTCGCGGTTAACTGCAACTGACAACTGGCTACAGGCAACTTACAAACCCAAGACATCGTTCATGCCGTAAAGTCCGGGTTTCTTGTCGACCACCCAATCGGCGGCGAGTAAGGCCCCTTGGGCGTAGCAATCGCGATTGGAGGCCGCGACGGTCAGCTCAATCGTCTCGCCCAACATGCCAAACACGATCGTGTGCTCACCGGGATTGTCACCTGTGCGCAACGCGTGGTAACCGATTTCGTTACGCGGCCGTTGGCCAGGTCGACCCGAACGGCCGTGGATGTGCGACGATTGGCCCATCGCTTCGGACACGATGCTGCCAAACCGCAAGGCCGTGCCGCTGGGCGCATCTTCTTTAAAACGGTGATGGCGTTCGATGATTTCGACGTCCACGCCCGAGGGCAACTTGGATAAAGACTTCGCCGCGACTTCGGTGAGCTTCATCAGTAAGTTCACCGAAGTGCTCATGCTCGGGGCCCAGACGATGGGAATCTTCGTCGCCGATTGCCGGATGAACTCATCCTGGTTGGCATCGAAGCCAGTCGTCGCAATCACCATCGGTTTCTTGAATTCCAAGCAATGAGTCACGGCAGCGATTGCAGCATCAGGGACCGAGAAATCAATGACCACATCGGCGTCGGATTCGCCAACCACAGACAGTGGAATACGAATTTGACCAACGCCAGCAAGCAGTCCGGCATCTTGGCCTAGGGCAGGGTGAGTTGCGGATTCCAGCGCGGCCACGATTTGGTAGCGACTATCCTTGCTGGCCACAGCGATAACGCGCTGTCCCATTCGTCCCGCGGCACCGTGTACAGCGATTTTCATGATGTGCCTTCCTTGTATCACAATATTAGCTATTCAATTGTATCGCGCGGACGATCTCATCCAGGTCGTTGGCCACGGCAACGGCACGGTTGGCGAACTCAGCTCGTTGGACACCTCGGCTTCCCAGCACGCGATTGAATTCTTCTTGATCGGTGGTGTGATAAGCGACCGTGGCCGTCGGGTCTTTCAACTGATGGCCAGTAAGAATGCAAACGACACGATCCGAAGGAGCAATCACACCCTCGGCACGTAAAACCTTCGCGCCGGCAACACTCGCGGCGCTGGCTGGTTCGCAACCCAAACCACTCGCACCTACTTGCGCCTTGGCATCGAGCATTTGTTGGTCGGTGACTTCGCGGACAACGCCGTCGCAGAAGTCGAGTGCTCGCAGGCATTTTTGATAATTCACCGGGCGATTGATCTCAATCGCACTGGCGATCGTCGATGCGCGGCGATGATCGCGGTCGAGTTCGTGGTAGTAATTTTGCGCGGCTTCGGTGTCGATGTTTCCTTCATTCCACCGCTGGCCGCGAACTTCGAAGAGTTGATGCAGCGTATTGGCACCGGCGGCATTGATAATCGCCAGCCGAGGCACACGGTCGATCAATCCCAACTCGTGGAGTTCTATGAAGGCTTTTCCGAACGCCGAACTATTGCCGAGATTACCGCCGGGTACAACGATCCAGTCAGGAACTTCCCAATTCAGACTTTCGATCACGCGGTACATGATCGTTTTCTGGCCTTCTAGGCGGAAAGGATTCACGCTATTGACCAGATAGATCCCCATCTTCTGGCTGACTTGTTGCACGCGCATCATCGCGTCGTCAAAGTCGCCGGCAATTTGCAGCGTCAGCGCGCCATAATCGAGCGCCTGCGATAGCTTGCCGTAAGAGATTTTGCCCGAGCCGATGAAGATGATGGCGTCCATCAGCTTACTCATGCCGCAATAGAGCGCAAGTGAAGCACTCGTGTTGCCAGTTGAAGCACATGCGGCCCATTTTGCTCCAATCGTATGGGCATGGGTGAATGCAGCCGTCATGCCATTGTCTTTGAAGCTGCCTGAAGGGTTCATTCCTTCGTATTGCAGTAGCAATTGACCGGGGTTTACGCCCACATATTGGGCAACACCGTTCGACGGTAATAGGGGCGTTTGACCTTCGCCGATCGTGACGACTCTTTCAGGCGGTGCGAACGGCAGCAACTCGTGAAAACGCCAAACGCCGCTGCGGCTCAACGGCTCGTTTCGCTGTGACCACTTCTTTTCAAATTCCTTCAGCGACTTGGGGACGGGCAAGCGGTCCCACTCATAGGCCACATCTAACAGCCCCCCGCAGTCGTCGCACGATGTGCGTACTTCGCCCACATCGTATGTCGCTCCGCAAGCGGGTGAAACACAACGCTGAAATGCCAAATCGGTGTTGATTTTGACCGAGGTCGCCACTTGTACTCCGCAATTCGACCCGCGCGCAACTCGAACGGCAGCACCGGAGGAGCCGTGCGGGAATTATGCCGGTGCGTTTGACGCTTGCACGAAAAACCATCGGCCAAAGGCTCACCGATTTACGGTAAGCATAAAGAGTAAAACAACTTAGTGTCAGTTTAATGCGGGTTGTGTCTGGCTGCAACTCAGCACACTTTAGGCTACTACGGACCTATGAAAATCGCGAATTTATCTGCGCGAATTCACCCGAAAATCGAGCGATCAGATAAGCTCTTGATACGTACTGAGGTATGTGACTCGGGAAGAGAATCCTGGCCGATCGAGACAATCTAAATTGCTGTGAATAGGCTAGTTGCCATTGTTGTAAGTTGTTGTTTTCACAGGGTTTATGGGATTGTGTTTCGCTGCCAAAGTGTTTGACGCCTTGTTTTGAACGTATTAGAATAACTGGTCTGGTCTCAATCGCAGAGTGCGTGCTGGGAGAGGTTTACTTCGGAGAACGATAGATGAATTCCGCTGACTTGAAACAGTACAAAGAACGTTTGCTGTTGCTGCGTGCGCGGCTTCGCAACGACGTTACTTCCATGACCGATGCCGCTCTGCATAACGATGGCTCGGAAAGTTCGACAATGCCCATTCATATGGCCGAGCTGGGAAGCGACAATTTCGAGCAGGAATTTACGCTGAGTTTGCTGGCGACCGAAGAAGATACCCTCGGCATGATCGAACGTGCTCTCGAGCGGATCGAAAACGGTACCTATGGTACTTGCGAAGAGTGCGATGGCTCGATCCCCAAGGCCCGTCTCAACGCCTTGCCGCATACGCCCATGTGCGTGAAATGTGCTTCCACGCGTGACGCCCGCGAAATGGCGGGCTAAACCGGGAATTGGCGTCGTTGCGTTTTACATCGTCTGGCAGCGGAAGTCGTGTTGGCTCGTTCCGAGAAACGCGTTACAGTGCGCGTTATGGAACAAGCACATCAATTGGGCGGAACGCGCGCTATGAGAGCCCCCGCTAAAGCTCAAGCAATCGAAATTGGATCGCGTACGATTTCTGCACGTCGCGTGGTGTGGTTTTGCTGTCTGGTCGTTGCCGGGCTCGCGCTTGATCTCTGGACCAAGCATGCCGTCTTTACCAGTCCCAGTTTTTTTCACGGCGATGAGTGGTGGCTGTGGGAGAATCACATCGGGATTCAAAAGAGTCTCAACGAGGGAGCCTTATTTGGGATGGGGCAGGGCAAGGTTTGGATCTTCGCCTTCTTTTCGATTGTAGCCGCGATCGCAATTCCCACGTGGTTGTTCAAATTTCGCGCCGCCGAAGATTTCTGGCTCACCACCATTTTGGGTGTCATCATGGGGGGCGTGATTGGCAACTTCTATGACCGCGTTGGTTTGCCAGGCATGACGTGGGATCAGTTCAATCCCCATCGTGCGGGCGAAACTGTGCATGCGGTGCGCGACTGGATCTTGTTTCAAGTCAACGATCAATGGGTCTGGCCAAACTTCAATATCGCCGACTCATTGTTGGTCTTAGGAGCATTGGCATTGTTTGTGCGTTCGTTTTTTATAACCGAAGCATCACAACCGAAATAAGTTTGAGCACCAACTTTTGGGCACTTTGCAAGAGTTCGCATTCTTTGTGACATAAGTGAAATCGCGATTTCTTTCATGGCTCCTGATAATCGTTCTCAAATTCGCAGCGCAGTTGTTAGGTTAAGATTCTGTTAGAATTTAGCTTGACATGGCTCTTCCACCCAGCGCACACTAACTGCCAGAACTCTTCTTCTCTGAAATACTGCAATTAATTTTTGGCTAGATCCGTAATCAATACTTTTTCGTGGCGAATTGACTAGCGCCGCGTGTATTGAAAGGTGGTGTCGAGTGCTGAATATCGGCTGGGCAGAGCCGCACCTTTTCTCTTCATTCTGGGGGTCCATCTCATGCGATTATCGCGCGCGTCTGCCTATGCGTTGGGAGCGGTGTTACAGCTCTCACACGCTCCCGCAGGATTGCCGGTTCCTTGTAGCCAATTGGCCAGACATGGCCAAATGCCTGAACGGTTTTTGTTACAAGTGCTCCGAAGTCTCGTCAATCACGGCATTCTTGTCTCCACCCGCGGCGTCGATGGAGGGTATGCCTTGGCGAGATCACTTGATGATATCTCGCTACTGCAAATCTTAGAGGCCACCGACGGTCCACAAGTCCCCGTGATTCCGCCGCTAGATGCAATACCCGAGCAATCCCGCGAAAGCCTGGAGGCGGTCCTGCGCGATGTTACTGCAATGGCCTGCAGACGGATGTCCGACGTAAAACTTTCGAGCCTGCAAACCAGAAAGGCTGAACAGGAAGTCAGCGGCTGACTATTGCACGGCGGCCTTGCTGCCGTGAGGCGAGATGCCGATATTGATGCCCGGTGGAAGCGGTTTGACCGCCAGCGAGAAGCCCATCTCCCACAAACTACGTTTGAGCAAGCGAAATTCGCCAAAGCTATCCGTGTGGACCCACACCACAACGGCCGAGGAATTCCGGCGATTCGCGATTAGATGCTGATGCACAGAGCCACCCGCGCCCATCGCAAGTTCGATGTCCTGGCCAATCGATTCTGATGTGGGAAGTATCTCCGCGGCGAAATCGTAAGAATTGCGTTGCATTTCTCCCGCGCGGGGTCCATGAATAGAATTCAAGTCATCAATTTTGAAAACTTGGACTCGAATGCGATAACCATTAATTGGTCCAAAGGTTTCCGTTACGGCGTCACTCGATTGGAGTCGTCGTCCGATGTCACTGAAGTGAGCCTGCGCTTCCGCCATTAACTCGGTAAGCGGCACCACCGAAACCAAGCCATCTTTCAGTCTCAAGTGAATTGCGTCTTCGTCGATTTCCCGCGCGATCGGGGCGGGGCTATTTTCCAACTCTTCAACGACGTCAGGAGCCGACATCAAACTGACTTGCTGTTGTGTTAGTTCATCCAACTTGATTTCCGCTTCAGCAATCCGTCGTTGAACATCGAATTCTTCTTGCTTGTCAGTATCGAGTGCTTTGCGTCGACGTGCGAGATCCTCTTCAATAAGACTTTTATGCATGGCTAATACCACGCGTTCCTGGTCATTGCCAGCCACTTCCTGCCGGATCCGCACCAGCCGAGTGGCGGCTTTCTCGACTTCCTCACGTGCAGCCAAGGCTTCCTTCCGCGCGGCTTCGAGGTCTTCTTCAAGATTTTCATCAACCGGCGGTGATGCAGGCTCCTCGATTTTAGCAACAGGAACAACCGCCACAGGCTCGCTCACGGGCTGAGCTTCTTGATTGGAATCGCGGTTTGCCTTCACGCCAAGGAGCAGGGCCAGAATGAGGATCGCCCCCACGAAGTTGGCGACCACGTCCACAAACGATTTTTGTGACGACTCTTGTTGGATTTCCGGCAGATGCTTACTCATCGGGTCGTACCTCCCGATCGAGCAGAACCAGTTGCACCCGCGTTGGCGGTGGCTGGTAGTTGCACTTCCACGCCGCTGCCCTTTAAGAGGTGCACAATTCGCGTAGCCGTCATTGAGGCATTCTCTTCGACGTGCAGTTCCAGCACGGGCTTCCAATACATCCCGCTGCCGGCCATCCCCCATTCGTCGATACGCTCGTGGACCGCTTTCTTAAAGTTGTCGGAGATATCATTAATTGATTGATCGAGCGCGATTTCCTTGCCGGTGGCTTCGGGCCCACGTTTGGCAAAACCGGTGGGCATGATAATCATTTTGTTTTCTCGAACGACCACGGAAATCGGCCGGCTGATCGCAACAGCTTTTTGACGTGGCTCGTTAACAGCCCAATTTGCGCCCCGCGATTCGGCAATCGGTTGGCTCGGCGTGTTGGAGAAGTTCATGTTGGGAGTACCGCCCGAGGTCGCACCCTGACCAGCTCCGGCAGCGCCGCCGCTGCCCCCACTGCTGCCAGCCGTTCCAGCCGTTTGTTGGCTTCCGCACCCGCCGCTTGCGGAGTCTTTGCCGTTGATTGGTTCGGAAGGAGCATTGGTCGTCGCTCCACTTGCTTGTGACCCGCCTGGGCCTTGGCCCGTGCCAGTTTGTTGCGCGTAGCGTTGTCCTAAGGAATTTTGTTCTCCCGAAGCCTGCTCACCATTTTGTCCTTGAGCGCCTTCGCTGCCAGAAGTGGCTTTGCCAGTTCCATTGCCCGTTCCATCTCCTGCCATGGCGCCGATTTGAGATTCGCCTGGTTGCATCGAACCGTCGCCGTTCATTTCCTCTCCAGGCTGACCACCTGATGCATAGCCATTGCCACCTGATCCCATGCTTTGGCCATTTTGACTACCGATACCAGCGTAGGCCGAACCTTCGCTGCCAAATTCGCCATTGCCTGAACCGTAGGCACCAGAACTCTGTCCCGTGCCGCTCCCTCCCATGCCGCTACCGCTCATTTTCATGCCAGGGAACCGGCTAGGAGCCGATTGCACCAAATGCACTAGCCGCTCACGGGAATTCATCACGGCATGATGTTGCGCGCGGGCCAATTGTGGATCAGGGGCTTCGGGGAAGCTGAGTTTCATATCCTCTTCCACGAATTCATAGCCATAGTCGGAATCCCAAGAACTGATAGCCATACGAGCAAGTGCGTACGCCTTGATCCCACTGGGGCGAACAATGAGCAACGGATACGGATCGGGAGGCTCCGGCGCACCCTCGGCAGCCGCCTTGTTGTTCAGATATTCGCGCGAAGCACGCAGGGCCGACGCCAATGGATTCCCTGGCCAATTCGGAGCAAGGAAATCCTCTTCCGTCAGCACCAGACCTTCGGGGTGCAGCACGACCCCCTTGCTGCTGCACTCGATGTAGATCGGTTTACGGTAAGTGCCGTTTTGTCCCTTGTAAGGAATAATCGCATACGAGCGTTTCCCTTGAGGAGCGTCCTCGCGCAAAACTTCCAATTGCTTGGTCGTGTCGATAACAAGTTGCTCGAGTCGGTCCGCTTCTTTTTTCGCTTGCTCTTGATCAATAGATTGGTTGGCTTCGGTTTGTTTGAGCTGTTCATCGGCAATGGCGAGCTTGGCCAATTCTTCTTGCAGCCGACGCAGGTGCTCTTCGGAGTGGCTCAACTTGGCACTCTCTTGCTCAAGCCGTTTGCTGGCCTCGGCTTGAAGGTTTTTAAGTTGCTGCTGATACGCCGCAACCTGTTCGAGCTCTTCTTTGAGACGCTCTTGATCGTCAGCTTTTACCTGCACAGGCGTAGGGATAACCACAGGCACCGGAACCGGTGGTTGTTCGACGGCAAGTATTTGCGAGGGATCAACCGCCGGCTGCGACGCGTGGTGGGCCGCTCTCTGGACGAGCACGACCAGCAACACCAGCAAGGTCCCCATGGTGCATAGCATCACGGCAAGGAAGGGGATCAGGCTCGTCGCTTCGGAGTTCTCGCTTTTATTGCGATTGCTCATGCTGCCTTAGTCTGGGGGCGTTGGGTTGACAACAGTTCGATGGTTTCGCCCGAGACAAGCGTCTTGCCCAAGTGGGCTCCGAGCAATTGCAGGACGGCCGACAACTCGTCAATCGTTTGCTCGAAGTTTTGAGTCACGGCCAGCGACTGAAGATTGTCGTTGAGCGTTTCTTCGAGTTGTTTGATCTGGTTGGTCGCCTCGATCACTTTAAGCAGCGTGTCGCCCTGCCGCATCAATTGCTCCTGCTGAGCCAGCGACGCACTCGCGGAATCGACGAGTGCCGTTTGCATTTCGCGCAGCAGTTGCTCGCTCTTAGCGACAAGTTTTTCCTGGCGATTGGAAGCGACAATCATAGCCTCACCGACCGCGGCTTCAACGTCGGCCAAATGACGACGATTTTCTTGAGCCATCTCAGCTTCGGCTTTGGTCAACGCTTGGGCATGGAGTTCCAAGCCTTCGTTGAGAAATGTAGCGTGCCTGATGAGTGTGTCTTCCAGAGTTTTCGTGTGATGCTCGACACCCGCGTTGAGCGACTTGGCATGTCGGGTCAGGCCTTCAAGCACAGCCCCCGACAGGGCTTCGTCAAGCGCCGTGGCTGCCGAGGCAAACGATTCTTCGAGCGAACCGGCCGCTCCAGCCATCACACGGTTGAGCGTCGAGGCGGTATGCTCGAACATTTCTGTCCAGCGCCGGCCAGTTTGATCGAGGGTCGATTTCAACAGTTCGGCCTGTTTCTCGGTGCTGGTTTGCACGACGCTGAGCAACTGCTCCGACATCTTACGAACCGACGCCAAGTGCGAATCGTTTTCGCTGCCGTATTGCTGGAATCGTCCGATGAGCAGTTCCGCGGCTTTAGCGTCGACGGCACTCAGTAAGCGGCCATCAAGTTTTTCGGCGAAAAGCTTGGCAAACAACAGGATCGTCGTCAGAGCGATCGCTTGGATTGTTGAATCAAACGCCGCGCTCACGCTCGTAATGATTACCGGAAGCGATTGCTCGTTCGCAGCATCCCAATTGGCAAGTGCCATCGTCACACCGACCGCGGTTCCCAAGAGGCCCAGAATCGGAATTGCAATCAACAGCGTGCGGACCAAGCCATAGCTTTGTGCGGCGCGACTGACATCCGCTGATTGAAGAAATTGGAGATGAGTATCAAGCGTGTCGGCAGTGCGTTTCCGCTCGACGTATTTCAGCGAGCTTGTCAGACGTTCGACGAGATAGCTGCTCTGGAGCGAAGGGGCGAGCGATTCCAGTTTCGCGAGCAAGCCGGGAACGTCGCCAACGGTTTGGCCGTTGATCCCAGCGTTGGGCAGACGCACGCTGTCGAGCGTGGCAAACTGTGCAAAGACGCCGAGCATCTTGATGCCCATCGCCGCCATGCCGACGAAGAACAGAGCAGTCGTCGTATAGTTAATCCAATGCGCCGCGAAATAGCGGTGCGTGATCGTGGTTTCGGCGCTTCCATTCACATAGAGCGCGTAGAACGCGAGGCACGCCAAACCGCCCCAGATGAACGACTGGCGTAACAACCATTCTGAAATGGAACTGATGCGAGACACGGCGAACTCCCTTTCGCTCGGGCAGCAACAAAACGTGCGGAGTATGTCGGCGCACGCCGATTCCGCATAACCTCAAAATCGGCGTAATCGTCAAAGTTTATGAACTCAATCGCGAAAATGAAGCCTTGCTAGCAAGCTATCAGCGTGCAATTGCCGGTTGGACTCTTGAATTGCGTTGGTATTCCTCGCGCGACCGCAAATCTTAGCGAGCCCCTAAACTTTACGAAAGCCGCAACCTCGGTTGGTCGATACTTGTGTACGTCAAACGGAACATACCTGGTCTCTTGAAGGCCGGATTCAATACAGCTTGTAACGACACACCCAGGGGGGCTAGCAGGCGCGGCGATTCAGTTCGTCGCGCCTGCGTTTGTTTTTAGGGCAGCCCCAAAGTGTGGCGTATTCTCGAGCTTTTTCTTCGGGTCCCAAAGTCTTGCCCGATCTGCTACCATTGCCTTCATTCGGGGACGGCAATTCTGGCCGTCTTTCATCTTGTGAAGCTAGCACCAGGGAGGGAAATCTCGATGCGTATCTTCCGCCGAGCGTTGGTCACCGTGAGTCTTGCCATGTCTGTTACTGCCACCCGCGGCGACGAGGGAATGTGGCTCTTCAACGATCTGCCCCATGAGTCGCTCAAGCAAAAATACGGCTTCGAAGTGAGCGAAGAATGGGCCGAGCACATCATGCACTCGAGCGTGCGGTTCAGCTCCGGCGGATCGGCTTCGTTTGTTTCCAGCGACGGCCTGGTGATCACCAACCACCACGTGGCCGCCGATACGCTGCACAAACTCTCAACGCCTGAAAACAATTATTACGACCACGGTTTTTTGGCCGAGGATCGCGAGAGCGAGCTCAAAGCTCCCGATTTGGAACTGAATCAGTTGGTTTCCATCGAGGATGTCACCGACAAAGTGAATGCGGCCGTGACCGACGACATGGAGCCGACCGACGCCAACAAAGCCCGCCAAGCGGCGATGGCCCAGATCGAGCAAGCCTCACTTGATAAAACTGGTTTGCGAAGCGATGTGATCACGCTCTTCGGTGGGGCCAAGTATCATCTCTATCGCTACAAGAAATACACCGACGTACGGTTGGTTTGGGCCCCCGAAGCGACCGCCGCGTTTTTTGGCGGCGACATGGATAACTTTGAGTATCCACGCTATTGTCTCGACGCCACGATCTTTCGTGTCTACGAGAACGGCAAGCCGGCTAAGATCGAACACTTTTTGAAGTGGTCCGAGAATGGCCCGGCTGATAACGAGCTTGTTTTTGTTTCAGGCAATCCCGGCCGCACCGATCGCGGTTATACGACCGATGCGCTCAAATATTTGCGCGACTTTAGCCTGCCGTATTACTTGAATTATTTATGCCGTATGGAAGTGGCGTTGCAGCAATACTGCAATTCGAGCCCCGAACATCGCCGCCGTGGAAGCGACGATCTCTTCGCGGTGCAGAACAGTCGCAAAGCCGTCACGGGGATGCTTACCGGTTTGCAGAGCCCGCACTTCATGGAAGTGAAGGTGGAACGCGAAACCGAGTTACTCAATAAGATTGCCAAGTCGGACGAATTTCAGGAATATGCCAAGGCGTGGGAAGAAGTCGCAGAGGTGCAAAAGCAAAAGGCCGAAATGATCGACGGGGGCGTCGAATTTCGTTCGCCATACTATTTGATCGCGCAGCGTTTGGTGCTGATGGCTGGCGAAGATCAAAAGCCGAGCGAGGAACGCCTCAAGGAATTTCGTGATTCGGGGCGTGAATCACTTGAGCACGAATTGTTTTCTCCCGCCCCAATCTACGATGATTTGGAAATCTCCAAATTCGCCACACAATTGGCGCTGTTCGTTGAAGAACGTGGCGGTGACGATCCGCTCGTGGTGATTGCGCTGGCTGGTAAGAATCCGCTCGATCGCGCGGCGGAACTCATCAGTGGTTCGCAGCTCAACAAAGTCGAGTACCGCAAGGAACTCGCCAAGGGTGGTCAAAAGGCGATTGAAGCCTCGAAGGACCCGCTGATTTTGTTTTTCCGCGATTTGGAGTCGGAGTATCGCCTCAAGCGCGAGAAGCGCGAATCGCTCGAAGAGATCGAAAGGCAAGCCTACGCCAAAATCGATGAAGCCCGCATCGCCGCCGATGGTGTCACGACTTATCCCGACGCGACGTTCACGCTGCGTTTGGCGTTTGGCGTGGTGAAGGGTTACGAAGAAGAAGGCCGAATTCTGCCTCCTTGGACAACGATGGGTGGGGCTTTCGAGCATGAAAAAGCCCATGAGAGCAAAGCATCTTGGATCCTGCCCAAGAGTTGGCACGAAGCGCGTGAACGGCTCGATCTGGAGACGCCGCTCAATTTTGTCAGCACGGTGGACATCATCGGCGGTAATTCCGGCAGTCCCGTAGTGAATCGCGCCGGGGAATTCGTCGGCATCATCTTCGACAGCAACATCCAGGGCCTCACCGCCGACTACATGTACGACGACGTCGTTGCCCGAGCCCTGTCGGTACACAGCAGCGGCATCCGCGAAGCCTTAAAGGTGATCTACGGCGCGGAGGAATTGGTAAAGCAGTTGGGCAAGTAACTGGGACCGCTAGTTCGTGGTCTCAGGATACTCCGTCGGAATCGGTGCGGGCACGGGTTTCGGCGGAGGACTTCCCTTGGGTGCGAAGACCAATACCATCGCCGCACCGGCAATTACCAATAGAAGTCCCGCCACGAACAAGGCGTTCACTTGTCCCCACAGGCCGTTGGCTGTGATTGTGAAGAACGTATTCACAACGGGTGCTCCACCAAACACGAGTGGCATCACATAGACCGGCTTCCCGCCGAAGTTGAAGGCCATGATAATCCCCAACGCGCCGAGTGCACCGGCCGCGCCACCCGCCAAGCTCCAGAATGTGCCGCTGAAATTGTAAGTGCTCGCTTCACCCGCCGCGGCGAGCCACAAGTTCCCGACGATTACGGCAATCACAAAGTAGGCCAGCCCCACGCAAATCAACGGACGGAAGCGGCTGTGATCCATGGCCGCCTGACCGATGTGTAGCACGGGTCCGTACGCACCCCAGCAGCAGATCACCAGCGCGATGGAGCAGATTTGCAAGAGGAAATCGCGGAACGCGCGGGATTCACGCTCGACCATCGATTGCTCTGTTGCAGGCGCGGCGGTCGCAGCTTCCACCTGTGCGGGGGTGGCGGGCTTGGGCGGATTCGGTTTGGCGATCAGTACGGTCGTTGCACCGAGCAGAACAATGATCAAACCCGCCAGGAAGATCGAACCGATCTCACGCATTTTGCCAGTCAGAAAGATCGTGAGAAACGAGTTCACGACCGGCGCTCCGCCAAACACGAGGGGCATCACGTAGATCGGAGTACCACCAAAATAAAACGCGAGAATGATCCCCAGCGCCCCCAGCGCGCCGAGCGCGCCACCGGCGAGACTGAACAGAATTCCTTTCGCCGACCATTGCCCTGCTTCGCCGTAGATTTGCAGGAGCAGCGTCGGTACGGCCACGCCGATCACGAAGTAAGCGAGTCCTACGCAGATGAATGGTCGCAAAGAGGCATTGCCCCCGGTGGTCGACATCGCATGCTGGCCCCAATGGAGGACCGGCCCGTAGATGCCCCAACACAAGATCGTGACGGCGAACGAAGCGATCACTAACGCGAGATTTTTCATGATGAATTCTGAGCGTGAGGAGGGAAGCAAAAAAGGCAGGGGAACAGCCGTCACTGTAGTGAAATTGGGTAATCGGTGCTAGGCGAGTGACGATTCTGTAACGCGATCAATTCTGTAGCCGAGGTCTGTGATCTAGGAGGATATCCTGTGGCTGAGGTCTATGACCTCGGAATTATTCTCCGCGCAATGCCGCCGTGAGAGGGGCACGAATCGCCGCACGCACGGCCAACCAACCCGCGGCAATGCCAGCCAGTGCGACAACTGCTAACAACAAAGCAAGTGTAGCCCACGGAATGCCTGCTTGCTGGCCGATCCAATGGGGGAGTGTGGCCACAATCGCGGCCAAACATCCGCAGCCCAACCCCGCCGCCAGCAGTGAGAGATTTTCCCCCAGCACCATTCCCGAAAGTCGCTGGGGGGCGAATCCCGTGCTTCGCAGCAGTGCCAACTCGCCGCGACGTTCGATCACGCTGCGCAGTTGAGCGATGGCCAGCCCCACGGTTCCTAAGAGCAAACCCAGCGCGCCAAGCGATTGAAATGTCGAAAGATAGGTGTTCTGCACGGCCATGAATTCGGCCAGCCGTGCGGCCGCGCTGACGGCATCAAAGCCTTGATCGACAAGCCGCGATTCAAAAAGAGACGTCAATTCTTTGTCGTTGAGCTTCGCCGAGCCGTGACGAATCAAGAAAAGTTTTCGTCCTGCCGAGTCGGGGAAAAGCTTGAGGAAGTTGGCTTCGCTCATCAACACGTTCCCTTGCAGCACGCTACCCGCGAGCAAACCCACAACTTCTAATGTCACGGGTTTGTCCAAGGCATCGCGAATTGTGAATCGCGCACCAACACCCGAGAGATGCAAACTATAGGCAGCCGTGCTTTTATCGAGTACCACTGGCACGATATTGTTGTCGAGCTTGCTTTCTAAAAGTTGCCACTGAGCTTTGCCGTGTAAATCTTTTGTTGCAGCCCAGGCAAACTTATCGCCAATCGTGTGGAAATCTTGAGGAACACCCACCACTCGTGGCTGAGTTGTTTGATAGAGATTCAGACAACTGGCATCTTCGCCGCCGCTTACTCGAAACGAAGCAACAACAGCGCCCATCAGAGATTTCTCATCCTGCGCGGAAAAACCCAGTTCCGAGCGACCCTCGGGTGTGTTGAGATCGAAATAGACGGGGAGATCGCTCGTGGCGATCAAGTCAAATCCGCCCGTGCCGCCGACGGTGGGGGCGAGTCGAAACGCACTCAGGGCCACAATCAGAAAACTGGCGACCGCTGCGAGCGCCACCGAAAGTATCGTGCGACTGGGATTGCGACGCGCATTGCGCATCGACAGACCGAACAAAGAGAGTGATGACGGTGCGGTAAAACTGGGTTGGCGTAGTTTGCCGCGCAGCCACATCAACAGTGCCGTGAGGACGAGGGCACCGCTGCCAAAGAACGCTCCCGCTTGGGCTTCATCGCGCAAACCGGCGAACAAAGCCCCGATTCCCAAACCTATCGCAGCGAATATCAACACCGAGGGAATCCAGCCGCGTTTTGGCTTTTGGGAAAGTGGTGCGATGTCCCGTGGATCGGTGGTGTCACCCGCCAGGAGTTGCCTTGGTTCGAGCCGGGTGAGTTTTCGCAGCGACCAGGCAATCGTGACGAGCGAGACTAGCACACCCACCGCGAAACCAATCGCCAGACTCACGGGATTCACATGCAACTTCAAAAAGGGAGTGACGGTCGCAGCGACCCACCACGTATTCAGTCCGAGAATCATGATAGCGGCGTAAGCGATCCCCGCGACTGCGCCGAGGATTGCGCCGAGGATTGCCACTACGGCGGATTCGGCGAGCCACACGCGGCGGAGTTTCTTGCTACTCCAGCCAATCGCCGTGAGAATGCCGACTTCCCGCGCGCGGCTTTCCGCGCCCAACCGGAAGAGCAGGGCGATCAGCATCACGGCCGAGGCCATCAAGAAAAAGCTGAAACCCAGGAATAAACCTTCAAAGGGGGTCGTCCCCCGCGCGGCGGCAAGTCCTTGCTCCTTCACGGGAATCCAGCGCATGCCGAGTGATTCGGGGTCGATGCTGTCTTCGAGTTTCTTGGCGACCGTTTCGGCCGTGATTTCGGTAGTGACGGGCAATCGCAACGCACTCGTCGTGCCCCAACGAGTTGACCACAATTTCTTAGCCAGAGCGAGCGATACGAACGCTTTAGGCGTTGTGCGATACTCGTCCCAATAGTCTTCATCGTCCTGCGAGATTTTTTCCACCAGCTTGAAAGGCAACTCCCAGTCGCTGATTGATCGTTCGTCGGTCACGCCGGGCAGTTCGGGCGTGAAATGCTCATCGGCCACGGCTGTTGATTGGCCGTCTGGGGATTGGAGCGGCGCGATGAGCTTCACGGTGAGTGGTTCTGTCGTGCGTTCGACAAGCTCGCCGTGCATTGTTTCGGGTTCGTAGTACTTGAGCGTGACGAAATCGCCGACTTTCGCATTCAACTGCTCGGCGGCCCAGTCATTGAGCGCGATCTCGTTATCGGCGAGCACCACAGGCTCACCAGCTTCATCGCGCAAGGGCCCAAGTTCGCTCGTGGAATCGATACCCGTGACGGTCGAGTAGGGAATCTTTTTGTCACCGAGGTTGATCGTGTTGGCCAGATAGGTGACGACTTCTTGTGGTTGGGCGTTGCCGAATAACTTTTCAAACACTTCGACAACGTAAGGGGCAAGCACCAACCTCTCAGCCGAGAGTTGGACGTAACGAGTCGCTGGGGGCTCGCCAATCGAAACTTCCTCAACCAACAACCCAAAATCAGCCAGTACTGGCTTTAATATTTTCAGTAGCCGCGACTCAACGAGTCGCTGGTCTTCTCCCCCCACGGCAATCACATTCGCCTTGCCACGAATATCCAACATCCGCTGCAGCGTGCTGAGCGGCACGAACACATTCCGGGGTTCGAGTTGCGATGGTTGCAAGCTGAACCGAGAAATACCGCCGCCTAGTCGATCCATAATCCGCACGCGCCGCGATGTCATGCTATTAGATTTTTCACCCAACGTACTATCAGCGGGAATGTTGCTCGGCACCGATACTCGTAAGATCGCTTCTTCACCCAGATAAACGTCGAGTTCGTCCGCGATAGCCCAACTAATGGCCGCGTCGTCAGGGGACGTGAACTTCTGGGGAACGGCTCTCTCGAAATAATCGGTGGGGGCAGCTTCGTAATCATTCAACTGCCAGAATTCATCGGGCACACCAATGATCGAGAGTTGTGTGGCCTGCGATTTTCCATTTTCACCGTCAAGGGTAATGCTGCCGGGAACAATCAGCATTGGCACAACAATCGCATTTGTTTGGGCAGGCAGGCTTTGTTGCAGTTTTGCTGCCAACTCTGCTCGGAAGGGTTGCTCGGCAACGAGCAGGGAATCAATTTTTCCGAGCCGCTCCAGCACAAGATCGCGTAGACTACCGCGGACCGAATCTCCCACGAGCAGCGCCCCAGTGATCACCGCCGTGGCGACGGCCACACCTGCTGCAACAGCCAGATGCACGCGGCGATATTGCCGTAGACTCGCGATGATATAACTTAGCGGCGACATACGGTCATTATGACACGTTCAGCGCGTCGTCAGCTACCTCAGACCTTCGGCGATTCTTCCGATAGCTTTGTGAGCATGTCGGTCAGCTGCGTGCGGATGCCGTTCATGATCGGGTCCCCACCGGCACCGCGGTCGCGATGGCTGGAGACGGGAATTGCTTTCCCAACTTGCACCACCACGTGCAGCGGGCCATGCACGCGCACTTTGTCGGTGAAATCCTCTTCAAACCGTTCGACCGTTTCGAGAATGTGCTCGGGAATGTTGCGTTCCGAATTGCGGACATAATTCCGCGGGTAGTGCGACATTTGTTGCACGTAGTAGCAAGCCGCGAGTTGCTTCCAACGGCGTTGGCGTTCCTCGGCGGAGATCGTGCGATTGATCAGACCAGGCAGCACCGCCGAGCGAATGGCCTTTACGCGGGCGACAACCCCTTCTTCCTTGTCTTTGATCTGCCATTCGGCTTCAAGCTTGGCGAGCACGTCTTCGATCAGCGAGTCGACACGTTGATAAAAATCTCCCATGCGGGCGTGGCCGAAGTATTCGATTTCTTTGAGCGATAATAGCGCCTGGCCGATCTGCTGCAGCCGCCGCGTGAGCGAGCGGTCCTGCTGAGGGAACCACGAGAAGTGGGATTCAATTTCTTCCAGAACAGGCTCGACCGTTTGAGCAACGTTGCCTTGAAAGAAATATCGAATCGCGACGGGATGCACGACCACGCCCGCTTTCATGCCGAGCTTCTCCCGACGCTTGGCGGCGGTGCGGGCGATAAACGACGTGCCATCCATCATCGGCATGAGGACGTCGTTGTGTCGTGAGACAGCTCCTTCAGCAAAGATCACGAGTGGCCGCTTGCCTGCAACCAAGATATCGACCGCTGTGTCGATGGCTTTGCGGTCGATCCCTTCGCGGTAGACGCTAAACGCTCCCATGCGGCGCAGGACGAAACACTTGAGCCAATCTTGCTTGAACAAATGCCACGAAGCCATCGCGTGCATATCGCGTTTGATCACTCGCGAGAGATAGCCCAACGTGAGCGGATCGGACATCCGGCAATGATTGGGGGCAATCAAAATGCCGTTACCCGCGTCGACCGATTCCTGCAAATAGTGCGTGTCGCGGCATTCGACCGAATGCACGCCGAAGGCCTTGCGCAGATAGCGTTTCAGGTATTGGTGCATCAACCACGGCCAGAAGTCGCCGTAAACGGGCGGCACAAACTCGTACGGCTCATCAATGACGACATTCTGCATGGTCGGCGTAATCTACGGGCGGCGGACGGATAATCACTCTAATCGTGAAAGTTTAGCACATGCCAAACGTCATTCCGATGGGAGTTCTACGACCAGAGGAATCTGGTTTTAACCTCTATTTACCTCTTGATCCCGATAAAACTTGAAACCAGATCCCTCGGTCGGCGAGCCTCCCTCGGGATGACACATTGTCGAACGGTAGCAGTTATATCCTTCCGATAACTAAATCATGAAACCACAACGCAAAATCCTGAAACCACGACGCGAGGGGGCCAACCGCGAGGCTGCCCGCTGGCAGGAAGATTTTGCCAACTACCTGCGAACCGAATGCCACATGGCCGCCAACACGGTGGAGGCCTACCGCCGTGACCTCGCGCGGTTCTTCAAATGGCTCGGCTCGCGGCGGATGCAAAGCTTGTCGGTCAGCGAGTTGGCCGGCTATCCGGCTTGGCTCACGGAACAATCGCTCGCGCCCAAAAGCGTCACACGGCATGTGGCATCGCTCAAGGTCTTTTATAAGTACCTGCAACTCGAAGTGGCGATTGTCGACAATCAGGCGGCACTGCTTGGTTCACAGAAGCTGTGGCAAAAGGTGCCGCACGTGCTGTCGATTGCGCAAGTCGAAGCGTTGCTTGCCGCGCCACGTGCGGCTGATGGATTGTGGCTTCGCGATCGTGCGATTTTAGAACTGTTGTATGCGACAGGCTGTCGGGTGTCGGAATTGTCGTCACTCAGCATGCGTAACATTCATCTCACCGAACGCTACTGTCTTTGCCACGGTAAAGGCGACAAGCAGCGAGTCGTGCCGCTGGGCGGGCGAGCCATCGAAGCGGTTGAGCGCTATTTCAAAGCAGAACGACCGAAGCTCGTGGTAAGGCGAAATCCACCGAGCGACCGAGTGATTCTTTCGCCGCGTGGTGGACCGATGCGGCGCGAGCGGATTTGGGAACTTATTAAGAAATATGCAATCCGCGCCGGTGTGCCGAGCGAAATCAGCCCCCATTCACTGCGCCACAGTTTTGCCACGCACGTGTTGGCAGGCGGAGCCGATCTACGGCAGGTGCAAGAAATGCTCGGCCATGCGAGCATCGCGACGACCCAAATCTACACGCACGTCGATCACACGCGGCTCAAGAAAGTGCATCAGCAGTTTCATCCGCGAGCCTAGTATCCGTGGCTTCTTAACTGTTCGGATTGTGAAATCTTTCAAAAATTTCCGGGGCGTGCCATTTCAGCATCGTCACGTGGCCAGCGCGCGGGTCGAAGTGGTATTCACTCCCAGCGATTTGGCTGTGGAAGAATCGCCCGGTCGATGGGGGGGCAATGCGATCGCAGCCTCCTTGCCAAATTGAAACCCCCACGCCTTGGATCTCGCATAGCTCAAAGCCCCAGTGGCAGGCGAGTAAGCGAACGTCAGTGACCAAGCCATCGGCGCCACACATAGTGGCTTCATGGAGCACGGCAACCAGATCGTTGTAATAGCGGGGACTACAAAGAATGAGTTGACGGTCGCAATTAGCCCAATTTTTTGTGACTTGTTTGATCACTTTGTCGGGCTTGCGATCAAGTCTCTTGGCAATCCAGCTCATACCCATCCGGGATAGCTTAGGCCGACGGGCCACGAGCGCGATGATTTTGTCTTCACTGCCGGCAGTGACTCCGGGTGCTCCTAACCAAGCATGACCCGACACAACCGCCACATGGGTGAGCCGATGGGGAATCATCCGCGCACAAGCCGTGGCGTAGGGTGTGCCCCCCGACATGCCAATCACGCCGAATGACGTTCCGCTGTAGCCCAGCGCGTCGGCTACTATTTCCACTTCGTGTGGCCAATCGACGACGCGGCGTCCACTGTAGTATGTCGAGCGACCAATACCTGGGCGATCGATGGCCACGAGATGCACGCCGGCCAGCGCCGCTTCATCTTCAATCAGCCCTCCTTCGAGGCTAGCCCCGGGGGTGCCATGAAAGTAAAACACGAGCGGCCCCGTCGGATCGCCGAAGCGGTGGTAGGCCAAGCAACGTCCATTGGAAAGGCGCAATTGTCCCCGTTCAGCGATGCCGTGGATGGAGCGCGACCGCGCGCTTGCCAACGAGGGCAAGAGGGCGGTGGAAAGCAGGGCAGCTCCTCGGCTGAGCGCTTCGCGGCGGGAAATCATGGCCAGTCCTACAGGATAAATCGTCTGCTGTGGTATCGTCGGATGTTCTGGCCCAAGTGTAGGCGCAGCGTCAGAGGAGTGAAGGCACAAGCTGTGCCGAGCGTGCAGATTACGCGGATTCGGGGCGACAGATCGCTAGCCGCGAGCGATTTGCCGGGCCTTGCGGCAATAGGAAAAGAAGCACGCAATGGCGAGCAGGCAGCAGACATTTGGTTCGGGCACTGCCACTTGCAAAACGTGCGCTGGCGGACCGGTGAATTGCCTTTGCCAAGTGAGAAAGTCAACGCCATCGGAATCACCGTCGCCATCGGAATCGCCCAAATTGGAAACGCCAAAAGCATTTTGCCACATCGCAAGATCAGTCCCATCAACGTAGCCGTCTTCGTTAAAGTCCGCGCCTAGAAAAGTGGCAGTCGTTGAGGGCGAATAAAGAAATATGCCTGAATCTCCGTCGGTGAACGTGGCTCGAAAGATCAGTTGATCAAGGGAGTTGAATCCCGTTCGCTGTCCATCGCTGCCACTGGAATTCCCTGTGAAGCTCAGTGAGCTAATGGTTTTTCCAGCCAACAAGTCACCTTCACGCGCTATGAGAGATTTGTTGCCTTCGGCGTCGGCGAACCAAATTCCTTCATCGTTTTCGGTTGTGATTCCCGCAATCCCATTGGTGAGTGTGGCGCTAACAACGAGCGAACCTACTTCGTTCACAGCCATAGTCGTAAAATCAGCAAAATGGGCTGCCGGTAGGCCGGGGACACCAACACTGCCAGTACGAAAGAGCAGGGCATTTTGCGATTGTCCCATCTTCCAAAGGCCAGTTTGATTGGAGGTATTAACCCCACCTGTGCCGTTCTGGAGTGTTGCACGGAAAAACATGTCGCCGGTATCACTTAAGAAAGGACTGCCAAATCCAGCAAATAAGGCATCTGGTGCTCCGGGAGCATCACTCACTCCTGCGAGTGCGATCAACTCGCCTTGATTTTCAGTGTAGCGCCACACCCCCTGAGTTTCACCAGACGTGATGGTGCCTCGAAAAGCAACTTGATCTACATTATTGATCGATGGCCGCGACAGCGCTTGAAATGAAACATTTGAAACTCCAGGAACGTCTTGGCCGGTTCGAGCGATCAGTTCGCCGACACCTTGGTTGTACTTCCAAATACCCTGGCGATTGGTTGTATTAATATTGCCGCCCAGATTGAGTACACCCGAGAAGGCGATTTGATTGTTGTCGTTGATCACGGGTTCGGAGAAGATACTAAACGTTCCCATCCCCGTGTCGGGTGCAATCGTGGAACCTTCACGACTGATGAGCGCTCCCGATGTTCCGTCATAAGACCAAATGCCGCGATCGTTGTTGAAAGTGATACCGCTGCTCCAAGTTAACTGCGTGAGAAAAACCGCGCGGCCGTCTGCCGACAAGAGAGATTCTTCAAGCGGCAAAGAGCTAAAAGTGTTGGAAGAAGCCATGCCCGGCACCCCCGTGGAACCGGTCCGAGCGAGCAGCGAGCCACTGCTTGAATAACGCCACAATCCTTGGTTGTTACCCGTTGTGATTGAACCAGTTTGTGACATTTCACCCCGTAGCAACATATGGCCTGCATCATCAATGGCGACGGAGGAAAAATGGCTGAATGTTGCGCCACTTATGCCCGGTGCACTGGCCCCTTCGCGTGATACAAGTGACCAGCTGCCCTGATTGATTTTGTAAACCGCGCCGTCATTGGCAGAGTTAACGCTCCCAGGACCCAACTCCAGTGTCGCTGTTAGTACAGCATCGCCGTCGGCATTCAGCGAAGGGAGTCCGAAAGAATATAGCTCTGCGTCAGAAATCCCAGGGGCGGTACTTCCCGACAGAGCAATCGTGTTGATCGCTCCAACCGCAGAAGCAGGGCAGAGCATCAGCGCAAACACGAGCGATGCAAGATAACGCATGGTGCCAACTCAAGGTGCGAATTAAAGCAAACTGCCTAGAGAGGCCCAGTGTAATCCCGGGATATAGTCGTGGCAAAGAAATTTTCAAAAAATTCCCGGTCAAAAACCTACAACAACGGACTGAGCAGCCGGGCTGTGTTTTCAGCGATTCTTTGGCCCAGCGACCGCCGCCGCCAGGTTTCCAGGTCCATCAACTGCGACTGGTCGATGTAAGACTGTTGCAGTTGCCGCAATTCGGCGGTGAACTCGCGGTTGTATACGGCCAGCGAGATCTCAAAATTCAGCCGCAAGCTCCGCGGGTCGAGATTGACCGAACCAAATAGGCTGATCTCGCCGTCGATGGTGACGCTCTTCGTATGGAGCAGGCCACCATTAAAGTTAGCAATTCGCACGCCCGCGTTGAGTAACTCTCCTTTGGAAGCTTGACTGGCGTGGCGAACAAGTTTGGAATCGACTTTGGCGGGGACGACTAATACCACTTTCACCCCTCGCTGTGCTGCCGAGGCCAAGGCCATCAGCAGAGTTTCGTTGGGCACGAAGTACGGCGTGGTTAGCACTAACTCTTCCCTCGCGGTATAGATGGCCATGATCAAAATTTGCTCGATTGCACCACGAATGTAGGCGGGGCCCGATGGCAAGACTTGGGCGGTTGCCTCGCCGACTTTAGGTTGCGGGTTGGCATCGCCCGATTGTTGGAGCTCAGTCAAGGCCGTATTGGATTCGATATACCAATCCGCGAGAAACGTGATCGCGAGTGGTTCCACTGCCGGGCCTTCCATGCGGACCATCGCGTCGACCCATTGGCCGACGCCAGCGTCTTTTTTGAAGTAACGCGGATCAACCAAATTCAAACTGCCCGTGTAAGCGATCTTGCCGTCGATCACCACGATCTTGCGGTGCAGGCGAATATCAAACCTGACGAACGGCAAACGTAGAATTCCTCCCGTGAGTGCGTCTTGGATTTGAACGCCCGCATCACGAAGCTGTTGAGCGCAATCGCTGTGGAGAAATCGGTGACTTCCCATGGCATCGACCAGCACACGGCATTTCACGCCGCGGTTGGCGGCACGTTTTAGAGCTTCGACCACACGGTCGACTTCACCGCCCGCGTGCCAGATATAAAATTCAAAATGGCATGTGCTGCGAGCGGCATCGATATCTTTTTCCAGGCTATGAAACACGCGTTGCCAGTCGTCCAGCAATTTCATTTGATTGCCGGGGAGAGCGGGCATGCCAAAAGTTTGCTTGCCCAGGTGGGCCAACTGTTCGCTGCGCATGTTGAGCCTCAGCAAGTCTTCATCAAACCGCTCGTCGAGTTGTCGCAGCCAATCGCGAATTGGCGTGTAGAGATTTTCAAAGCGACGCGCGCGGCGTTGCCCAAGCCGCAGTTCACCTAGCAACAGATAAGCTAACGGGCCAACGACAGGAAACACAAAAATGACTAACATCCACGCCAATGTTTCGCCCACCGGTCGGCGTTGCATGAGAACCCGGAAGGCGAGGATGACTTGAAGCGCGAAATGGGCGAGCACCAAAACGTAGGTAGTCACATGAATGTTTTTTAGGTCTTCGAGCATGGCTCACAGGATAGCATAAATCGCTAAGCGAGCCGTCACCAACTTCTCAATCATTCCAAACAAACTCGGCCACCAACGGCAAGTGATCCGACGCCTGATGGGCCACGGCCGTGCGGCAGGCGAACGAGTGATGCACTTTCAGCGGGCCTCGAAAGTACACACGGTCCAAGGGGCGCATCGGTAGGATCGCCGGGAAAGTTCGCAGCATGCCCCCCGCTAAATGAAAACCGGCGGGCTCCAAAACTTTTCGCCCAAGGCTTCCCCAAACGTCGTTGAAGTCGCCACCCATGACGATCGGAGTTTGGCGTTGGGCATCGGCCACGAGATGATGCTGCAAGAACTTACGGAGTTGGTAAACCCGTTCCGGCCCGGCGAGTCCCAGATGCATGTTGGCCATGATCAGCGACTTGGTGTGGTCGCCTATGGGAACTTTGCAGCGAGCGAATAAGGCCTGACGGCGCTTCTTGAAACGAATCGTCAGGTCATAGCTTTCGATCTCCGAAAGTGGAAAGCGGCTCAAGATGGCATTGCCATACCAGCCCTTCCTAAGGGTCACATTGCGCTGGAAGGCGATGTACGAAAGTCCGAGTTCCGCGGCCAACAGTTCGGCCTGCATGTGATGCCGTGAACGGGGGGCATCTTCATCGACTTCTTGCAAGAACGCGATATCAGGCTGGATATGCGCGAGCGTTTCGATAATCCGTTCAGGCATGTACCGACGGTCCCGTCCGCCGATACCTTTGTGGATGTTGTAAGTGACAAGTCGCAGGTGCATGCCAGAATGATACCTATCAGGTTGCAGTCCTGACTAGGTTGCGGCATTTTGCAAATTCAAGCCGCCGCGCGGCGCTCTTCGGCGGTGGGAGGCGCTTCGATCTTTGCCACGAACCGTTTGCGGCTCAAATGCTGTGCGAAATCGATCAGCCCAGGCAAGAAGCGTTTTGCGATGTGGGCCAAGCGAGCATAAGGCTGCATCACAACCATCGCCTCGTCATTTTTAATGGCTTTAATCGCGCGCGTGGCCACTTTCTCACAAGTGCCTATCATCCATGAGGGAGGCCGCTTCGCAAACCAACGGTCGGTTCCCAGTGGTGCAGCATCAAACAGGTTCGTATCCGTGAAGCCGGGGCAGAGTGCTGTCACGCCCAAATTCGTGCGAGCGTATTCGGCGCGCAGCGCTTCGCTAAAACCGACAACGGCGAATTTACAAGCCGAATAGACCGACAGTTTGGGTGCCCCTACGACTCCCAACAAACTCGAAATATTCAAAATATGAGCTTCGGGACGAGACACCAAAGTTGGCAACATTAACCGAGTTAACTGCAAGGGACCGTGAATGTTGACGGCCAGAAGCTGTTCGCAATGCTCGCCCGACATGAATTCGGTGTGGCCGTAGTAGGTGATCCCCGCGTTGTTCACCAGCAAATCAAAGTGGTCCCAAGTATCGAGGCCATAAGCAACGGCAGCTTCGAGTTCTGCCAATTGACTGATATCACAGGGGCGCGCGATCACCGCAACGCCACGCTGCTTGGCCGAGATCACTGTGTTGGTCAGTCCATGCGCATCGATATCGAGCAGGAAAAGATTGGAGCCTTCTTCCGCTAAGCGTAGTGCCAGCGCGCGGCCGATTCCTGACGCGGCACCGGTGACCAAGGCATTCTTATTTCGTAGCGTCTGCATGGCGATCCCCCCGGAACTCAGTTGGCTTCAAAAACGAATTAAGCAGCCAACCGGCTTTGCTTGGTTTGCTCGCGCGGCGAAAGTCGAGCCGGCACCACCGTGCGGCTGAGCTTGTACTTGTCTTCGCCTCGCAGCACGACGACGCCCCAATTCTTGAGATAGTATTTGCCGCCGTTGTAGACCGAGCGGTATTTCTCTTTGTTGGTGAGCACCGGCACGTTCGTCGGAATAATCCGCATGTTAAACGCCAAACGATGACGGTCGGTCGTATTCGCGGGCGAACCGTGAATGCAACGCTCGGTGAAAATGATGAACTGACCCGACTTCACGGGAACGGTCATCACCCGATTGGGATCGCGGTCGAATTCCAGCGAGAAGTTCGCGTTATAGAATCCTTCTTCACCGCCGAACTTGATCGTGTGCATCTTGTCGTGCGTGCCGCGGACAAATTGCATGCAGCCGTTCTCGGGAATCGCATCGTCGACGGCGATCCAGACGGTGAGTTGGAACATTTCGTCGAGCTTCGGTGGGAAGATCGCCGGGTCGAGATAATCCTCGACCATGAACGTGCTCGCTTGATGGAATTGAATCGCGGGCGAGCCGGGACCTTTGTAGAACATTTGAGTCCGCCACAGCAACAGATCGGGGCCCAACAATTGAGCCGCCCGTTCCACGATGGCGGGATGATTCATGTATTCAAAGAGCCGCGGCATTTCCAAATGGCGATCACGCGGCGTAACAAAGCCATAGGTTTTGGAGTTCTCTTTTTCCACGGCCAGCATCTCCTTGCGGAAGTCGGCCATTTCTTCGCGTGAGAACGCATCGAACGGACCAATGAAACCGTTGTTATAAAACTGTTCGATTTCTTGTTTCGACATTTGATACGCCGGATCGGTTTTCACCCGCGGCTCAAACGATTCTGGTTTTTTGAAAACACAAGGTTCATCGATGTAAGCGCGGGTGACGCCGCTTTTGATCAGCATCCAGAACATCGAATAGTGCCAGTTTGTGACAATCGAACGGAACGCCCGCGGCAGAATCCGCCGAGGCAAATGCAAGGCCTTGTAAATCATCAAGCATGTCAAAGCAGGGACAATAATCGCACGTTGCCACAGCGGGCGGACTTTGGGATGCAGATTCATTTCGTTGTCCTGAACAGACCGAGAAAAGTTCGGATTCCCTGGCGTTCACTCGCGCGAAGGCTGCGAATCCGTACCGATCACGCGGACCTTGCCGGTGAGCGGACTGGAGACTTATCGGCCAGCGGTTCGCGCCGGGTTCAGTGAATCAGGTGTTTTGAGGCCAGTTTGCTAGCGGCTTGGGGGAAATTGGGGCCGAAATTATTTTCTGGAATGGTGCTAGCACCCCGGTTAGAATCAAAATCCTCGACGTTCCCGGAAGAAGAGGCCTTCGTTCTGGTCGCCATCGAGAGTTGCGGATCATGCCTACCTCTGCTTCGTCCCGCCTCCACCGCACGGAGAAGTTGGATTCTCCAGACTCGCAAACGGCGGTCGAGACGTTCACCTTTGAAGTCACAGCCGGGAAAAAGTTGGCTGCTGATCGTGCCGTGGCTAGCTCGGGATCGGTGGCCGTTTCCTTGAGAGCGCACGTAGCGTCTGCGGCGCATAAAGGCGCCGCGCCGCTTGTTGCTGCCAGCCTGCGACGTTCGCCCAGTAAGTTGCTTCAGTTTGTGGCCAAGTTCCGGCCCATACTCGGCAGTCTCTTTGTGAATGTCGGTTTGTTGGCGGGTATGAGTTTGATTTCGATTGCCGGGCTGCCGCAGTCGTTTGACTTCAGTCTTTCTTTTGATGCCGAACCGGCGGCTGCCGACGAAATGGTGTTTGATGAGATCGCCGTCGAGCCGCTCGAGAATCTGGACAACGTGGAGAACCAACTCACCAGCGAAATCATGCAGACATCGGCGATGATGGAAAGCGAGTTGAGTTCGGAAACAGTGCTCAGCGAATTATCGAGCGATACGCTCTCCAGTGACATATCGGGAGATGTATCGAATCTCTTGGCGAGTGGCAGCGGTATGACCGACGTTTTGCCAACTGCGGAGCAATTGACCGCGAGTTTCTTCGGCACGAAGGTCGATGGCGAGCGGATCATGTATGTGCTCGACAATTCGGGCGGTATGCAAGGGGGCGAACTCGAATTGTTGATTGACGAACTGCTGGCGAGTGTGGAATCGCTCGATCCGAAGCAGAAGTTCTATGTCATCTTTTACAGCGACATGCTCTACCCGTTGTACTATCCGCATCCCGCCAAAGATTTTGTGCCTGCGACGGATCGCTCGAAGTTGCGCTTGCGGAGATGGCTCGACACTGTCGAGTTCTGCATGGGCAACACGGTCGATCAAGCTATCCAAGCCGCCGACCAGGCACGCCCCGACGTGGTCTATTTACTGACCGATGGGCAACTCGACCAAACACGCGATCAACGCCGCCTCGCGGCCTTGTTGGATCGCCGCGGGCGAGATTATCCTATTCACACGTTTGGCTTCCTGGCCGGAGGGTGGGGCAGCAAGAAGGCCGAAGAGCAACTTCGCCAAGTCGCCGAAGGGAACGAGGGGACGTTTCGCATGATCAAACTTACCGACGAAGCCGTTGTGCGATCTAAAGAAAAAAACCGCCCTTACCACGACAAAGAACCAGGCCGCGAGTGGGGCCTCAGCGTGGGGCGCAGCTGGGGGAGAAAGTGACCGCGCAAAAAAGCGGGTCCCGGACGAGCCAAATACACATTGACTTAACGAATCGGTCAGGGGCAATTGCACCGACGCGTCACAGTTCGTCCGAGACCCCGCGGGCCAGCGAATTAATGTTCAGCGTGGAAGGACCCATGCCGAACGCCTCTTATAAGTTGCACTCTGCGTGCCATTGCCTTGGCCCGGGTCTAAAGACGATCCATAGCAGTCGACATAACCGCTGTATTTCAAAGTGGTTAGCATGAGACGGGCGACAAGTTTTCGTCATCAATAACCGCAACTTGCGCGCGGCCAACGACCCAGAATAACTCATTCAAAATGAACCAATCTCGGGCCGTTTGCGCGATCCTGCGTCAGGAAAATCGAGTTCGCACGGCAATTTTCAAATCGTCTCATAACGAGAGGAGTTTTATTGCAAGTCGTTTATGCATAAGTGGTTATGAAGCATAAATTGCTGACGCATCGAATTGGCGGAAATCGTGAAAAGCTCAAAACGAGACGAACTGCGAAATTCAGCGAAATAACCACCAATTTGGGCGGTTTCCGCAGGATTTGGCCAAACAGGCACGCCGCGTAGTTCGTAAGCGGTAATGAGGTTATATTGCCCGAACTTCAATCCCCGTTACTGCTTACAGGCCATCTCAACTTAGGATCGCGACGTGCCGAATTATCCCGCTTCCATCGGCCCCTATCAGTGCGGCAGCGACCAGCCGCTGCTCTGGATCGCTGGGCCGTGCGTGCTCGAGACGCGGGAAGCGGCCCTGGAGATCGCCGAGGAATTGCAGCGGATCGCCCGGCTGCTCAACATTCAGTTGGTCTTCAAGGCGTCGTTCGACAAAGCCAACCGCACGAGCAGCGGTGCCTATCGCGGGCCGGGGCTCAGCGATGGTTTGGAAATTCTTGCCGAGATCAGCCGCACGACGGGCTTGCCAGTCACGACCGACATCCACGAGTCGTATCAAGCCGCCGCGGCGGGCGAAGTTTGCGAGTTATTGCAAATCCCAGCGTTTCTCGCGCGGCAGACCGATTTGTTGATCGCCGCAGCACGGACGGGCCGGGCCGTCAACGTGAAGAAGGCGCAATTCTTGGCCCCCAGCGACATGCAATATGTTCTGAATAAACTGAGTGATGCCGGGTGTCGCAACATTTTGCTGTGCGAACGCGGCACGTTTTTCGGTTACGGTCGTTTGGTGAACGACATGCGCGCGATTCCCCAGATGCAAGCCTTGGGCGTGCCAGTGGTTTTCGACGCGACCCATAGCGTACAAGAACCGGGCGGGCTTGGTGGCGCAACCGGCGGCAACCGCGCGATGGTCGAACCGTTGGCTCGCGCGGCGATGGTGCTCGGTGCTGAAGGCTTGTTTTGTGAAACTCATCCTGATCCGGATCGCTCGCCGAGTGACGGTCCGAATATGATTCCCCTTGGCCAGATGGAAGACATGATGCGGCGACTTGTCACCTTGCGTCAAACGGCCGCGAACTTGATTGAGATCCCTTGTGAATAAGCAGCGATATGTTTTGGTAGGCTTGGCTCTGTTGGCCGGCGGACTTCTGGCAAGTGTCAGTTGCAACAACAAGCATCAACCCGTCGCCAGACGCGGTGGAGGGAGTTCGACGACTGCGCGGCAGAATAGTGCCGCCGTGTTGGTCGAAGCCGTTGCCAAGACGCTCAACAGCTTGCCCTCGCAAGTGGTGCTCGATCTCGTTCCCGCCGAGCCGATTCTCGACGACTCCAAAAGCGCCAATCAGCAGCCGGTGCTTGCGACCGTGAACGTGAATCCACAGGATCCCGAAGGGGGCTACGATTATCTCTCCGTGCCGGCAGGCAACGCCAACTTCCGCGGCGTGGGAGTACGAGCTGGTGACATTGTTCGCTACTTCATCAAGTATGACATGGAAAGCGAAGAGCATGGCGGCGGCGCGCAAGTGGGATACATCGAACTCCCCGTGCGGCGGCTTGATACGAGCAATCCGAACAACGCCCTCATTTTGGATGGTTCGCTGGGTGGGCCTGTCGAAGAACCCCATCGCATCGAGATTTGGCGTTTCTCCGACCGCCGGATGAATGAAATCCGTTTGCGGCTGACAAACTACATCACCCGCCGTCGGCCCGACTTGGCGTGGGAACCCAGCCCCGACGAAACGGCGCTCATCCAGTTGGTGGATCGCGCGAATCAGTGGTATCGCAATTTCCAAGATCAGAATCTGAAGTGGCAACAAGCGAAACTCGTTGAAACATTGCCCAAGACGTTGCGCGAGGCGGAGCAGATCGCGCCGCTCATTACAGCGGAAGCAATGCGCGACGGGCAATTCAATCTCGCGGAAGTGCGATCGTTACAGGAAGCGATTTGGCATCGCGATCTCGCCGCCTGGGCGAAGCACGACGCCTACGAAAAGCTCGATGTGGCGAAGAAGTACTTTGATTGGACGATTCGCAACATTCAGCTCGATGACCCCGACCAACCCGATATCGTCTATCAACCTTGGCAGGCACTCATGTATGGCCACGGCACGGCGGAACTTCGTGCTTGGGTGTTTGCCGAGTTGTGTCGGCAACAGCAGATCGATGCCGTTATCTTGGCGGCGGGAGAGCAATGGCTCGTCGGCGTGCCGGTGGATGGCGAAATCTATTTGTTCGATACAAGCCTGGGGCTACCCATCCCCGGTGCAGAGCCTGGCAAGGTGGCGACGCTTTCCGAAGTGATCGCTGATCCCGAGTTGCTCCGCACGCTCGATCTCGATGCCGAACATCCGTATCCCCTCACAGCGGAAGACCTGCAAAATGTGCGCGCTCAAGTCATCGCTACGCCGCTCCAGATGTCTCGCCGGGCCGCGGCGCTGCAAAGTGTGTTGCAAGGAGAGGATTTTGTCGTTCTCTCGGCTGATTCCGATCGTTTGGCGGAATCGCTCAAGTCGCAAAAAGGAATCACGGGCGTTGAGCTGTGGCCGTTTCCTTACGAATCCCGCATCGCTGAAGTCACGATGAAACGACCGCAACGCGAACAAGCGGCTCAGCGTTTCTTGGTGTTTGCCAATGCGCCACGTTTGTGGAAAGCTCGCGTGCTGTATTTCCAAGGGACCAAGCCCGTGCCGGTGTCTCAGCAAGATGATCCATTGGCTCAGCCGCGGCGCGGCCATCGCGAAGCGACGCAGCACTTGCAACACAGCGAAATCCGCTTGCCGGAAGATGTGATCAATCAACTCGATCCGCTCAAAAAATTGATCTATACGACGGCTAAGTCTGACGCGAGCTATTGGCTCGGTTTGTTGAGTTATGAACTCGGCAAATATGAGGTAGCCGAAGATTGGTTCCGTCGTCGTACGCTCGAATCCTTTCCCGACGGGCCGTGGACCACGGGGGCCACTTACAATTTAGCACGCACGTTGCATCAACTGAATCGTACCGGTGAGGCCATCGATTTATTGGAGGCCGACAAATCGCCGCAGCAACAGGGCAATCGCATCTTGGCCCGCCAATGGCAGGAAGAGCAGAAGCCTGCCGAACCCGCCGCGGAGTGATCGTTCCTTTCATGCGGCCCATTTTGCAACGCCATTGGTTTCTGGTTGTGTTGGGCATTGTGCTGGCGATGGGAATGGCGTTCCCCAGCGCCAGCGGTCGTTTTGCCTTTGCGATTCCTAAAGATTGGATTATCGCGCTGGTGCTGTTGGTGATGTCGCTACCACTCGCCTTTGATGCGATGTGGAATTCGCTTCGCCGCCCTGGGCCTTCGCTGCTGGCTACGTTGATTACTTTTGTGATCGTGCCGCTGCTGGCCTGGCCGGTGAGTTTAGCTTTTCAAGCCGATCTGGCGGCAGGGATCATCATCGCTTCGGCTGTACCTTGTTCGATGGCTTCCGTGACGGTGTGGACGCGGATGGCTGGCGGCAGCGAAGCGGTGAGCATGTTGGTGACTGTGATTACCAACATGGCTTGTTTTCTTGTGACGCCGGCGTGGGTTTGGCTGTTGATTGGGCATGAATCGGAAACAGAATCTTTCGCGGCAATGGCCCATAATCTGCTGCAAGTGGTGGTCGTGCCCATTATCGTTGGTCAACTCTTGCGATTGATTCCAGCAGTGGCTGCCTTGGCTGATCGCCATAAAAAACGGCTCAGCATCATCGCCCAACTGGGTGTGCTGATGATTGTCTTCATGGGAGCCGTCCACGGCGGCACGCAGCTGCGCAATCTCGAAAGCCAGCTCGGCGAAGTGGCTTTGCAAATCGTGCTGATGATGGTGTGCGTCGCGCTCTTACATTTGTCCGCTTGGACGATTGGTCTTGTCAGTGCGGGGCGGATGAACATGGCGCGCGAAGACAAAATCGCCGTCGCGTTTGGCGGAAGTCAAAAGACGCTCATGGTCGGGCTCGCCATCGCTCTCGACATTGGCGGACTCGCGATTCTGCCGATGCTTGCTTATCACGTCGAGCAATTGTTGATCGATACGGTGTTGGCTCAGCGATTACAAGCGAAAGCAGCAGCAGATGACTTGGTGGCCGATCCCGTTGATTAGAGCCAGTTTCAGTGCCGCGAGAAGCTGAGACACGATCAGTGAGGCCCATTGCTTCGTGAAACTGTTTCCAGTTTCACCATGCCAGACGGGTTATAGGGTGGCGGATTTATTGTGGTGCATCGTAATTATGTGCATACTAAAAGCTGTAGGGTGGCGCGAGGCACAGCTTATGTCGTTGCCGGTTAAACGCCCCCTCGATTTTCTTTTCAGCTAGGCGGCAAGAGTCCGCGACTGCTCAGGGACAGGCAATGCGAAGACGAAGTAATGTAACGCGCCGTGCGATGCACGGTTTCGAGCTATTAGAGAATCGGATGATGTTGGCCGCTCAGCCGATCATTTCCGAGTTCATGGCCAGCAACAACGACACGCTTTCCGACGGTTTCGGCCAGGAGTCGGATTGGATTGAGCTCACGAATATTGGTGACGAGCCAATCGATTTGCAGGGTTACTATCTCAGCGACAGCGTCAACAACTATACGAAATGGTCGTTCCCCACGTCGACAATCCTCAACCCCGGCCAGTATCTCGTCGTGTTTGCCTCAGATGCTAACACGATCGATCCCCTTGGCTATCATCACACCAATTACAAGCTCTCCGCCGACGGCGAAGACGTCGTTCTTGCCGCCCCGAATGGCCCGATTCTCAGTCAGTTTGGACCCGATGGCGACGATTATCCACCTCAGCTTACCGATATTTCCTACGGTGTGAGCGACGTGGTGGTGAACGGCGATAGTGCCGCAACGTATCTCATCCCAACGAATGGAACACTTGGAACGACGTGGACGAACATAAATTTCGATCCCGTGGCCAATGGATTTTCTCCTGGTAAAGCCGCCATCGGTTACGATACGAACCCCTCGGGCGTGGATTACAACTCGCTGATCAGTACACAGTTGCCTTTCGGCACAACGTCAGTGTATGTGCGCGCAGAGTTCGACCTTACTAATGCGGCAGCGATTACCGCGCTCAGCATGAATTTGAAGTACGACGATGGCGTCGCGATCTACATCAATGGCAATCTCATCACCAGTAGTCTGGCGCCAGCTAGCCCCGTGTGGAATTCTGTGGCGACGGGCATTCGCGACGACAATCTCGCGGCGGCTGGTGAAACATTCAATCTCAATTCCGCGTTGCCGTTCTTGCAAACTGGCAAGAATGTCTTGGCGATCCATGCGCTCAATTCGGGCAGTTTCAGTAGCGATTTGTTGATGCATCCCATACTGACCGCCCAGGCAAGTGCCGCGACGATCGGATACTTGGCCGTGCCAACGCCCGGCCAGCCCAACAGCAGCATTATGCAGCTCGGACCGCGCATCGATGCGTCGGTCTTCACCCCCACGCAGCCCGTGGCCGGGCAGGCGATCACGGTCACCGCCGATATCGAATCATTCCTCGCGCCGGTCAATGGTTCCAGCGTGCGACTAAATTACCGCGTGATGTATGGCAGCGAAGTGCAAGTCACGATGTTCGACGATGGCGTTACCGCGGGTGATGCTGTGGCCGGCGATAACGTGTTTACGGCACAGATCCCAAGTAATTCCTTTTCAGCGGGACAGATGGTCCGCTGGTACGTGACCGCTGCCGACACCACTGGCATCGTGGGGCGAGGTCCGAGTTACCTCGATGAATTGGATTCGCCGCAGTACTACGGTACGGTGATCGCCGTGCCAGGCATCACGACCGACTTGCCGGTGATCCACTGGTTCGTACAGGATACGAACGCTGCCGCCACGGATGTTGGGACACGGACTTCGCTTTACATCGATGGTACTTTCTACGACAACGTCCAAGTCGACTTGCACGGTCAGTCGACAACCCAACCGCAATTCTTGAAGAAGTCGTTCAATTTCGACGCCAATAGTGGCCTGAAATTTGAATTCGACGCAGCACTCGGCGAAGTGAGCGATTTCAATTTGCTCACGAACTTCACCGACAAAACGTACTATCGAAACACGATGGCGTACGAGTTGTACACGGCTGCCGGTGGTCCGGGTTTGTTGGCCTATTCAACGGTCGTGTATCGCAACGGAGCTTACTACGGGATGTACGACCTCGTTGAAGAAGCGCAGTCAGAATACTTAGAGCGGGTTGGTCTCGATCCCGATGGCGCGCTCTACAAAATGGGCAACGGATTCAACTCAACAACATTTGAAGTCGAAAAGAAGACTCGCAAGGACGAGGACAGCAGCGATCTACAGGCACTCATCGACTCGGCGTGGCTCAGCACCAATCAGGGACAGATTTGGGTCGCCGACAATCTTGATTTGGCGAGCTGGGCCAATTATTTCGCAATCCAGACGCTGATCGGAAATCGCGATTACGGCCAGAAGAACCATTATCTTTATCGTGATACAAACTTGACCGAGCAGTGGTCCATCCTGCCTTGGGATATGGATTTGAGCTTTGGGCATCAATGGAATCCCAGCGAAAATTATTTCGACGACGATCTCATTTGGAACGATGGCTTGTACGTTTATATGGGCGGCAACCATTTGATGGACCGGTTGATTGCCTATCCGCAGTTCACCCAGATGTACACGCGCAGGTTGCGATCTTTGATTGACGAGTTCTATGGGCCCGTGGGTCAAAACATTGCCAGCAGCGACGTCGTGCAGCGCATCAGCGATTTGATGGCCGAGATTGGTGCGGATGCGGCGATTGATCGCAACATTTGGGGCACCGCGGCGGGAATGGCGTTTGAAACGCCCGCCCAATCTGTGGCTCGTGTGCAGGCTGATTTTCTTGCGAAACGAAAGACTTATCTCAACAGCTTGTCGAGTATTCCGACATCGCAGACGGCACTCCCCAATGTGTTGATCAGTGCTGAGTATGCATCCTCAAGCGGCAATCAAAAGCAAGAGTTTATTACGCTTTTGAATAATAGCAGCACGGCCGTCGATATCTCAGGGTGGACTGTTTCGGGCAGCGTAAACTACACCTTTAAAGGGGGAACGGTCATCCCTGCGAATTCGACCTATTATCTTGTTGCCGACGTGACGGAATTCAAAGCGCGCACGACAGGACCCCGGGGCGGGCAAAAACTGTTTATCCAAGGCAACTACGACGGCGAATTGAATAACAGCTACGGCGAGTTGACTCTGAAAAACAAAGCCGCTGCCACGGTCGCGACGATGAGTTATGGAACACCGCCGTCGCAAGGTGATTACGACAACGATGGCGACATCGATGGCCGCGACTTTTTGGCCTGGCAACGGTCATTTGGCACAGCGGCTGTGCCCGCAGGAAGCGGCGCTGATGGCGACGGCAGCGGGACGATTGATGCTGGTGATTTGGAAATTTGGCAGGACAACTATGGCACACAGCCGATTGTCGCGCAGGTTTCAGCAATCACGGTCTTTGACGAGCCGCAACAAGCAGCACTTTCAGCGGCACTGATTGACGCAGCTTTGTTTGAGAGCCTGGGTGCCGACGAGGACGAAGAAGTTAGCACACTTTCTGAAGAGTTGCAGATCCCAGCCTTCAGCGCTTATGAAGCTGACAGCGAACTTTTCGATGCCCCAGTGTATTCTCTAACTAACGAAGATGACACAAGCGGGGTGCTTGACGATCCTGCCGAGCTTGAAGTGGTATGGTTGAGCGAGGAATTGCTCGAGAGAGTTTTTGGTTAAGAAAAATTGGCTGAAATCTTGCGACAGGTAGTAGCGGAGCTTAAAATCATTTGTAATTGATCTTGGCAGTTTGCCACTTGTCAAAAAAACATTACGGTAATTTTGCTACTGAGAAAACGCTGTCGGCCTTTGCCTTATCGAGCTTTGAAGCTCGGGCATCGGCCGTCAGCGTTTTTTTGTTGACACTGGAATTTCTTAGTGGGATGCAGAAGTTATGAATGTTCGAAAACATGCTATCTTTTTCTTCATTCTGGCCACGAGTGCGAACCTTCTTGCGACAAGAGTTTTAGCTTTCAGTTTTGTTCCGCTTGGAGATTTGAACGGAGGAATCTTCTCCAGCACCGCGACGGATATCTCTGGTGACGGGACAATTGTCGTGGGCTACAGTACCTCGGCGAATGGTAGCGAGGAAGCTTTCCGCTGGACAAACCAAGCAGGAATGGAAGGGCTGGGGGACATAGCGGGAGGTGTGTTCCAAAGCCGCGCCAACGCCATATCGCTCGACGGTTCAACCATAGTTGGGCGCGGCACCGGCGCAGGAGGATTTGAGGCTTTCCGTTGGACCGATTCCGGGAGTTTGGTAAGTCTTTTTTATCCGATTACTTTTCCTTCTTTTGGCGAAGCGTTTGACGTGTCTTCCGATGGCTCGGTGATTGTTGGACGTTCCCGCGGTGCCGGTCAAGTGGCCATTCGATGGACCGGTGCGTCAGGGCCTACGGATTTACCACAACCAGAACTCTATCAGGACGAAAGCTCGGCGTATGGTGTTTCCGGTGATGGTTCCGTAATGGTGGGAAATGTGACAGTTTTTCCTACAACTTTTGCCTATGCATGGAAGGGCGGTGGCACGGATGACTTCTTGATTGATCCCGCCATACAGGAGGAGTTGACTGTTGCGAGAGCCGTATCTGAAAGTGGTGCGATAATTGTCGGAAATACCGAGTACTTCGCATCGAGTCTCAGGGAAGCTTTCCTTTGGACCGAGGGAGCCGGTCTGTTTTCCATTGGTGTTCCCAACGGCTTCGATGGTAGCACGGCTCTGAATCTCTCGGCAGATGCGTCGACGATCGTCGGATCGCTCGATATTGAATCGTCGTTCACTTCGCAAGCAGCAGTTTGGACGGAGGCGAACGGCTGGCGACTTGTTTATGACATACTGTCCACTGAAGGCATCGACCTCACAGGTTGGACGCTAACACAGGCTGTCGCCGCTTCGGCTGATGGTCGAATCATTACAGGGGTAGGAATTAATCCCGCTGGATTTAAAGAGAGTTGGCTCGCCGTGATCGCCGTTCCAGAGCCTTCAGCACTAGTACTGATGATCCTTCCGAGTATCGGTTTATTCCTGCTCAGAAAAAGGCTAGGCTTGTAATTGCTGCCACAAAGCGTACTTCTCGGTCTGGTAGTTCGAGCTGTTATACCTCAGACGTGCTAGACAAGCGAGAACATGTGAATTGGAGCGTTTAAGGATTCTCGTCCAATCTTTTCCTCGCACGATTCACCAACTCCTGCACCTGGGCATGCGCTCGCTGGATGACTTCGGGCGTCGTCAAATCGCCAAACTCAATTGGCTCGCCGAATTCGACGGCCACGCTCATCGACTTGACCATCGTGAGCCGCTTGGCGTGGTCGATGAATGCCTCGTGAAAAAAGTAGGCTGCTTCATCGCTGTAGGCGAGTCCAATCGGCACGAGTTGGGCGTTGGCACGCCGGGCCGCGTTGAAGGCACCGTTGCGAAATTCGCGGACCTCATCGCCCCCATACGATGTTCCCTCGGGGAACATGGCCACTCCTTCGCCGTTTTCAATAGCATGACCAACTTCTTTGAGCACGGCCGCCCCGCTGCGACGTGACTCGCGATCGACGAAGAGCGTGCCGATGCTTCGCGCGCCACGGCCGATGATTGGCCAGTTCGCCAAGTCATGTCGGCTAATGCAGTGGGCTTCGACCAAGGAAAGGAGCAAGGGGATATCGAGCCCTGATCGATGGTTGGAAATAAAGATGCGTCCTCGGCCTTTGCTATCGCGACCCGGTATGAGTTTGTCAGCATCATATAACTGGCCAGCCGGCAGAACGCGAATCCGAAAGATCAACAGATTGATACGTGCCCAAAGTGGGACCCAGCGATTGATCACTTGTGTGCGTTTTTGTTTTCCCGCCAACAAGCAGTTGAGGGCAAAGAACGACCAACACACGAACGTGTTCACGAGCATTGCGAAGATGCGCCAATAAAAGCGAAAAGTGGCGGCCAAGGCAGGGTTATCTCGTGGGTTAGTGGTTAACTTAGTCCCCCTCCCCAGTACTCGGGGGAGGGGTTAGGGGAGGGGGGAGTCCATGCGGTTAGGTAAGTTTCAAAATGCGCCTTATAAACCCTCCCTAGCCCCTTCCAGTGTACCGGCAGAGTGATCAGCAAAGCTTACTTTATGTTCCAGAGGGTGACGATGCTATGGATCAGCATCAACAACATTCCGACTGAAAACGTGATTAAATTGACCATCGCCGCAAAGGGGACGTTGTATCCTGCTCGCTGGGCCCAGGTGGCGACCCCCGCGGTGACCGCCCCCGTCACCACCATCCAGCCGCCGGTGACGCGATTCACGGGATACCAGACTTTGGGATCAGCCAAAGTGCGGGCAGTGCGAAAACCGTAGAACCGATTCGGCGGGATCTTGCGAAAATAAAGCGGCAAACCTAATAGCACCAACACCCCGCCCACCAGCATGTAAGTCAGCAGAACTAGCGATTCGGGAGCGATCGTCGGCATCTTCGAGTGGCGTCCGGTGCGAGCGAAACAACCGGCTATGCAAATATTAAACCTATAACCGTGCCGCAAGATTAACTAAAATAAAGGCTCTCGGTAAGTCGCTAATTACTTAACTTGTCGTCTTGGTCTTCTTGCATCGCTGATTGCCGGAACTTCACCGATGAAACATTGGCTACAAATTTTTCGCGTTTCCGTATGTCTCTGCGGAATACTTGGCTTCCTCAGGCCGATCAATTCGGCGGAACTTCAGCGCATCGCGGGAGTTTCTGGCCCAGCACCCGGCATCCCTGGCCAACCCGGCGCCAACCATTTTACCTTGCAGCCACCCGTGCTGAACAATCATGGCCAAGTGGCATTCCATTCATTTCTTGATCCCACCACACTCTCGGGTGGTAACTCAGAAACCGTTTGGGGCGGCTCGGCTACTCTGCCCCAGCTGATTGCTCGCGTAGGAAACAGCGCACCAGGCACGACGCAACAATTTGAAAGCTTTGGTCTTGATCCGCTGATCAACAATGCGGGGCAACTGTTGATCAACGCGCGTGTCACCGGCAATTTCGATCAATCGAATGGTTTGTGGCTGGGCACGGCTGGGAACCTTCAGCTTGTTGCCCGCACGAATGTGGCGGTGAGTGGGTCGCCCTACATGATCGATGACATCGATGCGTCGAGCGTCGCCGTGAGCGACAACGGCAAAGTTGCATTTACCGGATCCGCTTCAAACAATAAAAGTGCTCTGTGGTACGGCTCGCCAGGGAATCTTGCTGTGGTTGCTATGGAGGATAGCCCTGTTCCCACGGGCGCCGGTTTGCCCGCGGGCAGTTATTTTCTCCCGTTCTTGCCTCCATCAGAATCCCCCGTTTTGAATTCGTCGGGCAAGCTGGCCTTTGCCGCGACGATCACGAATACTTCGGGCTCAGTCTATGGCCGGACGATCTGGACCGGCACGCCGGGAAACTTGCAGCTCTTAGTACGCGAAAACACTTCCGCGCCGGGTGTCCCTGGTGAAGAGTTCTTTCTTATTGACACCGAGCCGGTGATCAACAATTCAGGCCAGATCGCTTTTGGTGCGCATCTCACGAATTTCAATGATTCGATCTGGCTCGGCACGCCGGGCAATTTGCAGATGGTTCTTGAAGGAAATGACCCTGCACCCGTGGGGACTGCTGGCGTTCGGTTTGCTGACTTTGGAACTTACGATCAACTGCGGCTCAGCGATTCCGGGCACATTCTCTTCCGCGGCCAATTAGAAGGCACGGGCGTTAATTTCAACAATGATCATGGCCTATTTCGCGCGACCGTCGATGGTGTCGACATGGTCACACGGATGGGTCGACAGGCACCAGGACTGCCCACCGGGGCCGTGTTTCAAGATTTCACGGACTACTCCATCAACGCAACCGGGCAGATCGCTTTCATGGGGGCGGTCACTGGTGGTGGCGTTCCCTTGGCGGAGTCAACGGGTATCTGGGCACAAAACGCGGATAACGAATTGGAACTTGTGGTGAAGGTCGGCGATTGGGTTCACCCACTGACTGGCGATTTGGTGCCAGCCGCCCAAGCCACGAACACATCGTTACTGCAGAGCCAAGGCTACGATGAAGTGTTCCTGTTGGAGTTCCGCAGCGCGTTCACGCTGGAGTCGGAATTCGGCACGGCATGGAACTCCGAGCATCAACTCGCGTTCCAAATTCATTTTGCCAACCCAAGCAACGGCAGTTCACTGTTCTTAGCCGACCTCGGAAGCATGCCGGGTGATTTCGACAACGATGGTGACATCGACGGCCGTGACTTTCTCGCCTGGCAGCGAGTCGACAAAACACCGGCGGGTCTCACAGCTTGGCAAGCCAGCTACAACGACAGCAATCTCAACGTGTTCGCCGCCATCCCCGAACCCACGGCATTGCTCCTAGCCGCTTGCGGCGTAGCGCTCCTAATCCAAGGCCGTCACTTCGTGAGATAAAGCTTCCCCCGCGAGGTAACCCGCAGGCGGTAGATTTGCCCTTCGTGCTCGATCCACAACTCACGCCGTCCTTGGAGCACTTCTTGCGACGTCACCGTCAGCGGGCGCTCGCTTTCTGGCTGGTCGTCGGTATGTTCTTCAGGCAGGGACGTAGACGGTTGAGTCGACATCATAGTTTTTTCGGCTGGGATGAAGGTTTTTTGCCTAGCAGATTTTATCCACGCCTGGACAAAGCCGAGCGCCGAATCTTTCGGCACCAATGTCGCAATTTGTGACTGCAACCCAAAGGTGGGGCACAAACATGTTGTATTGCCCCACAGTAAATGGACGGCTGGAGCGATGATTGTCACGCGAATTTTGGTGGAAATTGCGCAAAAACGATGGGTCTTGTCCCTAAAGCCACTCGGGAGTATATTTTGTGATTCCCATTAAGTTCTCTAAGTTCACAGGATATGGCCTAGCCGAGCGATCCACGCCGGCGGGAGATCGACATGAAAGCAGACATTCATCCTCAATATTACGATACCAAAGTGTCTTGCGGTTGCGGTAACACCTTTGTCACCGGCAGCATTCGCAAGGAATTGAAGGTCGATATCTGCAACGCTTGCCATCCCTTCTACACGGGCAAGCTGAAATTCGTCGACACGGCTGGTCGTATCGAGAAGTTCAAGAACAAGTTTGCCGCCGCGGGTTACGCGAGCTTGGGCAAAGGCAAAAAGGCCGCCGATAAGAAGTAGCTGGTCCAAGTGTGGATTGCGAGACGCCTTGTGCGTCGATTCCTCACCCTTGGCCCCTAACTTCTTAATCTGGTTAATATGCGAGACCTCCTCGAAGCAAAGCTCGCTCGGTTTACTGAGCTTGAGCAACAGTTGATGAATCCCGAGGTCCAGGCGAGTGGCCCGCGCATGGCAGCCACAGCGCGGGAACACGGTTCGCTGGCTAAATTGGTCAACAAGTATCGCCGCTTCAAAGAGCTCAATAGCGAAATCTCCGATGCCCGCGAGATGATCGCCGGCGACGATTACGAGATGCGCGAACTCGCCGAGGCCGAACTGCCCACGCTGATCGAAGAACGTGAGGCCCATTGGGATGAACTATTGTTGCTCACCCTCGGTGGTGCCGACGCCAACCGCACTCGCTGCGTGATGGAAATTCGTGGCGGAACCGGCGGTGATGAAGCGGCTCTCTTTGCCCGCGATTTGTACGAAATGTACAAGTACCACGCCGAGACAAAGGGTTGGCGCGTGGAAATTATCGAAATGAGCGCGACCGAGCTGGGGGGATTCAAAGAAATCACCTTGGGTCTTGAGGGCGAGGGCGTCTATCGCGAGCTGCAATACGAAAGCGGCGGCCACCGCGTGCAGCGCGTTCCCCAAACAGAAACACAAGGACGAATTCATACTTCCGCCGCAACGGTCGCCGTGATGCCCGAGCCCGAAGACCTGGAAATCGAAATCAAGCCCGACGATTACCGGCTCGACAAATTCTGCGCAAGCGGACCCGGCGGGCAGCATGTGAATAAAACGGAATCGGCCGTTCGTTTGACGCATCTCGAAACGGGGATCGTCGTCCAGTGCCAGGACGAAAAGAGCCAGCACAAGAATTTGGCCAAGGCGTTGCGCGTGCTCAAGTCGCGCGTCTACGAAGCCAAGCGCCAAGTCGAAGACCAAAAGCGGGCCGACGAACGCCGCTCGCTGGTCGGTTCTGGTGACCGTAGTCAGCGGATTCGCACTTACAACTTTCCCGAGAATCGCGTGACCGACCATCGCATCGGCCTGACGTTGTATAAGTTAGATCAAATCTTGGCGGGAAACCTACAACCCGTGACCGACGCGCTCGTGGATTATGAACGCCAACAAGTCCGCGATGCGTTTGGAACGGATGAGTAAATGTGATAGCCGCAGGCGGTAGCCCGCGGTTCTCATCGAACAACCGTCGGCTACCGCCTGCGGCTAACATGATAATTCATTATGGCCGACGAAAAACCCACAGCCGATGTTTGGACCGTGGGACGGCTGCTCAATTGGACGACCGATTTTCTGCGTGGCAAAGGGGCCGACAGTCCCCGTCTCGACGCGGAAGTGCTGCTCGCCCACGCGCGGGGTTGCCAGCGGATCGAACTCTACACCGCGTTTGAAGAAGAGCCACCCGAAGCGATCCGCACCTCCTTTCGCGAACTCGTGGGCAAACGGGCCAAGGGAACGCCGGTCGCCTATCTTGTTGGCCGCCGTGAGTTTTTCTCGCTGATGTTCGAAGTCACGCCCGATGTGTTGATTCCACGACCCGAAACGGAATCGCTCGTTGTTCGGGCGATTGATTTGGCCAAATCATGGCCGAGCCAAAGCATACGCATCGCCGACGTTGGCACCGGCAGCGGCATCATCGCGGTCACGATGGCTAAGCGGGTTAAGAATGCTCAAGTGACCGCCGTGGATATTAGCCCTGCGGCAATCGAAGTCGCCCGGCGCAATGCAGAAAAGCATGGCGTTGCCGAGCGGGTTGAATTCATGGAAAGCGACTTGTTCTCCGCTGTTCCCGCCGACGCGAAGTTTGATTTCGTGCTGAGTAATCCTCCTTATATTGCAAGTGCGGACATGCCGACGCTTCAGTCCGATGTTCATGATTACGAGCCCCATCTGGCGCTTGATGGCGGTGCGAACGGTACGGAAGTGATTGAGCGATTGATTCCCCAAGCCGCGCAGCGATTGAACCCCAGCGGCTGGCTGCTCATGGAAGTGGGAGCCGATAATGCCAAGCGAGTGGAAGAACTCATCCAAGCCAACGGCTGCTTTGAGATAGCGGAGACGGTTAAGGATATTGCCGGCTTGTCGCGTGTTGTTCAAGCAAAGAAAAAGTGACTATGAGCAATCCCTTACGTTGGCTGTCATTGGTGATGCTTTCCGAACCGGAATTGCCGGCGTTTGGTGACGTTGTGCGCTACATTGGCCAGCTGTATCCCGACGCTCCTAAATTGGTTGAAGCGGGATCGACCGACAATCTTTTCACTTGCACAATCGGCGAATACACAGCCGCCGTCACGCTCGTGCCGCGGCCTGTGCCTTGGTCGCAGTTAGAAGGCCCCTGCGCCACGGCTTGGTATTGGCCCGATGCCACCGAAGCCCTCAAAGATCATCAAGCTCATCTGCTCGTCGCACTTGTCGATGAAGGCAGTAAGTCGATCGACAAGAGCATCGCGCTCACGCAGTTGGTGAGCGGGCTGGTCGGCACGGCTCCGGTACAAGGCGTTTTTTGGGGACCCGGGCGGCTTGTGCATCCACCCCAGGCGTTTCTCGATCAAGCTCAGCAGATGTCGCCGCGTGATCTGCCGTTATTCTTGTGGATTGATTTCCGCGTCGAACGCGATCCCGACGGCAACGGCCGGCTCTACACGACCGGGCTCGAAGCGTTGGGAAAACTAGAGATCGAGATCCGCGACTTCCCTGGTGAGCCGCAAATCATGTTGGAATACGCCTACAATGTGGCTCACTATCTGCTTGGCAAGCAGAAGCAAATAAACGAGGGCGACACCGTCGGCCTGACCGACGAAGTGCAAGCGGTCGTGCATTTAGCCCGCTCGATGTTCGACCCCGCAATGGAAGTCGTGCGCCTCGAATTTCAGTCGACTGTCTAACTCCGAGCCGACCAACGCTACGCGTCGGTGCCCGCGCTGACGGCTCGCCGTCGGCCATCTTTTAATTTTTTCAAAGTTTCTCTTGACGCGAAGGATCGTGCCTCGCTACGATCATCTAAAGAATTAAAACATGGTCAGAGATAGAACGCGGATCACACGGATTGGGCAGATATTCGCAAATTACACAGAAGTTATAAGTCATCCTGAGAGAGCCTAGGCGACCGAAGGATCTGGTTTGCAGTACCATCACGTAGGGAAGACGTGAAACGATTGACGCCAGATTCTTCAAGTCGCGGAACTCCTTTCAGAATGACCACTGGGGACGCTAATCAACGCTTACTGAATTCATGAGCGAATATTAGCGTGAATTAGCGGTTCAAAAACTCTTCCCAATCCGCGTTAATCCGTCCGATCCGTGTTCATCTGCGTTCTATAGTGCATTCTAGGAGTTACTCATGCCGCGACCCGCGTCGGAGCAGCCCACGGAGCTGGAGCTCGAAATCCTCAAAGTGCTTTGGCAGGAAGCACCGCTTCCCGTGCGGGAAGTTCGTGAGCGCTTAGAGCAGCAGGCCGAGCGGACCCTTACGCACAGCAGCGTGATCACGATGCTCAACATCATGGTCCGCAAAGGATTCTTGCGCCGCCAGAAAGAAGGCAAGGCTTTTCTGTTTGCCCCCAAGGTCGCGAAAGAAGATATCTCCGGGGGATTCGTCGGCGATCTCTTGTCGCGGGTGTTCGACGGCTCGCCGCAGGCCTTGGTGCTCAATCTTTTGGAAACCACCGATCTCGATGGCGAAGAACTGGCCGAGTTGCGCCGTCTCATCAATCGCAAAGCCAAGGAGCAAAAGTCATGAACACGTTCCTGGAACTCGGTTTTGATCCCCAGTTGTGCAACCGAATCTGTTTGACGCTGGCGCATTCCTTGTGGCAAGTCTCGCTATTGGCCGCTTGCGCTTTTCTGCTGGTCAGTTGCTTACGCCGAGACAAACCAGAACGCGGCTACTCGGTGTATGTCGGTGCGATGCTGCTCGCAATCGTGGCCTTGCCGATCACTTATTGGCAACTTGGATCAGATTCGTTGGTCGTCAATGAGACTCTTGCTGCCGCGAACGAAACAGGTTGGCCCACGCAATCCCTCGAGGTGTTGCCACCGACGGAGATTGTCAAACCACGAGCCGATTCAGAGCCTGTTTCATCAGCACCAGCAATTGTCAGCAATCAGGCTGTAACATCCTTCGGTTTCGCTGCATTCGCTCCGTGGCTGCTGGGGGTTTATCTGTTGGGAGTCGTCGCCATGCTGCTGCGCGTGGGGCAGGGCGTCTGGAAGGCCCAGCGGTTGGCAAGTCTAGCTCAGCCGCTCAGCAGTGGCCCACTTGTCGCGGCGCTCGAACGGCTCGCCCGCTCGTGGTCGTTGCGTGTGCTACCGAGGCTTGCCGAGGCACAGCACATCATCGTGCCACAAGTCGTGGGGTTGTTGCGGCCAACAATCTTGATTCCCACGTCGGCACTCACGGGCCTAACACCCGGCGAGCTTGAAATGATTCTTGCCCACGAGCTGGCCCACGTGCGCCGTCACGACATGTGGGTGAATCTTTTGCAGCGTCTGGCCGAGGCGGTGCTGTTTTTCAATCCCGCGCTCTGGTATCTCAGTCGGCAGATCAGCATCTACCGCGAGTACTGCTGCGACGAACAAACATGCCGCGGCGCAGATCAATCGTCGCCAAGCCGCGTGCAATACGCCCAGGCTTTGCTACGAATCGTGGAATTGAGTGGACAAACCGATCAGCGGCCGGAAATTGCGGCGCTTGCCGCATCAGGCGGCCGTCCGTCGGAATTACGCCGCCGCGTGGCGCGGCTGTTTGGCGAACCGTTGCGCGAGCCAATTCGCGTGTCGCGCTCGGGATTGTTGGCGCTCGTCATTGGCTTGGGATTGATGGCTGTCGCGCCACTGAGCTGGCAAAACGCCGCCGAGCCTGTGAAAGACGAGGAACAGCCTGTGGCAGCAGGTGAGCAATCCGCAAAGCCCAAGGTCGAAGTTCTTGCGATTGGCACCCACGATGAAGAGCCGCAACGGTGGTGGAATGCGGAAGGCGAAAATTTGGAGTCTGTGCCGTTCACATGGTCGAAAGGGAGCACTGTTGCCTCACCGGATAAAGTGTGGCGGCGGATTGCGATTCGCGTTGATGTACCGTCGGAGGATGACGCCGACATGACCTGGAACATTATTGGAGCACGAGCTTCCGCGGGAGGGAATCTCGTTTTCGACGGTGAACACCAACCAGGGATCTATCGAACACGCTATTTCGGACTCGACGAAAACCAGAAAACAATCGGACTGCGAGTTGGCGTAGCAAGAGGAAAATGGAATACCGTGGCCGAAACCAGCGGCAGTGGATCAAGTGCCTCTGGCTTGATGGGCGGTAAGAGCATTGTGTTTTCATCGCCGATGGCCAGTGCCGAGGGAACCACGATCATCATCTCGCATAATTTTTTCGACGTGGCGTTCCGGATTGTCGCCATCGACAAACAGGGTAAGACTCACGACACGGCCGGTCGCGGAGGCTACAGCGCTGGCCAAATCTATCAGTCCCCCGCGACTTTTCGAGGGTTGAAACCTGACCAAATCGAACGTTTCGAATTTCAAACGCGCGACTACGAGTGGACGGAGATTGACGATTTGCCGATGGAGCCGGGAAAGCTCACAAGTAAGAATCCTTCTGCTTCAGAACCAATAGCGCAAGAAGCAGAAAAACAACATACTGACGACAACGATAAGGCAAAGATTGCTTCTCTCGAAGAGTTGATTGCCTCCTATGAAGCGATTTACCAGCGGATCAATGTCCTTTACGACCAAGGGCTGGCTGGTGGAGAGCCAGCCAACAAATGGCTGGCCTACTATCATCTCTCAATAGCTCGTGCCGAACTCGCCACAGCCAAGGGGGAGGGAGAGCCAGCGGTTGAACAATATCAAGAGGCTGTCAAAGCGGCAGGCGAAGTTATCAAAGCACAGCAAACCCTATACGACGTTGGGCGCGTGACGGTGGAGGCCGTGCTTGAAGCTCGAAAGTTGCGCGCCAAAGCTCAAGTGTTATTCTATGAAGCAAAAAAACGGAACAGTCAGAGCGAAATTGCTGATGAGATTTATATCGGTGATTTAACGATATCAAAACAAAACGTATGGATAACTAGATTGAATCACTTAATCGATCACAATCCGACAGCTTTTTCTGTTGGTCCCCAGATGATCGCCGACCTCTCTCCGCCAGAAGCCTGGCAGGTTGTTCAGACAGTTTGGCCGGAGATTGACATCGACGAAGTCAAGACAGGACTGCTGAAGACGTTTGAGTTTGCACGGCATCCCAAGGTGCTCAAGGTGCTCGACTTAGGAGCGACAGATGAATCGGAGTTTGTGCGTGATTATGCCTACTCGTATCTGCAAAATTATGCTTTGCGAGATTTCAAGAAGCCTGAGCACGAATATCAATCATGGAGGAGTGAGAATGCTCAGAAAACAATTGATGAAGTGTTGGCCGCCAACTGTCAGTGGTTTGTCGATCAGCTTCGTAGCCAACCACCGATCACCGATCCCATGGCTTGGCAAGAAATGGAGATGATGCTTGAGATTAGTGGATCGAAATCGTCTTACCCAGTGAAAGCCGAATACCTGATCAAGGCAGGTTTGCCAGCAGTCCTCAGATCCTGGCGAGACGATGCGCAGCTTGACGATCGGATGAAACGACAAATTACGACATTTTTAGGCAAGCTCGAAAAAACGCTTGATGATTCCTTGTCGTATATCAACGTTGATCTTAGTGGCCGTAATCTCGAAGGGATTTCTTTGCTCGGCAATGTCGACAGCCTCTTTATGAACGCGAATCTCAGCAAGACAGATCTTTCTAATGCCACACTCGTAGGCGGCGCGAAAGCGTTTTATGAAACGAATTTCTCAGAGGCCAATCTTAAGGACGCTGTCCTCATCGGTCGTGCCGCCCTGCAAAAGGCCAACCTCTCTGGAGCAAATCTGGAGAACACATTGGTTAAAAGCGGAGTATCAGGCCTGCAAGAAGCCAACTTTGACGATGCCGTCATTCAAGGAGCACGTATTCACGGCTCGATGCAATTAGCGACGTTCCGACGCGCGCGAATTGCTGACACCCGCTTTGAAGGCATCGGTCCGGCAATGCAAATGTCGAATTTCGAGGATGCTCAGCTCACCACCGTGACTCTGATTGGTACTTCGTTTCAGGCGGTGAGTCTCAACAATACGCAATTCCAAGAGTGCGACCTTAGCACGGTCAGGGCCAATGACTTGGCCTCCAGCAAATTCGAGACCTCCACTCCACCGCGCTACGACGCGGCCACAAAGTTTCCCGAGGGTTTCGATCCCGCGGATCACGGTTGGCAGTTGATTGAGTGAGGCGAGCCGTCAGCGTTAGCGCCCGGAGATCTTCGTGTACGCAAACCGCTCCGGGCG